>CANQRM010000005.1 GCA_947626265.1 uncultured Oscillospiraceae bacterium
GTTCAATGGCAGAACATCAGCTTCCCAAGCTGAATACGAGGGTTCGATTCCCTTCACCTGCTCCACGTCGGAAGTTTTTTGGAGATGCCGCGGCCTCGCAAGCGAGGCCGCAGACATCGGTCAAAAAACTTCCTCCTTCTCCCCATGAAACCCACTTCGTTGGGCTTTCATGGGGGCCCCAGAGGGGGTTTTCCTTCTCCCCGCGAAACCCATTGCATTGGGCTTTCGCGGGGGCCCCAGAGG
Source organism: uncultured Oscillospiraceae bacterium (assembly GCA_947626265.1). GTDB lineage: Bacteria > Bacillota > Clostridia > Oscillospirales > Oscillospiraceae > CAJOIG01. The sequence goes on from CANQRM010000005.1 coordinate 244, forward strand.
GGGAACGACGGGAGAATAAGGTATCGGGGTGTAGCGCAGTTGGTAGCGCGCTTGGTTCGGGACCAAGAGGCCGGGTGTTCAAGTCACCTCACTCCGACCACGTCGAAAGAGTTCTGAAGATTCGAGGTTCTGGCAAACCAGACCCCCTCATCGGTCAGAACTCTTTCTCCTTTTTCCCAAGAGAGCAGTTGTCAAGGGTAATTTTAAAGGCAAGAGGAACGGTAATGTCAAGGATTATGCGCAAAAACAGTTTGCAGTCTTTGGTAGGTAAGCTCAGCAAGCAATAGCGGAGGTTTCCTCCATGGCCTCCAGGTGCTTCATGTTCATGTATTTCTTATTTCCCCATTGGGTGCCGGCAACATGACGCAGGCGGGCACAGACCAGCATGAGAGCAGAGTTCCCGTCCGGGAAGCAGCCAACCACTCTCGTCCTCCGGCGGATCTCGCGATTGAGCCGCTCCAGGACGTTGTTCGTTCGGATGCGTGTCCAATGTTCCGAGGGAAAGTCGGTGTAAGTCAACGTTTCCTCCACGCCGTCCTCTATTTTCTTGGCTGCCTCAGGCAGCCGCATGGCCCGGAGCATTTCTGCCACCTCTTTCGCCTTCTTCCGGCAGGCGGCCTTGCTCTCCTGGGCGTGGATCGCTTTGAGCATCCTGGCTACCGTTTTCATCTTGGACCTGGGAATGACAGAGAAAACGTTCCGGTAAAAGTGGACGGTGCAGCGCTGGTACTTGGCATCCGGGTATACTTCGCCCACTGCCTCCAGCATCCCCAGGCACTTGTCCCCAACAATGAGTTTCACACCGTCCAGCCCACGGCCGCGGAGCCACTGGAAGAAACTCACCCAACTGGATTTGTCCTCTTTCATGCCCTCGGCAGCGCCCAGAATCTCACGGTAGCCGTCTTCGTTGACTGCAATAGCGACCAGAATGGCTACGTTTTCATATTCTCCGCCCCAGTTGCGGCGCAGATAGATCCCATCCACATAGACATATGGATACTTCCCGCCCCGCAGCGGACGATTCCGCCAGTCCTCGATATGCACATATGCCTTCTTATTCAGCTCACTGATCGTGGACGGCGAGACCTTCGTTCCCCAGAGAGCTTCCGTTATATCCTCCACCCGACGTACAGAGACGCCTGCCAGATACATCTCTATGAGCGCTTCCTCCACACTGCTCTCCCGCCGGCGGTACCGCTCTATGATGGCTGTCTCGAAGGAAACGCCCTTGAGGCGCGGCACATGCAAGGTGACATTGCCGGAGGTCGTGGTAAGATTCCTGTCATAATGGCCGCTGCGGTAGCCCTGGCGGGCCTCGCTGCGCTCATACCGGGCCGCCTGGGTCAGCTTCTCGGCTTCCGCCTCCAGCAGCTCATTGAGCGTTTCTTCCACGCTCCCGCGGACCAATTCTTTGATCTGGCCCTTGATTACTTCCTCGTTCAGCTGTACAATCTTCTCGGACATGGTTTGCTTTCTCCTTTCAAGAATGGTGTGTGGTAACCTCATTCTACCAGAGACTGCAAACCTTGTCTCTTTTTCTGCCTATCCCTTTTTGCGCATTTTATTCTACACTACCAGAGGAACGACGGTGATTGTTCGTTGTTCCTCTTGCCTTATTCATACGTTATATCGCTTACGCCCGACGGCGCCTGTATCATCCGCCGCTTTACGGCGTTTTGTTCCGTTTCCAAGTGAAGGGGGTACCAATTTGCAAGTGATCCCATCCAAAAGCGCCCATCATTTTGACAGGATTATATTAACAGTTCCCTAGCTAGAAACCGGGGATGGTTTCCTATGGGGCTTTTGTGCAGACGTTTAATATTTTCGCACCGCTTCGAGCAGGAACAAGGTCAGGCAGGTGCCTTTTGCCCTTATGAGGACTTAATGGACGCCCAAGGTTTTCGGTTGAATAAATGCTTATTTGTGATTGTTCCGGCCTTAATCGCCAAAGACTTTACTAAAAAAAGGTTCATTTTGAAGCATGCCTGGTACTTTGCTCTCCAAGTGATCCAAAAGCCTTTTCACAATGTCACGATACTGCTGTAAGTTTTCATCATTTACGCCACCCAGTTCTCTGGCTTCCTGTTCTAGCATTTTGATGTCCACCTCTAAACCGCTATAATCGCCAGCTTTGACCGAGGCTTTACAAACGATGGGGAGAATGCGCTCTAGTTCCCAAAAGAGATCCGGATTATCATCGCTTGGATTGGTCCTCGTCAAAGAAATTACATCATTCTCAATAACACTCCTACTTTCAGATGCATCGAAGTCGCCCAAAACATGCAAGTAATATAATAATGCAGCAAAAGCATCGCATTGTTCTTTATAGCCAAAATCTTTCGGGATGCCAAACAACGTCCACTTCCCAGCCATTAGTTTAAAACTAAAGACATCATTTACTGTCTGAAGAAGAATCGTTTTGCGTTCTTCCCAATGGGCATCTTCTGGATAAACGGCATTCCAGCCTTTATGAGTCTTTCTACGGTGGTGTTGATTTCCTTTAAACTTTATTTCATCAATGCTTTCAGGAAGTCCATGAATACCACAGTCATTAAGATCCTGAAGTTCATTTATATATCGTTCATCATATTGATCAAGGCAAATCGCCACAGCTTTTTCTAAGTTGTCGAGGCACTTATATTCCTCGCTGTTCTCGTCTAAGCCTTTCTTGTAATGCTTATTTCCAAACAATACATATTCTATTATTTCATCATGTTTGGCCTTATCATGGGCAAAAGCCGGAACAGCGAATGATACCAACGAGATGATGACCAACACCCAGCAGACAAGCCGCTTTTTCATGCTTCGACCCTTTCAAACTCCGTGGACGAGATGCCCAGGAAGCCCGATTCTTTGTGCACCTTGAACTGGATGCTGATAGCCTGCACATCCTCCTGTCCTTCCGGTGGCAGAACCGACACCGTGATAATATCGCCGTCCGCAAATGTGGCATGCTTGGCATCGCCGCTGCTGAAAGTGGCAGTAAAGTCTTGAGGGTCTTCGGACTTGTGCCGATTCACATCGTCAAGAGACCAATCCTCATATGTCTGCGTCTCACCCTCGCCGGTAACGGTCATCGTAACAGAAGCACCATTTGGAACATACAGAGCCGGAATGGTGATCTCCGAATCAGAGAGCTTACTACCATCATACTTTGCCGATACATCGTTCATACTGAACGAGGAATCTGCAGCAAAATAGGACTGTTCATCCAGCGGCACATTCAGGAACAACCGCTCACCGTTCGGGTGCAGGATCTTATCGATATCCTCCCTCTGGGTTCGGCTGATATCCAGTTGGTCGGCCAACGCGCTCAGCAACTCACAATTCAGGCGAAGCGGCTCATATACCGGCGGCAACTCGGTCTTGCGTGTCTCCTTCAGGAGCTTGTTATAGGCCTTGATGGTCTCCTTCTCCTCTTTGTCGGCGCCTTTCTCTGCCGTAGCTTCCACCACATCCGCGAGGTAGGTACTGTTCAGCTCATGCTGCTTAGGGACGAGCTCATTTACATTGTCATAGGCCAGGTCATACGCACTTTGAAGATATGCACGGTCAGAAGTCACCGCATACAGGTCCGCATAGGTCTGCGCCGCAAAATAGCGAAGGGACCAGTCGCTGTTATTCGTGTTCTCTACGATCAGCCGGGCAAAGTGGTCGGCAATCTCAACATATGTGTCACCGTCAAGTGTTTCTTGGGCTGAAACGATGGCGTAAGGAAGTGTCTGTGCGAAACGGATATCCCGACGGAATATGCTGTTGTCCAGCGCGTCATAAGATGCTATAGCATTGAGGCATTTTTCATAGTTTTCGTTTTCAAAATAGCTGTCGGCCAGAACGAGCCAGTATTCGCCGAAGAACCGATATGTAGCCTGGTTCGACTCCAGCCAGCGGATACGGCTTGTGACATTGTCCTTGTTTTTCCATTCCACAAAGTCGTTGACAGCCTCTTCACTCAGTGTGATGCCGGTAGGCAGGTCCCGGGAGACTCTGACCATATAGCTGAACATGCTGGTCCTGCTGTCATGCAGGTTGGCAGCCTCCTTGTCATCAAGTGCCCAACCATCCTGCAGATATTGCAGATCCAGCTGCTGCGTATATGAATTGTAGCTGTTCACTGAGTCTACGGCCGCATAAGCCAGCGAGACGATCGCTTTCAGCGGATTCCCAGACTGCGCGACACCCAGCACCGCAAGCGAGTTCGGAAGTGCGGAACGAATAGCAGATGCGCTGTTCTGCTCATATATGTATTGCAAGCGCTCACGCTGCACAGTCGTCATGCGGTAGTTCTCAATGACCGTGAGGATCTTCTCATACTCATCCAACGTCAACTCATCCACGATACTTGGCTCCGTGTTGTTGATGAGCTCAGAATAGGCAGATTCAAGGTATAGCCGGCTATTCTTGGATTCCTGTATCTCCTGGACCAGGACGGTGAGGTAGTTCAGCATATTGATAGAGTTCTGCTGCTCTTGGGTCATGATCACGGCTGGCAAAGAGGGCATGGGTGAAGCTGAGTCTGGAGCAGTAACCAAGGAGGAATCTGCCCTCTTTGTAGGTTCGTCATTTTGACTGACGGCAATATCCGTTATTGCTGATGGTTTGCCATTATCCTGCACAGCAGATACTGATGAATCGGCATCATTAGAGGCGTTACACGATGAGAGAGCCGTCGTGATTAGGGTACATACCAGTACCACACATAATAGTCTGCTAATAATAACACCTTTCATGAGCGTTTCTCCCTCTCTATCAACTGATGAAAGCCTGTGTGGAGCAAGTTTAATTGGTATTGCCACTACAATTCAAAAGTATAACACGCAGCACAAGAAAAAGCTACAATTGAATCGCAGTTGAGACTCTGTCGAAACAGACTGCCTCCCAAAGATGGGAGAGCAGTCTGTTTCGCTATTGGAAGTTCCTCTATTGGCTTGATGTTCATCCAGCGGCATCGACCAACATTTTCATAACGCGATTGCTGACATCAAGGTAGTATTTCAATTCCTCGCTGTTCATTTCATCCTCGTCCCATTCGTCAAATGCTTCATCCATTTCACTTACCTTCGCCATCATCTCACCATATTTTGCGAGAAGTCCCAAGTCAGTCGGGTTTTCTTTGTATTGCGCCAGCAAATTGCAGTATTCGGTGTAGAATGCCTCATAGCTGTCCATCGCGGCCTTGAATTCAGGCCGTATGCCCTCCGCAGAAGCAGGGGCCTCGGTGGCCTCCTCAACCGGCTCTTCGGCAGGCGCGGGGACATCGGTTGGCGCAGGAGCCTCCGCCTCATTGGTCTGTGTTGCGGCGGCTTCCGGAACCAGCTCTGCATAGTCGGCATAGAAGTCTGCGGCCTTTTCCTGGGCCCTGTCTATATCGCCTCTGAATACAGCCGTCCGCAGATCGGAACAGAATCTGTAAATATCCGAGCGCATATCGGACCACTGCCGGTAAGCGTCGGACCGGGCATCAGACCAAGTTCTGTAAGCGTCGGAACGGATACCGGACCAGTCGGCATAGGGTATGTCGTCATCTCTGTCTTCCAGCACACCGCTATAAAAGGCGTCGTTCATATCTTCCAGGAGCCCGTCATAGATGCCGTCATAAATGTCGTCCGCGGCGTCGTCATAGATGCAGTCTTTTATCTCCTCAAGCTCGTCGTACATATCATTCTTGTCCATATCGGCGGCCAGAATGATGTTAGCTATGTCTACGCTAAATACGCACATAGAAGCGCAGAGAGATTCGGAAGTGGCGAGCACCTTGTCATAGAACGCTTCTATAGCCTCCCGATTGTCCACATATTCCTGGTATGTGTCTATGTCACTGGCCATCGTCTCGAACTCGGCATTCAGAGCCGACAACGTACTCTCAATACCCTGCGACGCCAGCTCCTCGATCTCCTCAACGGTGGAAGCGGAAGCGGCGCTCAGGAGCGCAGCATCCATTTCTATACCGGTGCTTTCAGAAGTACCGCTCTCTTTATTGAGCCGGAGGATATCATCCACGTCAGTCTTGCCCCTATAAAAGGCGCTCCACACATCCGAATGGTCTCCATAGAGGTCACTCCAGGCATCGGAATGCTCTCCGTATATATCAGACCAGGCGTCGGAATAGGCGTCATACATATCCGACCACACATCGGAATACTCCGAATAATCAAGCTGATCAGAAGCGCTCTCGATGGCGTCATCACACCGGTCGTAAACATCCTCGTAGACGCCATCCCAAACTTCATAGAAATCGTCCATTCCGTCATCCCAGGCTTCATAGAAATCATCCATTGCGCCGTTCCAGGCATCGTAATCATCGAGTCCCTGCGCGGCAAGGCACTTATAGTAATCGATAGAAATGGTCCGCAGTGTGGCATAGAGCTGGCAGGCTATATTCAGAGTGTCGGTATAAAAGCCTTCTACTGCTGCGATATTCGCGCTGTAGCCATCGTATGTGTCACCAATTGCCGTCAGCAGCGCATCGGTCGCTGTGGTGACTGCGTCAGACCCGGCGTTTACAGCGGACTCGACCGCCTCCATCATGCTCTCCGGGTCCTGGTTGTCATAGGTGACTTCAATAGCCGAGGTGCCCTCGGCGTTCGCGCCGCTCTCGCAGAACCCGACGGCCGACGCCGAAAGGATGATGGTCGCTGCCATCAGAAGTGATAACGCCTTTTTCATAATGTTCCTCCTCTTATTCTTTTCTTTGGTATGGTTTTGCGTTTCAGGTTGCTACACATTGCCCGCATAAGGAAGAATTAATAAAATGAGATGAGGCTTTGATCATTGACAGATATACGCTCATTGTTGGTATCTGGGACTGGCAGCACTTGTGCTGTGCCGGTAGCCTGTTGTTCCATTGTCTGTAGTCTTGTCTCACTATGCCCTATTTTGTTTAGTTCATCACTTTCTTCTGAAGCATAGTATAGGTATGGGAAAAACAGCATGATCACCAGAATTATAAGTACGATACTTAGTCCTCGTCCCCCTTTGATCGACTTATACCCGCTTAAAATAGACAACAAGCAAAACACGATTCCGATTATACTGATAACAGTGGGAGTAACGACTTTAAGGAACAAAGCTAGACATAGAAGGATCCCATAAAATATAATTAGGAGAATGGTGAAAAAGAGCAGCCCACAATATGAGCGAACTTCTTTACTATCTCTTTGGTATGCAGCCTCTAAATTTTGAGCATCGATCTCTTTTTCCCGAATTCTCTGCCAACCAGTTTGAACGTCTCTGTATGTTTGGTTTTCTTCTCTCTTGGCACGGCTACGGATCCTCTCCACGGTTACATCAGTATCCTCCAGGATCAGCTCGTTGGACCCGCAGACAGAGCACCGCAGGACGGGGCTGTCCGGGTCTATCTCCATCACATGCCCGCAGCCCTTGCATCGGAATTGGACCGTTTTTACTTCTTTCTTTCCTGGCCAGCCTTTCGTCCGGCTGACCGGCGCGCCGCAGTTGGGGCAGAAATTGGCCCCATCAGGCAAAGTGGCCCCGCACTTCACACAAAACATCGTCTTCTCTCCTTACAGCTTTTCTCCGCACTCCGGGCAGAATTTAGGCGTACCGGTGAGAGCCGTACCGCATTTGGGGCACCGGGCGCCAAGGGCGTTGCCGCACTCCGGGCAGAACTTGGCAGTGTCGGGAACGGGGCTCCCGCAGCTGGGACATTTTGCGGAGGATTCGGCAGACGTTTCGGGTGTGCTCTGCCCTGTCACATCAAGGCCCTTTGCCAAGTCACCGAACGCAGACCCGAAGGCGCCGGCCGCGCCGAGGCCCATACCCAGGCCCATGCCAGCCCCCATGAAAGAGGCCGCGCCGGAGCTCTCGTTCTTCGCCGCGCTGTCCAGCACGTCAAAGGTGCGCTCCTGTTGGTAGTTGTACCCTATGACGTTCATCTCTGCGCGCTTGGCAAGAGCGGCCTTCAACTGCTGTACCGCCTCGTCATCCTCAGGGACGCTGATGTCGTTCACAAAACACGAAACGAGTTCCACCCGTAGGGGGCCATACCTGGCGCGATACTTTGGTGAAGGCTCTCGGATAACTCATTGAGGTAGGAGTTCACCTCAAGTACGCTTACCTTCTTCTGTACCAAGTAGGACGAGATGGCGTCCTTTATCTGCGACACATACAGGCCACGAAAGTATTTGCTAGTCGTATCATGGTCGAAGGACGAGAGAGTGGCGACCAGTTTTACCAGGAACTTCTTTGAGTCGTTGACGCGGATACCAAACGTACCGTTGGCCCGGACGGGCATGAACACAGAATACTTGGGGTCTTGAAGCTGGATGGGCGTGGGCGTTCCCCATGGTATGTCCAGCTTGTAGGCCTTGTTTATGTACCACACCTCGGCGGTGAACGGCGACCGGCCGCCAAAAGGAAGGTTGACCACGTGCCGCAGCAGGGGGATGTTCGCGGTGGACAGGGTATGCCTTCCCGGGCCAAATACGTCATAGACCTGCCCGCCCTTCACCAGCACGGCCTCCTGAGCCTCGTTGACGATCAGCTGGGACCATGTGCCCAGTTCCTCGGTCGGGTATTTCCACGCCAGTACGTCAGGTCCGCCGTTATATTTGATCACATCAAACAGCGCCATACCTTTGCCTCCCAAATATGTGTTTATTTTTTTCGCTGGATATTACGCTCCTGTATCAACGCCTGCATCTCGATCCTGATCTCCGCCAGGCCGTTCACCTCGCTGGAATGGATATCGACCAGGTTGTCCACCTCCGCCGCCATACGGCTGGCCAGGGAGAGCAGGTGGGCGTCAATATCGCGGGTATCCTTTTTCGACTTTCCCAGGGCGGAGAATTTCAGGTCATCCAACAGCGCGTCCAGCGCCGCTTTTTCCCGGCTGCTGTCACCGGGGAGCAGGGCCAGCTTCGCCTTTACTTGTTCCACGATGATGCGGACCATATCCAGTTCCGCCTGCCCGCCATCCGGCCCGGCTTCGTCGTTATCGTCTTCCATATTGTCGATAGCATATTCAAGGCACAGCTGTATCACTTCATTTCGTGACCGCCCCGTCTTATGGCTCAGATCATCCAGAAGGGAAATAAGTTCAACGGGGAGCCGCGACGCAACGACGGCCGTTTCTCCCCGGAACCGCCGTGGAGGTATTGAAAACCGTTCCTTGCTCATGTCCAGCCCCCTTTCATAGAATCCTTTTTTACCAGTGTATTACATTTGTAAACTTGTGTCAATGAGAAGTTTCACTTCGATGAAAACTACTGGTATCATTCTTTCTCATGTAGCATCAAACCCTATCTCTATATTTAGGAATTACCTTATCGCTCCCATTCTCTATGCTTTGTCCCTCGTTTCTGTTGGCGGTCCACTGTTTTCCTCGGCCGCTGCGCTCTCTCGCCCAGCATATCCCGCACATCCAGCTTGCTGTCATACAGTGTGACGGCCTTGAACTCATCGCCATAGGCGGCTTGCAGGCGGGCTGCGGCGGAGCGTTCCATCTCCGGGCGCAGAGCCAGACGGGCGGCGGCGCTGTTTGGAGCATTCCTCCGGCGTCAGCGGTATTTTTTCGCGTTCCTGATTCATTTCTTCACCTCCCAAAAGATAACTGTTCGCGTTATATTTATACAATATATTTGTATGCAATTTTCCTAATAAGTCAACACAATTTTGATTACTCACTGTCAATACAAACTGCAAAATTTGGTGCATACACTTGAAAAGGCCCGTATTTACTAGCTTTTTAGCGTTGGTGCTTTTGTAAATTTTCAAGAAAAATTTTATTTAAATATGCACAGTACACTACAACGCCCGAAATTTGCAAAAATATGCGCCTGCTATTGCCGCACCTCTGCTTGTATGTTATAATCGGCGCAAGGGCCTGCCCCCTGCCAGCCCAATACATACAGAACAAAAGGAGAGCGTGGAACATGGCTTACAAGGTAATTATCACTTTCCCGGATGGCGAAACCTTTGACTCGGAAGAAGAAGACGGCCCGCTTGGCATCTTCGATACTGAAGAGGAGGCACAGGAATACTTTAACGAATGGCTGAACGGCTACGAAACCGGCGGGGAAGTCCTGCATATGTCTAATCCCGGCGATTATCCGATGGAGATAGTCGGGCAAGAGCCAGAATACGAAATAGTCGAGGCCTAATTTCATACGTATACACATAGATAATTAAAAAAGCGCCGGCCCGGTAAAGCATGGTATTATATGGGCTAAGGAGGGATAAATCATGAAAAAAGTCGCTATCATTCTTTTAACCGTATTTCTGTTTACTTCTATATTTGCTGTTGTCGTGCTTGCTGAAGAATCACAAGTTATTGATTTGAGCGAATACGACGACGAAACATTTATCAAGCTATACGAACAGGTGAAAGATGAACTTGTCGCAAGGCATATTGAAAAGACTGCACATTTAAAGGCAAGCCCCACACCGTATGTTATCGGGCGAGACATTCCGGCCGGTGATTATCTGCTCCAAAAAAGTGCCCCGGATGGAGAGGGTGGTGTAGGTCTTGCTACTCTAAATGAAGACTTCACCCCCGATAAAGTAAAGATTGATACGTATATTGACGCAGATGAGGATTTTTCAATATACATAACAGCAGAAGAAGGGGAAGTTTTGATTGTCGAGTTAGATTGTGACCTGACAATTTCCACCGGCGTAAAGTTTGAGTAACCTACCATATAAAACAGTAAGCACCCCACCCGGCCAGTAACGGCCGGATGGGGTGCTTTTTCTATGGGGTTACAGATGAGGAATGGCCTAATTTTTAAGTTGTACGCGCAAAAGTGTTCGCACTGGTCAATTTTTGCCCCCCTGCCGCGGTATTTCCGGGTGCCTATGTAAATGCCGCAGATGCCCGCACCGCGGGGATTTGCGGGGATTCGGCCCGATTCTTCGGGCCAGCTTTTGGGCGATTTTGTTTCTTCCGCCAAAAAGAAGATGGGCGGCAGGGGTTGCCGCCCATAAAGCGTGAAAGCTGCCAGTGGCAGGTTTCGCGCACACAGGGGGGAAAGATGGCGGGGAGCCATGTTTCACCCCTGTGCAGCCGATGCCGCGCACGGCGTTGGCTGGCCCTCCGCAGGAGCGCACGGTGCAAGGCGCAAGCCGCAGCATACCACCGCCGATCGGGGCCCCCACGCGAGCCCAGCGTAGCGGGTCGCGTGGGGAGAGGAGGCGCCGCGGGCTATCCGGGGTTTGCCGCTTGCGGTGAACCCCGGCCTAGCCCAGCGAGCGACGACGAAGTGGTGAGTAAGTGCGCCCTTCGGGAGAAAAAAGAGGGCGTCCCGGTCAGCCGGAACGCCCAAGGTTTTGATGGAGAAGATAATCCTCCAAATCGGTCAAAGGCATAGATGCAGCCTGCGGACAGGCTTTCTCCAGGATCGCACCCTCCTGGATGAGCCGCCTCGTCCGGGCTTTTCGCTCTTTTTGGCGGTTTCTGGCCTGGGCTTCCTCCAGTCGGTGCTTTGCCTGTAACAGCTTTTTCTCATTTTCGGTCATTTCCCTCTCCCTTTCGACAAGATACGCCCGCTTTTTCATTGGGCAGGATATATAGTGGTATCAAATTCCGGCTGTTTTGATGTCATGCTGTCTTGCTCATAGGGAAGCGGCATCAAACCGGGGCGGACCTGGTATCAAAAGCTGTCCGCGAAATCCAGCGCGGCGGAGATGTCTTCCTCGCTGTCCCGTTCTATCGCGGGTCCGGGAGCGGGGGCGGGCTGGGAGCGCAGACCGCGCTCCACAGCCTTTTCCACTGCCCGAAGAAGGGCAGCCTCCTTTTCCTGCCGGTCAAAGTATTCATTGACCGCCGCCGCGATCAGCTTGCCGTAGGAGTGGAACTGCCGCTTGTCCATCTGCCGCAGCCGTTCCCATGCCCGCCGCTCGTCCGCGTTGTCCAGGTCCAGCCGGAGCGTGGCGGCAAAGATGTGTTTCATACCACGCCTTCCCGCTTTTGCCGTTTCTGGGCTGCAAGGAACTCATAGCCCTTGGCGGTGGCGCAGATGTCGTCTATGATGAGCACCCGGTCCGGGTCATACCGGCCAAAGTGCTTTATCATGCAGCCTCCGCCGCCTACCACGAACAGGCGCATCAGCTCCGGGTCATATTCATGCTCCCGCAGATGGCGGAAGATGCCGGACACATAGGCCGACGCCGCCTCCCGGATGGCCGTGAGATACCGCTCGCTTATATCTGCCGTACCAGTACGGATGACGCGCTCAATGACAGTTTCACCCACCGACGCGCCGAACTGCCGCAGCAGGCTCTCCCGCACGGCGAGCATACACTGATTCGTTCCATACTTCTCGGTGAAGCACAGCTTTTGTACGGGCCGGCGCTCATTGATATACATGACGTTCATGGTGCCGTTTCCGATGTCGCAGAGCATATTGGTCCCGGAAAACTCCCGGAGCCGGTCTGCCACGGCGGAAAAGCCCTGGGGAAACACGTCAGCGCCGGTGAACTCCACATGGTAGTCAACGCCCCGGAAGGTGAAGTCCACGCTGTCGTTTTGGAGCAGATACGCCTTGAACCGCTCCTTCTGATCGCTTACCCAGGTGAGGGGCAGGCCTGCCGCCAGATGTACACGGGCTGAGGTCATATCCCGCATGTTCAGTTCCCGCGCTATGGCGGCCAAGGTCAGCACATAGTAGTCCAGATCGCCCATCTTGTCGGCGGCGAACTCCTTGTGTTCCTCTCCGATGAGGTAATAGCGCCCGTTCCAGACGAGCAGACTGCTCTTGAAAGTGGGTTCCGTGTCATATTCGGTCACGCCGGTCTTAAAGCAACAATGGGCGGTCTTGATATTCCCATAGCCGTGGTCTATGCCGATGATGATGGGTGTATTGATAAAACTCATATTGTTTCCTTTCTGCCGCGGTGCGGCGGGTAAAATGGGCAGCAAAAAGCGGCCCGCGATCTCTCACGGGCCGCCGCTGCGGTGTCTATGATTTGTTGGGGCTGTTATTGGCTGGCCTTGCCGGGAAGCTGGATCTTGAACATCCTGCAATAATCCTTTTGCGCCTCCAGTTCACACTCTGCGATCAAACGGACAAACGCCTCGTCGGAGGGGTTCTCGCTCCTTTGTGCAAGCTGCAGAGCGGCGATATAATCATGCCGGAGAATGGGCGGGATGGAGACCACACAATAGCCTTGCCGGATCAGGAGCAGATTCATCAGCAGCCGTGCCGTCCGCCCGTTGCCATCCTGAAATGGGTGGATGTCAACGAGCCGCCGATGGGCATAGGCGGCATATTCCACGGGATGAAGAGCAGCCTGTTTCTGCTTCAAATCCTGTATCAGTCCGGCCATTTGGACCGGTACGTCCGCGGCAGTCGGCGGCACATACTCCGTGCCGGAAATGAACACCTGCCCTTTGCGGTACTGTCCGGCTTCCTCGGCGTCTATGCCGCTGTAGAACAGAAAGTGCAGCCGTTTTATAACATCCTCCGTAAGCTGAAAATCCTTGCTTCGGGCCAGCGAGACCATGTGATCATACGCTCTCCCGTGGCCCGCCGCCTCGTAGCAGTCGCGCAGAGGCTTTCCGCCTACGGTAATGCCGTCCTCCAGAAGCACTTTCGTCTCAGAGAGAGTGAGGGAGTTTCCCTCCAGGGCGTTGGAACTGTACGTCGTTCCTATCTTATAGTAGGCGTCCAGATGCTTGATCTCTGCCTCAGAAAGCGGGCGGTGTTCCCGGATATAAGCGGCATTTCGGTCGATCCGATCCAGCAATTCACGATTCGTCATACTGCCGCAGCCTCCTGTCTCTGCTTTTTCCGCTGGGTACAGCGGCGGGATTTCTCCCGGTTATATGCCCTGCGCTGCCTGTCCTTTTCCATCCTCTCCAGCTCCTCCGCCGTAGGTTCGGGCTGGGGAATGTCGAACTTGCCAATGAACTTCAGGTAAATGTCCACTTCCTGGACCCGCTCCCCGGTGGAGCGGTCCGGCGCGTGGACGACGATCTTGTCCACGAACTCGTAGATCATGGGCGTCGTCAGTTCGGTGAAGTCCGTGTACTTCCGCGCCAGCGCCAAAAACTGCTCCGCCCGGTCGGTGTCGCTGTCATAGACGGCCAGTTTCTTTTCCGTTTCCTCAATGGACGCCTCCAGCTCCGCCTGCTCCCGTTCATAATCGGCGGACAGCATCTCATATCGCTTCTCAGGCATCTTTCCGGTGGCGTATGCCTCATACAGCTTCTTGATGAGGCTGTCCAATTCGGCGCAGCGCCGCTTGGCCTGGGACACCTGCCGCTTCAGGTCACGGGCTGCCTCCTTCTGCCGTATCTCGGAGGCCTCCCGCACCTGGCGGGTGAACGCTTCCTGGTCAGAGAGGGCATAGGCGCTCGCCTCGCGGATGGCGTCCAGCACCAGCGCCCGGAGCGCACGGGTCGTGATATAGTGGCTGGAACATTTTCTTTCCGTGTGGGTGATGGTCCGGGAATAGGTAGCGCAGTCGTAGTGGTCATAAGGGTAGAGGCCCGTAACCGGGTCCAGTCCGCGCTTTTCCCTGTCCGCCCGTGAGCGGTTCCGATGGTTGAACATCTTCCCGCCGCACTCCGCGCAGTATACAAGACCGGTCAAAGGGTTAGCCGCGTCCACATTATCTGTGCGCTTCACTGTTCTGCGTATCTGTTGGGCCAGCTTCCAGGTCTCCGGGTCCACGATGGCCTCATGCGTGTCCTCAAAGACCATCCATTCCTCCGGCGGGCGCTTTCGCGCGTGCTTGTCCTTGTAGGATTCCTTATAGGAACGGAAGTTGACCGTGTGGCCCATATACTCCGGCTTGGCGATGATCTCTGCGACCGTGTTGTTTGCCCAGTCATAGGGACGGGCAGCGTCCACATTCTTCTGATGCGTACCGCTGCCATGCCTTGCCAGATAGTAGGAGGGCCGCTCCACCTTGTCATCCCGGAGGATGCGGGCGATCTCGCCCGGTCCCCGCCCCTCAATGCTCAAACGAAAGATGCGCCGGACGACAGCCGCCGCTTCCTCATCGACGAGCCAGTGGTGTTTGTCCTCGGGGTCCTTGCGGTAGCCGTACAGCGCGTTGGCGGTGTTGGGTTTTCCGGCCCTGCCCCGTATCTGATACGCGGCGACCTGTTTCCGACTGCAATCCCGCAGATACCACTCGTTCATGATGTTGAGGAACGGGGTGAACTCGCCGCTGGCCTTGTCCGCGCTGTCCACGCCATTGGCAACCGCGATGAAACGGACGCCACGCTCCCGGAACAGCACCTCCGTATAAAAGCCGGTCTGCAAATAGTCACGGCCTATGCGGGACATGTCCTTTGCCAGCACCGTGCCCACTTTCCCGGCGTCGATGTCCGCCAGCAGCCGTTTCCAGCTGGGGCGGTCAAAGGTGCCGCCGGAGTAGCCGTCGTCCGTGTAATGGACGCAGTTGGTGAAACCGTGCTGGGCGGCGTAGTCCTCCAGCATCTGCTTTTGTCCTATGATGGAGTTGCTGTCGCCCAACAGCTCATCGTCACGGGACAGCCGCTCATATAGGGCGGTGATGGTTTGGTCCGTCTGCCTGCTGTTCATTGCTGAACTCCTTTCAGGCCGGACGGCTCATCTGTGGCGTATCCATTGTACCATGCCGCGCGGTTTCGCGCAAGCGGGAGCGCGACTGGTATCTTTCTGGTACAACAGCGCGCAGCGTCTGTTGTACCACACTTTGGCTCATTTGTGTCAGCTTCATTGCGGATCAGGCGCAAAATTTTGTCCTCCATGGTCTCCGTGGCATCACTGCTGAAATGCACCTTTACCTTAAAGGTGGTGTTGCCGATGCGCCGGGTGATGGGGTTATAGGTCCTGCAGGTCAGTTCTTTGCTCAATACATACTCCTCCTTAACGATTGATTCTCACGTTCAAAACGTGTAAAATGGTTCCGCGCCATGTAACCCATTTGGCACATGGCGCGGCGACAACGGCTTTCTGTCTTGATGTGTGAATGTCTCCGCCCTCCTCGGCAGGGGAATATTGTAATCCAAATCTGGAAAGTTGGATTACTCCCCTACACTAAAAGGAGAACTGAGGGTACGTTTGCGGAACTGTTTTAAAAAGAAATTTAAAAAAATATGAAGGGAGGAAGCGGGCAGGTGCGTAATAAGCGGGATATTGGCTTGTTCAAAAAAGAGATAGCGGCTATCCATGTGGTCAGCAGGCAGTATCAATACAATGTACGCGATGCTGCGGCGGCCTCCAGGGAACGGAGAGAACGGGAGCTTGCCGAAGAACGGCGGGCCAGCCTGGAATTACAGATCGAATGGGACGAACAGGCGCGCAAAACCAAAGCAGCGGCAGATGAACAGCCTGAAAAGAAGAAACTGAAGAGGGAACTGGAGCGGGAGGCCCTGGTGCGTCTGGAGGACGCTGCCCGGACCCCGGCACAGTTTCAGCAGATCATCGAATGGTGGGACAGACTGGACAGGAACCGGGAACGCCGGGAGCGTTACTATGAAATATCCCGCAGCGGTGACGATGTGCCGCTGGATTACGGTGCATCACGAAATGGCGTATACGTTCCCCGCGCTTTAAGCGGTGTGCTTACGCGGCAGATACGGAAGGGGGATTTTCTGGACGCCATCTTCTACTGTCCCTTTGAAGTGTCCGAGCTGGTGACGGAGGAATACATATCCACGATCCTGGCTGGGTTGAAAGATACGCAGAAAGAGGTGCTGTTTCTTCATGATGTGTGCCAATTCAGCACCAAACTGATCGGGCAGATCCGGGGGCAGACCGACAGAAATATCCGCAAGGTCTATATGACGATCATCAAGAGCATAGACAAAAAGCTCATCCCCATCCTGAAACAACGGGCAGCCGATGGGGAGCCGCTGACGCTGGAGGAGCGACATTTCCTGGAGGGACTGCTTGACGAAAGCATGATGGATTAGTATAATGGTAATACGTTTTTGAACTTATAGATTACAAAAACCAAAGGTGCCGCTATGAAAGACCTGTTTAAGCACACAAACTCCACATGGGTCCGCTATTCCGACTATGAATGGAAGAAGGCGAAAGACGGACAATTATATCTGCGCCCGAAGCCCAAGGCTATGCCAGATATATATGACCCGCTGACCGAGAGGGACCAGCTCGTTTTGGAGGCTGTCCGCATCGGACGGATGGGTTTGAGCCATAAGCCGGATACACAAATCCAAGATGCCATCCTTCAGTTCGCAAAGAGATATGGCTTGCTGGGGTTTATGACTGCCTTGCCGACAACGCCGAAATTCATGGATTACGAAACGGTTTATTTCCCGACGAACCATTTTCTCCGGGGTGGGGAGATGGCGTCATTGGAGTATCTGGATCATTTCTATCCCTTTGAAAAACTGGACATCATCCATCGCGGCCCGAATGTCAGTTGGAGCGTTGAGGGCGATAACACTATGATAGCCTTGGTGATGACTATGGGCGATAGGCCGATGGCAGTCCAAATGTGTTTTCACCGTTACTATTCAGAGCCGTATGAATGGCTGAGACAACAATTTGTTGATTGGGCGTTTACAGCCTGCACCAGTTTCTTTTTCTATCATGAGCATGATATGCTCGACGATGAGTCACAGATCCGTATGCGTCAGAGCATGGCGGCTTTCGGAGGGAATGTGCCGACATACCACATTGAATTGCACGATAAGCCGACCATTGTATGGGATTTCAACTCATTGCTGCTAGGCATCCAGATGATGTTCAGCTTCATGCTGACGGATGATAAAGAGCCGCTCCGCCTGTGCAAGCAGTGCATGAGCCCCTTTATCGCCAGCCGTCCCAGCGCCGTCTTTTGCAGTCTGAAATGCAAGAATCAGTATAACGTCTATAAGAGCCGGGCGAAGGGGAAACAAAAAGAGGGCGATTGACTTGTGGATATACAAACAAATGACTTTTGAGGACGAGAATAATGGCGCGAAAGAAGAAAATAATAGGCACCTGCTGTATTTGCGGACGAACTGCCGAGCTTACATATGAGCATATTCCTCCAGAATCCGCTTTTAATCACTTTAGCTTAAAGTTATACGACTTTTATGGTTATATACTTCAGAACAATAGCAAGTATACACAGTATCAGTAAGGTGCCGGAGGATATACGTTATGCGAATCTTGTAATAACCTGACTGGCACATGGTACGGTACGGCATATGCGGAGTTTGCTCGTCAAGGGATGCGATATTATCATGGGAACGCCCAAGGGGTTCTTCGTGTTCCATATCGTATTTATCCATTACGGGTCTTAAAACAAATCGTATCGTGTTTTGCAAGTGTAAATGGACCATCTTGGTGCCAACAAAACCCATCGATCAGAGAATTTATCTTAAACCCTGAAGAACGACGCTTTCCAAAGGAAATTGACATCCGAATGTATATGCAAACTCGCCCAATAATAAAGCACAGTGGTATTTCTGGCGTCATGAGCATATCGGGAGAACGCTTTGTTGGGAGTGAATGGGCGTATCCTCCATTTTCATTCTTGAATGTATGCGATATTACCAAAACTAGGTCTTGGGCGTTGAATGAACTTTATTCCGTTAAATCTTTTCTCAATTATAGATATGGTGACTATGATATTGTGTACTTAAAATTACCTCGGAAGCCTTGCAATCCAATAATGCTCGATTTCAGGGAGAATGTACCCGACCTCGAAACACTTATCCGAACTGAACGACACCAGAACAGCTCAAATGGATGATACCCCCCGCCCTTGGCTCCTTGCCAAAGGCGGGGGTTCGGGTTATACTGTTTGTCAGTCGTAGACCAGTTCCTGAAGGACGATCTCCTCCGCGCGGTCCTTGATGCTGTTCATTCTGCGGACCCATTCCATCTGGTCTGCCGCTTTGAGCTGCTCTGTGACGCCCTCCTGTTTGGCCATGACGGGGATCAGGACCTCCAGCCGTTCGCGGCAGGCGGCGTCGATGTCCGCGACGTGCTTGGCAAGGGTCTCGTTGGTAAGCATGATGGTAAACAGCACTTTGCGGTGTTCCTTTAGGTAGCGGTGGCGCATGCGTCCATATTTGCCTACATGATAGTCAGTGGTGTCTGACAGGACCAAGTCGGGGATACGGACATCGCCCTCCCAATGGTAGGTGACACCCATACGTTCAAGTAATGATTCCATAGTTGGCTCCTTTCATAGCGATAGTGTTTGCAGCTTCCGGGGATCGCGTGTTTCGCTCCTTTCCCATAGCTGCACTTACATTCGCCACAAATGAGCCGTCCAGCTATGATGTATTAGGTGAGGTCAATCTCACCCTTTACATCATATCTCCCACGGAACCCACTTCGTTGGGCTTCCGTGGGAGCCCTGGGGGCAAAGTCCTGCGACCCCATCTTCAGGGATCGCGGGACTTTTGTATGCCCTGACAAGTGGTCAGGTCATAACTCCTTTTCCGTTTCCAGCCGCGGCGTCATAGGAACATAAGCGAAAAGAAGCGCGCCCAGCAGAAAAAGGACCCGCCTCAGCCCCAGCCGGACGGCCAGTGCGCCGGTCAGCGGGAACAGGACGATCATGCAGGCGGAAAAACACATGCTGCTCACGGAGATGAGGGTCGCCCGTCGGTCGGATGGGATGCGGCGGTTCAGCGCCGCCGAGTGGAGCGGGCCCAGCAGAGCATTGGCAAAGCTGGCCAGGCCGAAGCCCGCCACGGATTCCCAGACAGGGCCGGCGGCCATGAGCGCCAATCCCACAGCCAGAGCGGCGCCCTCAACGTATGCGGCATGTTTTCCGAGCCTCCCGGCCGCCCACCGGCTCAAGAGAGCGCCCACGCTGGCGGCAAGGCCCATGCACAGAAGTATCATGCTCACGCCCAGCGTGTCGAAGCCCCGGTCTTGATAGAGCCGCTGGGCGTAGAAAAAGGCCGTGGTGTAGCCGGCGAACACCACACCGCAGCGCAGCAGCATGCGCCGCAGAGGTCTGTCCTTCAGCAGGGCGAAGCTGGCGGCAAAGTGGACCCGGACTGTGACACGATCGCCGGCAGCCGGGCTGTGAGGTTCCGTCAGGAAAACGCCCACGAAGAAGGCGGCGGCCTCTATGCCCGCGCTGACAAGATAGCACAGCGCGAAAGACCGTCTTGCCAGTATCCCGCCCGCCAGCACGCCGACGGCCTGGGCGATCTCCGCCGCGAGACCCATGCGGCCGGCGGCGTGAAAGTACTGCCCTTCCCGGCCCAGACGCAGAAAGCTGTCATATAAAAGCGCCTCGTCCGAGCCGGACAGCAGGTTATAGCTCCACGCGTTGAGCACGAACGCCGCGGCCAGGAGCCCCATGCTGTCGGCGTATATGGTCACCAGCGTGGAGACAACGGCCAGGACCCGGCTGGCCAGCATGGCGCTTTTCCGGCCGAACAGGTCCGCCAGCGCCCCGGATGGCACTTCGGCCGCCAGTCCCGCCCCGTGAAATATACCCTCCAAAAGCCCGATCTGCCACAGCGTCAATCCTTTCCGGAGCAGATACATCACCCATATCCCATCCCCGAGAGCAAGGGAGGAAAGAAAGCGAAAAAGATAGCTCACCGCTACATTGCGGTGCAGTTTTTTGTCCATTGCAGTGACTCCTGATCTGGATTTGGGCACAAAAAAGACCCCTTCCACCGCCGGTGGAACGAGTCTTTGGGATCACTGCAATAGAGAACGGTCTGCCCTTATGACCTGAAAATGGGCGCAGTGATCCCCTGACGGCGCCGATCATAGGCGATCAGGCCGCTGCTGGTGAAGATGATGTACCCATAGCCAGGCATCATGCGCCCTCCTTTCCATTCATAAGTACAGCCAGTATAACTTGGATATCCCACTCCTGTCAAGAACGAAAAACCAATAGCCGCCGAGCCTTGACGGGAACGACTGCGGCCGGTAAAATGGGCCCAAGCAAATTCAGGGGAGGGCTTCCTGTGCAGATAGAGAACAACATTATAAGGTACTATCTTAGAAACTGCTATTTCATCAACGGCACCGCCTATGCGGGGAAGTCCACCATGTGCGCCATGCTGGCCCAGCGCTACGGCATGGTCCATTGCGGGGAGAATTACAACCTGGACACCATACTGTCCATCGCCGAGCCGGACCGGCAGCCCAATCTCTGCTATCGCCACACCATGCCCTCCTGGCAGCATTTCGTGAGCCGGACGCCGGAGGAATACGAGGCCTGGGTAGACGGAAACCAGCGGGAGCTTGCGGGATTCGAGGTCGCGGAGCTCATACGCCTGTCCGGCGGCAGAAAGGTCATCGTGGATACAAATATCCCCTGCGACGTGCTGTGGCAGATATCGGACTATGACCATGTGGCCGTCATGCTGTCCCCGCAGACTCTGTCCGTGGACCGCTTCTTTGACCGGGACGACCCGGACAAGCAATTCCTTCTCTCCGTGATACGCTCCTGCCCCGACCCGGAGGCCGCGTCGGAAAACTTCAAGGCCTGCATTGCCCGGGTCAACAGCCCGGAACGGTACGCCGCCCTTCAAAACAGCGGCTTCTTCACCATTGTCCGCCCCGCCGGCGACGGGGACACAAGAGAGGAAGTCCTCTCCGCCTTGGCAGAACACTTCAAACTAAAATAACAGCACGGCGCATTCAGCGCCGTGCCTTATTTTAGTTTTCTCCCTTATATCAGCCCCATGATCTCCTGATGTATATCCTCCACCGTGCGCATAGCACCATCCCTTGTGCATTGCACCGTGGTCCAGCCGAGGCGCTGGGCACAGTAGGCCGCGGCGGCGCGGGAGCGGGCCATGTAGGCCCGGTCGGCCTCGTGGATATCCTCCCGGCTGGCGTCGCCGTGGTAGCGCTTTAAAAGCAGCCCCTCCGTTATGGCGGCCTCGGTCTGGAGAAACAGCACCTTGTCCGGGGCGGGGATGCCCAGAAGGTCATATTCATAGTGGAACAGCCAGTCCAAAAACGCCGGCCACTGGTCCTCCGGCAGCTTGGAGCACTGGTGCACCGCGTTGGAGGTGGTGTACCGGTCCGCCACCACCACGCCGCCGGAGAGGTAGAATCCCTGCCAGTCTTTTTTATAGCTGGCGTACCGGTCCACGGCGTAGAAGCTGGAGGCGGCGTAGGCGTTCACGTCCCCGGGCTGGCTGCCGAACTGCCCGGCCAGGTACATCTTCACCAGGGCGGAGGAATCGCTGTCATAGTCTGGGAAGGACACCTTCATGGCCCTCTCCCCCCGGGCCAGCAGCGCCTCATAGAGCAGCCTGGCCTGGGTGGCCTTGCCGCTGCCGTCCACGCCCTCGATGACGATGAGTTTTCCCTTTTCCATGCTTCCCGCCTCTCTTTCCTCCGCAGTATACCACAGCCCTCACGTGCCGCGCAAGCTCACATGGTCTCCACCACGCTGGCCACGCCGGGCACCTGACCCACCTCCGCCGTCACGGCGTCGGCCTTATTGTGCTGGTCCAGCTGCAGGGTGAACACCACGCTGGAGCTCTTCTTTTCCCCGTCCTGGGACCGGGTGACCACCATATTCCGTACCCGCACGCCCTTCCGGGCGAACAGGGCCAGCACATTCTCCAGAGCGTCGCGGCCCTCATATTCCAGCAGCAGCTTCAATTCTTC
This sequence comes from uncultured Oscillospiraceae bacterium, assembly GCA_947626265.1. GTDB lineage: Bacteria > Bacillota > Clostridia > Oscillospirales > Oscillospiraceae > CAJOIG01. Next base: position 22,761 of record CANQRM010000005.1, read on the forward strand.
CGAGTTTTCCAGCATCCAGTGCTCCAGCCTGGAGAATATGGACTCCGCCGCCAGCACCAGGATGGTCCCGGCCACGCCCGCCTCATAGTAGCCCGCGCCCAGGCACAGGCCGATGACCGCCGCCACCCAGAGGCCCGCCGCGGTGGTGAGGCCCCGTATCCGCTGCCGGCGGGTGACCATGATGCAGCCCGCGCCTATAAAGCCCACGCCGGCCACCACCTGGGCGCCCATGCGGGTGATGTCGGTGTTGAGCTGCATGACCCGGTAAAGATACTCCCCCGTGAGCATGGTCACCGCGGCACCAAGGCAGATGAGGATGTGGGTGCGGAAGCCCGCCGCCCGGCGCTTATACTCCCGCTCCAGGCCGATGCAGCCGCCGCAGAGCACCGCCAGCACCAGCCGCAGGGTCACGGAGGCCATGGTGACCTCCCGCAGGCCGTCAAATATATGCAGCATGTCTCTCCCCCCTCCTCATATCTCCACGGCGGACACGCTCTCCAGCTCGGAGAGGGCCGTCATGATCTGGGTGTGGTGCTGTCCCCGGTTGAGGCGCAGGTACACGATGGCGTTGGGATTGCCCCCGTTCCGGCCCCGGTCGATATCCACCGCGTGGATGTGCACGCCCTGGGCCCGGATGCAGGCCAGCACGTCGCTGAAGTTCTCCAGGCTCTGGACCTCCACGTAGAGGTTCAGGTTCCGCCCCCGCTCCATGAGCATCGTCTCCACCCGCCGCAGCAGGTGCATGCTGAGGAAGATGAGCGCAAACGCCACGATCACGCACTCATAAAACCCCGCCCCCACGGCCAGGCCCACGCAGGCCGTGGCCCAAAGGCCCGCCGCCGTGGTCAGGCCCTTCACCTCCTGGTGGCCGGTGACGAGGATGACCCCCGCGCCCAGAAAGCCGATGCCATTGACCACCTTGGAGCCGATGCGGGTGATGTCGGTGCGAAAGCCCACGGCCGCCGCCTCCGCCGCCCACTCGTGGGTGGCGAGATGATAGAGATACTGGCCCAGCAGGATGGTCAATGCCGAGCCCAGGCACACCAGCATATAGGTGCGGAACCCCGCCGCCCGGTGGCGCCGGGCCCGCTCGATGCCGATGAGCCCGCCGCACATCATGGCGAGCAGCATCCGCAGGAGCATCGACGCAACGGTCAGCTCCCGCAGGCCGTCCAGCGCGTGGAGCATATGCCTCTCCCCTTTCTTCCCCGCTTTTTACAATGGTCAGAAGGGCGTGCCAGGCACGCCCTTCGTCATGTCTATTGGTCTATAGGTATGTCTCAGTCCGACACCGGCGCGTCCCCGGTCCCGGCCTCAGAATCGTTCTCGTCCGCCAGGGCCTGGCTCTTCTTCTCCATCTTGTTCATGAAGAAGGGGCTCAAAACGCCCACGATGCAGAGCGCGATGAGCACCCAGTCCACCACGCTGGAGAAAAGCACGCTGATGCTGCCCTGGGATACCCGCAGGGCGTTTCGAAGGCCCTTCTCGCCGATGGGCCCCAGTATCAGCGCCAGCACCACCGCGGCGGTATTCAGGTCGAACTTCCGCATGGCGTAGCCGATGACGCCGAAGATGAGCATGACCACCACGTCCAGGATGTTCTTGTGGATGGCATAGGAGCCCACCACGCAGAGCACCGTCACGCAGGGAATGAGGATGGCGTCACTGAGCCGCGCGATGTTGGCGAAGCCCTTGCAGCCTATGAGGCCCACAGCCAGCATAAAGAACTGCACCAGCACGAACCCCGCGAAGAAAGTATATGTCATGGGGGCGTACTTCGTGAACAGCTCCGGGCCGGGGGTCAGGCCCTGGATGATGAGCCCGCCCATGAGCACCGCCGTCACGCTCTCGCCGGGGATGCCCAGGGTCAGGGTCGGTATCAGGGAGCCGCCGGTGACGGCGTTGTTGGCCGCCTCGGAGCCCGCCACGCCCTCAATGGCGCCGTGGCCGAAATCTTCCTTGTGCCGGGAAAACTGTTTGGCGGTATTGTAGCCCACGAAGCAGGCGATGGAGGCGCCCGCGCCGGGCAGGATGCCGGTCAGGTTGCCGATGATCCAGGAGCGGATGATGGTGGGCCAGAGCAAGCGTATCTCCTTCTTGGACAGGCTCATCTTGTCGGTGACCTTGGACGCCTTGGCCCGCTTGACGATCTTCTTCTCCGCCAGAATGAACACCTGGCTCATGGAGAACAGGCCGATGAGCGCACAGGTGGTGTTCACGCCCTCCGCCAGGAAGGACTGGCCGAACATGAACCGCTTCACGCCGGTGATGGGGTCCAGACCGATGGTGGAAAGCATCAGGCCGAAGGCGCCGGACATGAGGCCCTTTATAAGGCTCTTGCTGGACACGCCCGCGATGATGGTGAGGCCGAAGATGGATAGCCAGAAATACTCCGCGCTCATGAATTTCAGCGCCAGCTGGGCCAGCAGGGGCGCGAAGAAGTAGAGGGAGATGCAGCTCAAAAGCCCGCCCCAGAAGGAGCTCCAGCAGGCGGTGAACAGCGCCTTGCCCGCCTGGCCCTTCAAGGTCATCTGGTAGCCCTCGATGGCCGTGGCCGCGGAGGCCGGCGTGCCGGGGGTGTGGATGAGGATGGCGGAGATGGAGCCGCCGAAGATGGCGCCGCAGTAGATGGCGCCCAGGACGATGAGGCCCGTCTCCGGCTCCATGGTGAAGGTCATGGGCAGCATCAGCGCCACGCCCATGGCCGCGGACAGGCCGGGCATGCAGCCGATGACGATGCCCATGGCCACGCCGCCGATCATCATAAGAAGGTTGATGGGAGTGAGGGCGTTGATAAAGCCCGCGCCCATCAGGGATAAAGTATCAAGCATTGTTCCCGCCCCTCCTTATATCAGAATACCGGTGGGCAGCTTCACGCCCAGGAACCGGACGAAGGCGAAGTATATGAGCACGGTCAGCACCACCACCGCGATGCTCATGTGCAGCACCGGCACCTTCAGGTACAGCATCACCGCCACCATGAACACCACCGTGGACACGAAAAAGCCCACCGTGCTCACCAGCACCACGTACACGATGACGCAGGCCAGGCACACGAAAAACTGGGCGGGCTGGAAGTCCTTGAACACCTCGCTCACGCCGCTCTCCACACCGTGCTTTTTCGCCGCCACCAGCATCTGCAAAAGGTACAGGGTGGTCAGGCCAAACAGCAACGCCACGGTGAAGTAGGGGTAAGTCCGGCTGGACTCCTTCAGCTGGGTCGTGCCGTAATACCAGTAGGCGCACACGGCGTACATGAATACCACCACGCCGATGTCCGTCTTTTTCATTTTCACGCTCTATCCCTCCTCTGCGGTCGGAATGGGGGAAAAGGGCAGGTCACCCCGCCCTTTTCCGTTACGTTTCAGTTCAAATGACGCGGGGGATAAAAATTACTCGAACCAGAAGTTCTCGCTCAGGCTCTCGGTGAACTCCTGCTGCTGCTCGATGAGGGCGGCGGTAGCCTCGGCGTCCTGATAGTCGGTGGCGACGCCGGCGTCGGCCGCGGCGGCCAGATACTCCTCGTCCTCCATGGCCTTCTTGAAGGCCTCCTCATAGAAGGCGATCACGTCCTCGCTGACACCCGCGGGAGCGCAGATGCAGCGGGAGGAGCCCAGCCAGTCCTCATAGTAGCCCAGGCTGCCCAGGGTGGGCACGTCGGGATACTCGGGCACGGGCTCAGCGGCGAAGGCGCCCAGGATCTTCAGGTCGGCGTCCTGGCCGGCGATGTCGGCCACCTTGGCCACGCAGAAGTCGGCCTCTTTGCCGCGGAGGCTCAAAAGCTCATCGGCGGTGCCGCCCTGGGGGATGTCGATATACTTGAAGCCGGCGGACACGGCAAAGGCCTGCGCGCCGATGTGGTTGGAGGCCTGGGGACCGTTGGTGGAGGCCTTCAGCATATCCTTGTCGCCGTCCTCGGAGTGCTCCTTGCCGTAGGCGACCAGGTCGTCCAGGGTCTCGAAGCGGTCGTCATCGGCGCGGACGATGACCAGAGAAGTCTCGGTCACGTGGTTGCAGATGGCGGCGAAGCTGTCGGTGGTGTAGGTGCCCATCTCGTTGACGATGGAGCTGTTGAAGTTGGGCAGGTTGACAAAGCCGATGGTCAGGCCGTCGGGCTCGGCGTCAGCCAGCTGGGACCAGCCGATGGAGCCGGAGCCGCCGGGGACGTTGTCGATGACCAGGGTCTGGCCGATGTACTTCTCGGCGTACTGGGCCAGCAGACGGGCGGTGATGTCGGTGCCGTTGCCGGCGTCATAGGCCACGATGATGTGCACGGGGCCGTCGGGAGCCCACTTATCCGCGGCAAAGGCGGTGGAGCCCAGGGCCACGACCATTACGAGGGCCATCAGCAGAGCGATCAGTTTCTTCATGATGCGTTCGTCCTTTCAGCATTGTAGTACCGCTTGGGTCTGTGCTAAAAATATCACATATCCACAAGAAAAGCAACGATAAAATGCCGGTTTTTCCGAATATTTTACAAAAAGCGAGAGTAAAATTTACCTTCTTCCCCCCTGGCCGCGCACCGCCGTTTTCAGAAATGACACCAATTTTAACTTGTTTGGTCCAGGCTGGTAGTGTAGTATATATTTGAGGGAATAAGCGCAGTCTTTGATAGCATCCAATAGAGTTGACAGAAAGGCACGATATGGACCTGTTTTATAAACTGATCGCCATGCTGGGCGGCCTGGCCATGTTCCTGTACGGCATGCGCATCATGGGCGACGGGCTCAAGAGCTGCTCCGGCAGCGCCATGAAGGCGGCCCTGGCCAAGGTCACCAGCCGCCCGGCCCTGGGCTTTCTGCTGGGCATGCTGGTCACCTGCATGATCCAGAGCTCCACCGCCACCATCGTGCTGACGGTGGGTCTGGTGGGCGCGGGCTTCCTCACCTTCCGCCAGTCCATCGGCATCGTGCTGGGCGCCAACGTGGGCACCGCCATCACCGCCCAGATCATCCGCCTCATGGACGTGCAGGCGGGCTCCACCAGCATCCTCTACCTCTTCAACGCCGAGAACCTGGCCCCCATCGCCCTGATTATCGGCATCGTGCTCATCATGTTCGTGAAGCGCAGCTCCATGCAGAACGTGGGCACCATCGCCATGGGCTTCGGCATCCTGTTCATGGGCCTCATCTTTATGAGCGACGCGGTCAGCGCCTTTGGAAGCGGCCTGAGCGGCCTTCTCACCGCCTTTGAGGACAACTATATCCTGGGCTTCCTGGCCGGCACGGCGGTCACCGGCGTCATCCAGAGCTCCTCCGCCGTCATCGGCATCCTCCAGTCCTTCGCAAGCTCCGTGGGCGTGCGCTTCTGCGGCGTGTTTGCGGTGATCATCGGCGTGAATATCGGCGACTGCCTGACCACCTTCCTGGTCTGCCGCATCGGCGCCAAGCCCGAACAGATACGCACCGTCACCGTCCACGTGATGTACAACATCTGCGCGGCGCTATTGATCGCCGGGGCCTTGGCCATCTGCCGGAGCATGGGGGTCATAGGCGACGGTCTCTGGTACGCCACGCTGGACTCCGGCGGCGTGGCCAACGTCCACGGCCTGTTCCGGCTCATCCCCGCGGTGCTGCTGCTGCCCCTGTCCGGGGTGTTTGCCAATCTCGCCGAGAAGATGATACCGGACAAGCCCATGGACAGCGAGGACCAGGACATCGCGGAGAACCTGCGGGAACTGGACAGCCACCTTGTCACCAACCCCCGCATCGCCCTGGACCAGTCCGGCCACCTCATCGGCCACATGGCCTCCGTGGCCCTGGAGAACTACGACAACGCCACCAAGCAGATATTCGATTACGACGAGAAGCTGGCGGAGCGGGTAAACCAGCGGGAGGCCCTGCTGGACCGGATGGCGGACGCCACCAACCAGTTCATCATCAGCCTCTCCCCCTATGTCACCCGTACCGCCGACAACCGGGACCAGAACTTCCAGATCAAAGCCCTCACCTGCTTCGAGCGCATGGGCGACCTGGCCCAGAACATCCAGCACGACACCCAGCACCTCCGGGAGACCGGCACGCCCCTTTCCAAGGAGGCCCAGACCGACCTCACCGGCACCATCTCCGTGGTCAAGGACATCCTCACCCTCACGGTGGAGGCCTTCAAGTCCAACGACCTGCAGCGGGCCCGGGCGGTGGAACCCCTGGAGGAGGTCATCGACGACATCATCGAGGTCATGAAGGCCCGCCATGTGAACCGGATGACCCACGGCGTGTGCGACGTGGTCAACGGCATCCAGTATCAGAACATCCTCCAGAACCTGGAGCGCGTGTCCGACCAGTGCTCGGACCTGGCGGTGTACATGCTCAGCCGGGCCGACGCCTCCATCACCGGCCAGGAGCACCGGTACATCCACGACCTGCACCACTCCGACAACGAGGCCTACCGGCGCATGTTCCGGGAGAACTACCGCAAGTATTTCCGCGAGCTTCACTTGGAGGCGGCAAAGGAACAGGCGGAGAACGCCAATAAATAATACTTGACAAAATCAGAAGTTTCCCTTATAATGGCCCTCAGCAAGAGCAAAGACGTTCTTTTTGGACGGCTTTGCTCTTTTTTTGTTTTGGACAAGGAGAGAGCATCATGTGCGCGATCATGGGATTTACGAAACGGACCCTCTCCCGGGAGGAACTGGAACCCTTCTTTGAGAAGACTCACTCCCGGGGGCCGGATATGAGCCGCGTGGAGCAGGCGGGCTCCGGGTGGCTGTGCTTCCACCGCCTGGCCATCATGGGCCTGCACCCCGAGGGGATGCAGCCGTTCCACCTGGACGGGGACATGGCGGTGTGCAACGGGGAGCTGTATCTGTTCCGGCCTTTGAAGGCGGAGCTTGCCAAGGAATACGACTTTATCAGCGAGTCGGACTGCGAGATCATCCTGCCGCTGTATCATAAATACGGCCTGGACATGTTCAAGATGCTGGATGCGGAATTCGCCATGCTCATCTACGACAGCAAGCGGGACGAGCTCATCGCCGCCCGGGACCCCATCGGCATCCGGCCGCTCTATTACGGCTATCTCGCCGACGGGTCCATGGCCTTCGCCAGCGAGGCGAAGAACCTGGTGGGCCTGTGTGAGGAGGTCCTCCCCTTCCCGCCCGGCCACTACTACGCCGGCGGCAAATTTGTCCGCTACGCGGACCTGACCACGGTAGACACCTATCTGCCCGACGATGTGGAGACGGTGTGCAGAAATATCCGCGAAAAACTCATCCTCGCCGTGGATAAGCGGCTGGACGCGGACGCGCCGCTGGGTTTTCTCCTCTCCGGCGGGCTGGACAGCAGCTTAGTCTGTGCCATATCCGCCCGCATATTGGGCAAGCACATCCGCTCCTTCGCCATCGGCATGGACACGGACGCCATCGACCTCAAATATGCCCGCCAGGTGGCGGACTACATAGGCGCCGAGCACACGGAGGTATACATGACCCGGGAGCAGGTGCTGGCGAGCCTGGAGGAGGTCATCGCCATGCTGGGCACCTGGGACATCACCACCATCCGGGCCAGCATGGGAATGTATCTGTGCTGCAAGGCCATCCATGAGCGCACGGACGTGCGGGTGCTGCTCACGGGCGAGATATCCGACGAGCTCTTCGGCTACAAGTATACCGACTTCGCCCCCTCCCCGGAGGCTTTCCAGCAGGAGGCGAAAAAGCGCATCGACGAGCTTCACATGTACGACGTGCTCCGGGCGGACCGGTGCATATCCGTCAACTCCATCGAGGCCCGTGTGCCCTTCGGGGACCTGGAATTCGTAAAATACGTCATGAGCGTGGACCCGAAGCTGAAGGTGAACACCTACAACATGGGCAAGTACCTTCTCCGCCACGCCTTTGAAAAGGACCACATCCTCCCCGACTCCATCCTCTGGCGGCAAAAGGCGGCCTTCTCCGACGCGGTGGGCCACTCCATGGTGGACGACCTCAAAGAATACGCGGCGGAAAAGTACACCGACGAGGAATTTGAGGCGAAGCGCATGAAATACGACTTCGCCCGGCCCTTCACCAAGGAGAGCCTCCTCTACCGGGAGATTTTCGAGAAGTATTACCCCGGCCAGGCGGGGATGATCGCGGACTTCTGGATGCCCAACAAGACCTGGGAGGGCTGCGACGTGGACGACCCCAGCGCCCGGGTGCTGGCAAACTACGGGGCCAGCGGCGAATGAGAACATATGCAAAAACACCGCCGGAGCGAACTGCTCCGGCGGTGTTGCTATGTATTCTTATAGGCTCTTGATGTACCGGTCGATGCCCGCGGCGGCGGTCTTGCCCGCGCCCATGGCCTTGATGACCGTGGCCGCGCCGGTCACCGCGTCGCCTCCGGCGAACACGCCGGCACGGCTGGTGGCGCCGGTGGCGTCATCCGCGGCGATGCCGCCCTTCTTCGTGGCCTCCAGGCCCGGGGTGGTGGAGAGGATGAGCGGGTTGGGGCTGGTGCCGATGGCGATGATGACCGTGTCCACGTCGATGACGTACTCGCTGCCGGGCACCTCCACGGGGCGGCGGCGGCCGGTGGCGTCCGGCTCGCCCAGCTCCATTTTTACCACCTTTATCCCCGTCACGTGATCGCCCTCGTCCCCCACGATCTCCACGGGGTTATTCAGCAGCTTGAAGGTGATCTCCTCCGCCTGGGCGTGCTCCACCTCTTCCTTCCGGGCGGGCAGCTCGTCCATGCCCCGGCGGTAGATGATATACACCTCGTCGGCGCCCAGGCGCTTGGCGCTGCGGGCCGCGTCCATGGCCACGTTGCCGCCGCCCACCACGGCCACCTTTTTGCCGATCCTGATGGGCGTGTCGTACTCGGGCAGATAGGCCTTCATGAGATTCACCCGGGTCAGTATCTCGTTGGCGGAGAACACGCCCAGCAGGTTCTCCCCGGGGATGTGCAGAAACTGGGGCAGGCCCGCGCCGGAGCCCACGAACACGGCCTCAAAGCCCTGCTCAAAGAGCTCGTCTATGCTCTCAGCCCGGCCGATGACCGCGTCGGTGACGATCTTCACGCCGAAGTATTCCAGTTTCTTGATCTCCTTTGCCACGATGGCCTTGGGCAGCCGGAACTCCGGGATGCCGTAGACCAGCACGCCGCCGGGCTTGTGGAAGGCCTCGAACACCGTCACATCATAGCCCTTGCGGGCAAGGTCGCTGGCGCAGGTGAGGCCCGCCGGACCGGAGCCGATGATGGCGATCTTATGGCCGTTGGCCTCGGGGATGGCCGGGGGCCCGTCCTGGTGGCCGTGCTCCATGTGCCAGTCCGCCACGAACCGCTCAAGCCGGCCAATACCCACGCTCTCGCCCTTGATGCCACGGATGCACTTGCCCTCGCACTGGTTCTCCTGGGGGCACACCCGGCCGCAGATGCCGGGCAGGGCGTTTGTCTGGGTGATGACCTCGCAGGCCTCGTCGAACTTCCCCTCCGCCACCAGGGCGATGAAGTCAGGGATGTGTACGGCCACGGGGCAGCCCTCCATGCACTTGGGCTCCTTGCAGTGCAGGCACCGCTTTGCCTCGTCCATGGCCATCTCGGGGGTATACCCCAGGGCCACCTCGTCAAAATTCTTGTTCCGTACCAGAGGCTCCTGCTCCGGCATGGGGTTTTTGTCCATGCGCATATTAGCCATGCTCTCTCACCCCTCCCGTGATGCGGCAGATATGCGTTGCCGCTTCCTTCTCCTCCGCCTCGTAGTAGGTGCTGCGGGCGATGACCCCGTCCCAGTCCACCTGGTGGCCGTCGAACTCCGGCCCGTCCACGCAGGCGAACTTCGTCTCGCCGCCCACCGTCAGCCGGCAGGCGCCGCACATGCCCGTGCCGTCCAGCATGATGGGGGCCAGGGACGCGATGGTCTTGATCTTATAGGGGCGGGTGGCGTCGCAGACCATCTTCATCATGCGAAGGGGTCCGAAGCATATGACCTCGTCGTAGGTCTCCCCCCCGTCCAGGAGCTTGCGTAGCTTATCCACGTTGAAGCCCTTTTCGCCGTATGTACCGTCGTCGGTGGTGGGATAGAAGTTCACCGAGCAGGCCCGGAGCTCGTCCTCCAATATGACGTACTTCTTCGAGCGGAACCCGGCCACCATGTCCACGGCGATGCCCCTGTCCCGCATGCCCTTGGCCACGGGATAGGCGATGGCGGTACCCACGCCGCCCACGACGATGCACACCCGCTTTAAGCCCTCCATGGGCGTGGGATGGCCCAGGGGGCCGACCACATCCGCCAGGCAGTCGCCCACCTCCATCAGATGGAGCATCCGGGTGGACTTCCCCGCCCGCTTCACCATGATGGTAATGGTGCCCTTTTCCGGGTCCGTGGCGGAGATGGTCACGGGGACGCGCTCGCCGTATTCGTCCAGCCGGAAGATGATGAACTGGCCGGGCCTGGCCTTTTTGGCCACCAGCGGCGCCTCGATCACGAATTCGATCTCCAGCCCCGACTCGTTCAAGGGCCGTTTGCTCACGATCTTGAACATATTCTTCCCCCTCGTCCTGTGTCGGTAAGACTCCGTTATCATGGACGAAATCTTTTCTTATATATTATACCACAAGGAACGATTTGTGAAGTGTTTTTTCGGCAATTTTACGAGTTTTGTTTATTGTTTGTCAATCTTTTCCAGCCGCTCCACCACGGCCTCGAAACCCATGGCCCGGCTGGCCTTCACCAGCACCGCGTCCCCGGGCCGGATATGCCCCGGCAGGGCCTCCAAGAGCTCCTCCAGCGCAGGGTACCAGCGGGTATCCCTCCCCGCCCCGGCGGCGATGGGCTCCGACTCCGGGCCGCAGGCCACCACCTCGTCGCAGAGGGAGGCGGCGTATGCCCCCGTCACACGGTGCAGCTCCGGGCTCTTTTCCCCCAGCTCCCGCATGTCGCCCAATATGGCCACGTGCCGGCCCGGCAGGCGCACAAGGCTCTCCAGGGCGCTCTTCACGCTGGTGGGGTTGGCGTTGTAGCAGTCGTCCAGGATGAGGATGCTGCCGGTGTCCACCAGCCGGCCCCGGCTGCCCACGGTCTCGTAGGCCGCCACGCCCGCGGCGATCTCCTCCTCCGTCAGACCAAGCTCCAGGCCCACGGCGGCCCCCATCAGGGCGGCGTATACCATGTGGTCCCCGAAGGCGGGGATGCGCACGGGGATGCGCCTGCCACCTGAAAGGATAGTGCAGCTCATGGCCCCGGTGCCCTCGGGCCTTACATCCACGGCCCGGACAGCGCAGTGCTCCCCCAGACCGAACAGCACCGTGCGCCGGCCAAAGTCATGGGCTTTCAGAAGCTCGTCGTCCCCGTTGGCGATGATGACGCCGCTTTCGGGCATGCCCTTCACCATCTCCCCCTTGGCCCGCAGGACACCGGGCCGGTCGCCCAGAAATTCCAGATGCGCGTCGCCGATGAGGGTATAGACACCGATATCCGGCCGCACCATCTCTGTGAGGCGGGTCATCTCCCCGAAGCCGGAGATGCCCATCTCCACCACGGCGGCCTCGTGCTCCTCCCCCAGTCGGAAGAGGGTGAAGGGTACGCCCAGCTCGTTGTTGAAATTCTTCTCGGTCCGCAGGGTGTGAAACCTCGCGGACAGCACCGCCGCGATCATCTCCTTGGCGGTGGTCTTGCCCACGGAGCCGGTGACGCCTATAAAGGGAATATCGAACTGCCGCCGGTACCAAGCCGCAACGGCCTGCAGGGCCGACTGGGTGTCGGGCACCACGATATGGGCCACGGGCGCGTCGGTGACATGATTGCACAGCACGCATGCCGCGCCCTTTTGGGCCGCTATGGGGATGAAGTCGTGGCCGTCCACCCGGGCGCCGGGGATGGCGGCGAACAGACAGCCGGGTACTACGGCCCGGCTGTCGGTGGTGACGGCGGTGATCTCCCCCGCCGGGAGCGTCCCGGAGGCGGCGCCGCCCGTCACGGTCAGTATAACGGATGGTGTGAGATGGCGCATAGCTTACCTCCCGTATTTTTTCAAAGAGGCCTCGATGAGCCTGTCGCAGAGCTCGCCGTAGGATAGCCCCATGGCCCGGCCCATCCGGGGGATGAGGCTGGTGGGGGTCATGCCGGGCAGGGTGTTGGCCTCCAGGCAGTAGAAGACCCCGTCCTCGCCCATGATGAAGTCCACCCGGCCGTATGCCTGCAGCCGCAGGGCCTTGTATACCCGCTCCGCCATGGCCTGGATGGCCGCGGTCTCGTCCGCCGTGATGGGGGCGGGACAGGGCTCGTCGGTCATGCCGGGCTGGTACTTGTTCTTATAGTCATAAAACCCCGACTTGGGGATGATCTCCGTCACGGGCATAGCCTTTCCGTCCAGCACGCCCACGGTCAGCTCCCGGCCCTTGATGAACTTCTCCACCATGACCCGGTCCTCGTACTTGAAGGCCAGGGCCAGGGCGGCGTCATACTCCGCGGGGCCATTCACGATGGTGGTGCCCACGCTGCTGCCGCCGGAGCAGGGCTTCACCACGCAGGGAAAGCCTATATCCGCCTTTTCACTGCCCTTTTCCACTACCACGCACTCCGCCACGGGCACGCCCGCCGCCCGGAGCACGGTCTTTGAAAGGTCCTTGTCCATGGCGATGGCGCTGCCCAGATAGCCGCTGCCGGTGTAGCGCACGCCGCTGATGTCGAAATAGGCCTGGAGCTTGCCGTTCTCCCCGTCCTCGCCGTGCAGGGCGAGGAACGCGATGTCCGCCGCCCGGCAGATATCCAGCACGTGGGGGCCCACCAGCCCCTGGCCGGGGCGCATGGCCCGCACGGCGGCAAGGTCCGGGGCGTCCTCCCCAACGGCAAAGGACGCGCCCGCGTCCTCCCGGGTGAATACGTCCTCTATATGTTCAAAGGGCTCCGTCCAGCCCAGAAACAGGTCCAGCAGCGCCACCGAGTGGCCCTGGCCCCGCAGCGCCCGGGCGATGCCCACGCCCCCGGACAGGGACACGTCCCGCTCGTTGGAAAGTCCTCCGCACAGCACCGCTATCTTCATATCAGGCTCCTCCTGGATCTTTCAATTTTTGCCGGTCATTCCTATTTTATCCGCTGCGAACCGCAAGCAACATTGTGCTTCGTGCCTGAAACAATGCAAAAAATGCTATTTTATGATTCATCGAATTATTTTAGCATATAAGGAAGATTCGTGCAATTGTATTGTCATGTTTTCAAAAATATGCTACAATATCCGCCGGCGTGTTTTCTCGCCAGGAAGGATACCCGTCATGCCATATATTGTCCTCGACCTGGAATGGAACCAGGCCATGAGCGCGAAATCCTCCGTATTCAATCATCTTCCCATCCACCTGCGGGGCGAGATCATCCAGATCGGCGCCGTGAAGCTGAACGCCGACTTCACCCCCGGCGAGGAGTTTCAGTGCGACGTGAGCCCCGTGTGGTTCAAAAAGATGCACTATAAAGTCAAGAAGCTCACCGGCTTCGACAACGACCGCCTGGCCCATGGGCTCCCCTTCCCTCAGGCGCTGGAGCAGTTCCTGGCCTGGTGCGGGCCCGGGTGCACCTTCATGACCTGGGGCTATGACGACAGCGGCATCATGGAGCAGAACTGCATCATCCACGACCTGGACATCGACTGGATGGGCCAGTGGGTGAACCTGCAGGTGGTGTACAACATCCTGACGGAGGACACCGACCACAACCAGAAATCCCTGGAGACCGCCATGGAGCACTTCGGCATCGAGCAGACCCGGGTGGCCCATGACGCCCTGGGCGACGCTTACAATACCGCCCTGGTGTGCTCCCGGCTGGACCTACCCGAGGGCCTGGCCCGGTACGCGGAGCGGGCCGGCCAGCTCACACGCAAGACCCATGGCAGCCTTGACAACGGCGGCAATGGCCCGGACCCCATCGAGCACACCGTCTCCCCCGCCTACCCCACCCGGGAGGCCCTGTGGCAGGCCGCGGAGCAGGCGAAGGCCGTCTGTCCCGTGTGCGGAAAGGAGCTGGACCGGACCGGCTGGGTAAGCCAGGGGGACCACCGGTACATGTCCCTGGCCAAGTGCCCGGAGCACGGGGCCTATCTTTGCCGCATCCGCTTAAAGCAGGAGGATGTGGGCTGCTGGGTGGCAAACCGGCTGCTCTATGAGGCCGACGGGGAGATGGAAGCGAACTTTCTCGCCCGGCAGGCAAAGCCCCGCCGCCGCAGAAGACGGGGCGGCCGGAGGCCTGAACAGTCATAAAAAACGCCCGGACCTCGCGGTCCGGGCATTTTCATGCTCATTTACGCCCTGGGATGGGCCTTGTTGTACACGTCCTTCAGCTGCTTTTTCACCAGCTGGGAGTAGATCTGAGTGGAGCTTATGTCCGCGTGGCCCAGCATCTCCTGGATGGAGTGCAGGTCCGCGCCGTTTTCCAGAAGGTGGGTGGCGAAGCTGTGGCGCAGGGTGTGGGGCGTGATGTCCTTCTCGATGCCCGCCTTCTGCTGGTAGCTCTTGACGATCTTCCAGAAGCCCTGGCGGCTCATGCGCTCCCCGCCCACATTCACGAACAGGGCCCGCTCGTTGGGCGAGGCGATCATCTCCGGGCGGATGAAGTCCACGTAGTCTTTGAGGGCCTTCACCGCCTTGGGATACAGGGGGATGGAACGGACCTTGTCCCGGCCCCGGCAGTTGATGATGCCGGCGGACAGGTTCACGTCCGTCACGTCAAGGCCTATGAGCTCGCTGACCCGGATGCCCGTGGCGTAGAGAAGTTCCAGCATGGCCCGGTCCCGGTAGCCCTTGCGGTCGGTGCACTCCGGCTGGCTCAAAAGCAGTTCCACTTCCTCGGCGGTGAGGATCTCCGGCAGCTTGTGCATGGCCTTGTCCGGCACCAGCTTCCCGGTGGGGTTGGCCTCCACATAGCCGTGGAGTTTCATCCACACGTAGAAGTTTTTGAGCGACGCTATATTACGGGAAACCGTGGCGACCGATTTGCCCGCCGTGCGGAGGTGGTCTATGTAGCCGTTCAGTTCCTCCTCCCCGGCAGTAACATAATCGACGTCCGTGTTGGCGTCCAGATAGTCGCCGAACTGGCGGATGTCCCGCAGGTAGGAACTGAGGGTATTGCGGGAGGCCTTCTTCTCATCGGCCAGATACCGCTCATATTTCGACAGGCACTCGGAATTTGTCACCGTGACCACGCTCCTCTATGTCATTTGACATAATTATCGTATGCTCACTATATAACAAATTCAGACAGTAATCAAGCGTTTTTCAAGAAAAATGTAAATTTTGTAACTTTTAACCACGATTACGTCAACAAAATTATTAATTAAGTTACGTTTTGTAATTTATTTTCCCCTATCCCCCAAAATATCACCCTATACATTGTGCCGTTAGTAACATTTAATAACGATAATTTGTGTTAGTGTTACTTTTTGTTACTTTTTAATAATTTTACAATTTGTTATCAAAAATGCCTAACACCGGCGGCGTTTATGGCCGGAACGGCCCACGGCCAGCACCGCGCCGGCGAGACCGCCCGCCAAAAGGGCCGCTCCCAGGGCCCCCAGCCAGGGGCCGAAGGCATATCCCTCCCCGCCCAGCGCGCAGCCCAGGGCCGCCAGTGCCAGGCAGCACCCGCCGATGGCGGCGCCGGTGGCCACGGCCTGCCGCCGCCGGACGCGGCATATGACCGCGGCGGGGATGAGCGCGCCCAGCCCGGCGCACAGGGCGGCGCACAGCCACTGGGCGCTCTCCGGGATGAGCTCCCGCCGGATGGCCCAGGCGAAGGGCAGGAGCAGCAGCGCTGTAAGCAGGACCGCGCAGCCGGTACCCGCCCCTATGCAGAACAGCAGCGACTTCTTTTTCAAAAAGGACATAGAAATACCCCCCATGGATCAGACTGGTACAGCCTATTCACGGGGGGATGGATTTATTTGTCTTTTCGGGGCTTACTTGGCCTCTTCCTCGGTCTGCTTGCCCACGCTGGACACGGACCACTTTGTAAGCTGCATGCGCACCCGGTCGTCGCTGGTCTCAATGACGATGGTGTTGTCCCGCACGGCGACGATCTTGCCGATGATGCCGCCGATGGTGGTGATGGTGTCGCCCACAGACAGGTTGTCCCGCATCTCCTGAGCCTTCTTCTTCCGCTTGTTCTCCGGGCGGATCATGAAGAAGTAGAACACGGCGATGAGCACGACCATCATGAGGATCATGCTCAGTCCACCGCCTGCGGCGGAGCCGGTGGCGGTAGCGGCGTCGCCGGTAGTGGCGGCGGCGGGAGCACAGCCGGACACGGCCAGCGCGCCCACGGCGACTATAAGAGCAAGGGCCAGGACCCTGATAAGACGGGAAAGTTTCATCTGATTACCTCCAAATGTATTACCGTTATTATAATGTGTATCAGATACGGGTGTCAAGCAGTTTTGCGTATTTTGCCCGATAAGCGGCGAAGGTCCCCTCCTCCAGGGCGGCGCGTATCTCCTCCATGAGGTGATTGTAAAACCAGAGATTGTGCATCACCGCGAGCCGCAGGCCCAATGCCTCCCCGGCCTTGAAGAGGTGGCGCACATAGGCCCGGCTGTACCGCCGGCACACAGGGCACCCACAGGCCGGGTCGATGGGGCTTTCGTCCCGGGCGTACTTTTCGTTTTTCAGGTTGATGATGCCCTCCTTGGTGAAGAGGTGGGCGTGGCGGCCGTTCCGGGCGGGCATGACGCAGTCGAACAGGTCCACGCCCCTCCAGACGCCCTCGATGATGTTCCCCGGCGTGCCCACACCCATGAGGTACCGGGGCCGGTCTGCGGGCATGTGCTCCTGCACAAGCTCGATGGTGTCATACATTTCCTGGTGGGTCTCCCCTACCGCGAGGCCGCCGATGGCGTAACCGGGCAGGTCCAGCTCCGCGATGGCCTTCATGTGCTCCACCCGCAGATCGGGATATATGCCCCCCTGGTTGATGCCGAAGAGCATCTGCCCGGGATTGACCGCGCCGGGGGCGGCGTTATACTCCGCCAGGGCCTTTTTGCACCGCACCAGCCACCGGGTCGTCCGGGCGCAGGACTGCTCAAAATACTCCCGGGGCGAGGGTATCTTCACGCACTCGTCGAAGGCCATGGCGATATCGCTGCCCAGATTGGCCTGGATGCGCATGCTTTGCTCCGGGCCGATGAAGAGGTGCCGGCCGTCCACATGGCTCTGGAAGGCCACGCCCTCCTCGGTGATCTTCCGCAGGCCCGCCAGGGAGAAGACCTGAAACCCGCCGCTGTCCGTGAGGATGGGCCCGTGCCAGCCCATGAACCTGTGCAGGCCCCCCATGTCCCGGATGAGCTCGTCCCCGGGCCGGACATGCAGGTGGTAGGTGTTGGAAAGCTCCACCTGGCAGCCCAGGTCCTCCAGATCTTTGGCGGAGAGCCCGCCCTTAATGGCGGCCGCGGTGCCCACGTTCATAAAGGCCGGGGTCTGGACCACCCCGTGGGGCGTGGCGAATTCCCCCCGCCGGGCATGTCCCTCGTCCTGTTTCAGCAGCTTATACATGGCGTCCTCGCTCCAATTTAGTCGCAAGGGGTATTGTAACAGATTTTCCCCATATGTCAAATAAAAGGCCGGGAGCGCTCCCGGCCTTTTGTAACGAACGGGGCCTATGCCCGTCTAACTGTCAGTGGATGAACATGGCGTCGCCAAAGCTGAAAAAGCGGTACTCCCGCTCCACGGCCTCGGCGTAGGCAGCAAGGATGTTCTCCCGCCCCGCCAGGGCGGACACCAGCATCACCAGCGTGGAGCCCGGCAGGTGGAAGTTGGTCACCAGCGCGTCCATGCACTTGAACTTATACCCCGGATAGATGAAGATATTGGTCCAGCCGCTGTCGGCCCGGAGGACGCCGTCCTCCCCCGTAAAGCTCTCCAGGGTGCGGCAACTGGTGGTGCCCACGGCCACGACGCGGCCGCCCGCGGCCTTGGCCCTGTTCACCGCCTCTGCCGTGTCCGCCGGGACGGTGCAGAACTCCGAGTGCATCTCGTGGTCCTCGATGTCCTCCGCCTTCACAGGCCGGAAGGTACCCAGGCCCACGTGGAGCGTCACGAACCGCACGTCCACGCCCATAGCCCGTATCTTATCCAGCAGCTCCGGCGTGAAGTGGAGCCCCGCCGTGGGGGCGGCGGCGCTGCCGGGGTGCTTGGAATAGACGGTCTGGTACCGCTCCGGGTCCGCCAGCTGCTCCTTGATATAGGGCGGCAGGGGCATACGGCCCAGGCGCTCCAGTATCTCCAGGAAGATGCCCTCGTACCGGAACCGGACGATGCGGTTGCCTCCCTCGGACACGGACTCAACCTCCCCGGTGAGCTCTCCGTCCCCGAAGACCACCTGATGGCCGGGGCGCATCTTCTTCCCCGGGCGGACCAGGCACTCCCAGCGCTTGTCCCCCAGGTCTTTTAAGAGCATCACCTCGATGGCCCCGCCGGTGGGCCGGGCGCCGATGAGCCGGGCGGGGATGACCCGGGAGTCGTTCAGGACCATGCAGTCCCCGGGCCGCAGGTATTCCGGCAGGTCGTAAAAGTGGCGGTGCTCGGTCTGGCCCGTTATCTTGTCCAGCACCAAGAGCCTGGACCCGTCCCGGCGCTCCAGGGGCGTCTGGGCGATGAGCCGCTGGGGCAGGTCGTACATAAAGTCGGATGTCTTCAAATCGTTACGCTCCGTATTGCAGATGGGTCCCCGTGTAGTAGAAGCCCAGAATGGTCAGATAGTCCTTGTGGTAGTACTTGCCCATGGCGTAGGCGCCCCACTGGCTCAGGCCCACCCGGTGGCTGGCCCGGACCAGGGCGTCGTAGTTTCCGATCTCCCCCTTGATGGCCGTCTCGTAGGGGTCAAGCTTGGAGATGAGATAGGGGTAGTTGACGTTGAACACCTGCTGGGCGCTGAGGGTCTGGCCGCCGTCGCAGGCGGAGAAGGAGCACAGGCAGATGTCGCCGCCATAGGTGAGGTACTGGCCCGCGGTGGCGTCCACCGCCGCGTCGGTGTCGGCAAAGCTGCTCTCGCTCCAGCCATTCTTCCGGCCCTGATAGAGCTGTGTGCCGTCCTTGGCCACGATGTCTATGCCGTAGTTCAAGTACGCCAGGTCCGTCTTCATAATGTGGCTGCGGGAGGCCACCGCCGCCGCCTTCAGCGTCTCGGCGGGCCAGTGGGGGCCGAACTCATAGGGTATCACGCCCCGGACATAGTCCTCGATGTCCACGAAGTTGATGACAGTGATCTTCCCGGCGGCATAGGCCGCGGGCCGCAGCTCGAAGTCTCCGTAGTAACGGTCCTGGCCGTTCACCTGGGTGAGGCCCTTCCCGCTGCCCGCGGGATGGATGGCCAGGGCCCCGCCGGTGGAGTATACCGCCCTGCCGGCGCTGTCCCATATGGTGAAGGTATTGCCGCTGATGGTGACGGATATGGACCTGTCGTCCACCGTGCCGGACCAGATGAACCGCCGGTCCGAGCCCATGACGCCGTAGTCAAAGCCGGTGCCGTTGGTGTTATAGAACTTCGCCTCGGAAAGGCAGGTATCATAGCTCTTGGTGCTCACATAGAGCCCCACCCGGACGATGGTGTACCGGGGATGGACCGTGCCGCTGATGAAGGTGGCGGGGGTGTCCGCGGGGAAGCCGGGTTCCGGCGTGGTGGTGCCGGTCCAGGGAGTGGGCGTGGGCCGCTGGGGCGTGGGGCTGGGCCGCTGGGTAGGCGTGGGCGAGGGCCGGGTGGTCGCCTGGCCGGAGCAGGCTTTGTCGAAGCGCATGAGCATCGTGGCGCACTGGGCCCGGGTGGCGGAGCCGTTGGGCTCAAAATTGCCGTTGCCCATGCCCTCGATGACCCCCGCCCGCTGCATGGCGGTGACGCCGTCCTTTGCCCAGGAGCTGATGGAGGCGCTGTCCTTAAAGGTGACCGCCGCCGTGGTCTGGGAGAGCTTCAGCCCCATGAAAGAGGCGAACCTGTTCAGAAGCGTGCACACCTGCTGACGGGTCACGTTCCCGTTGGGGGAGAATATATTGGCGGAGCCCACGCCCTCCACGATGTTCTTCTCGTAGGCCCATACCGCGTAGCCGGCGTAATACTGGCCATAGTCCACGTCGGAGAAGGCGTGGTACCGGGGAGACACATAGGCGGCGTTCACATAGCCCTCCTGATTGCCCCGGCGGACCTTGTACCAGTCCCCCGTCCGGCCCGCCAGCGTCACCGCGGCGCCCTGGCTGAGAACGGCGACGACGCCGGAGCCGGTGGTGGGACCACTTCGCATATTGACGCCGGAGCCGGTGATCTGCCCGGCCAGCCATGTGTCCGGGTCCACCTTGGCGTACCGGCCCAGGACCGTGATGAACATGGCCCGGGTCATGACCCCATTGGGGGTAAACTGGGTGGAGGAGGTGCCGTTGAATAAGCCCTTGCTCGTCACGAAATTCACCGCGTCGTAATACCATGCGGAGGAGGACACGTCGGTGAAGCTGGCCGCCCAGGCCACCGTGCCCACGCTGACCCCGGCCAGGGCCGCGATCAGAAGCACCGCCGCCAGCACCCGGCATGACGTTTTTGACAGCTTCATTTTCCTGCCTCCCTTCCCCGTTTTAAACGATTGACGCGGAAAATGTGGTATGCTATACTTATCGAGACTACTATATACAAGAAATTACAAAATGTCAACAATTATGTAACTTTTCACATCCAAACCCAAAACACATACAATGACTCAGGAGGTCAACGACATGAAAAAGCTGAAAGTCGGCGTGATCGGCGGCACCGGAATGGTGGGCCAGCGCTTTGTTTCCCTGCTGGCGGACCACCCCTGGTTTGAGCTGACCGTGATCGCGGCCAGCGCCCGCAGCGCGGGCAAGACCTATGCCGAGGCGGTGGGCTCCCGCTGGGCCATCGAGGTGCCCATGCCGGAGAAGGCAAAGACCATCGTGGTGAAAAACGCGGTGGAGGACGCCGAGGCCATCGCCGCGGAAGTGGACATGGTGTTCTCCGCGGTGGATATGAAGAAGGAGGAGATCAAGGCTCTCGAGGAGCGGTACGCGAAGCTGGAGTGCCCCGTGGTCTCCAACAACAGCGCCCACCGCTGGACGCCCGACGTGCCCATGGTGGTGCCGGAGATCAACCCGGAGCACCTGGCCGTCATCCCCGCCCAGAGAAAGCGCCTGGGCACCAAGCGGGGCTTCATCGCCGTGAAGAGCAACTGCTCCCTGCAGAGCTATGTGCCCGCGCTGCACCCCTTGAAGGACGAGTTCGGCCTCAACAAGGTGCTGGTGTGCACCTACCAGGCCATATCCGGCGCCGGCAAGACCTTTGACACCTGGCCCGAGATGGTGGACAACGTGATACCCTTCATCGGCGGCGAGGAGGAGAAGAGCGAGCAGGAGCCCATGAAGCTCTGGGGCAAGGTCGCGGACGACCATATCGAGACCGCAGTCGCCCCGTCCGTCACCGCCCAGTGCCTGCGGGTGCCCTGCTCCAACGGCCACATGGCCGCCGTATTCGCCAGCTTTGACAAAAAGCCCACCGAGGAGCAGATCCTGGAGCGCTGGGAGAAGTTCTCCGGCCGGCCCCAGGAGCTGAACCTCCCCTCCGCCCCCAAGCAGTTCATCCACTATTTTTCTGAGGACAACCGTCCCCAGACGAAGCTGGACCGGAACCTGGAGGGCGGCATGGCGGTGAGCGTGGGCCGTCTTCGTCCCGACACCCAGTACGACTATAAGTTCGTCTGCCTCAGCCACAACACCCTGCGTGGCGCTGCCGGCGGGGCGGTGCTGCTGGCGGAACTTCTCTGCGCCGAGGGCTGGCTGGACCGCTGACCTCCCGAACAAAATACGCAAAGGACGCCGTAGGCCGATCGCCCGCGGCGTCTTCTGTTTTGGAGGGAATCTTTTTGAAATCGCCTATATTTGAAGGCTCCGGCACCGCGCTGGTGACGCCCATGCATGACGGCGCCATAGACTACGCAGCCCTGGAGAAACTCATTGAGCAGCAGGCCGCCGGCGGCACCGCCGCCCTCATCGTCTGCGGCACCACCGGCGAGGGAGCCACCCTCACTGCCCGGGAGCACGAGGACCTGTTCCGGTTCGCGGCGGAAAAGAGCGCGGGCCGCATGAAGATCGTGGCCGGCATCGGCTCCAACGACACCGCCGGGGCCCTGGAGATGGCCAAGCGGGCGGAGGCCGCCGGGGCGGACGGCCTTCTGATGGTCACGCCCTACTACAACAAGACCACCCAGGCGGGCCTCATCAAGCACTTCACCTACGTAGCGGACCGCTCCGCCCTGCCGGTCATTCTCTACAACGTGCCCAGCCGCACCGGCGTGGGCGTGACGCCGGAGACATACGCCATCCTGGCCGGCCATGACAACATCGCCGGCGTGAAGGAGGCCTCCGGCAGCATCGGGGAATTCGCCCGCACCGTGGCCCTCTGCGGCGACCGGGTCACCTTCTACAGCGGCAACGACTCCGACACGGTGGCCATGATGGCCCTGGGAGCCCGCGGCGTCATATCCGTGGCGTCCAACCTGGTCCCGGATGTGGTGGCGAAGCTCTGCGAGCTGTGCCTTGCCGGGGACTATGCCGCCGCGTCGGCGCTCAACCGGCAGTACATGGACCTGTTCGCGGGGCTCTTCACCGAGGTGAACCCCATCCCTGTGAAGACGGCCATGGCCCTGATGGGCCTATGCTCCGACGAGATGCGCCTGCCCCTGATCCCCATGGGCAAGGCCCATAAAAAGGCCCTGGAGGAAGTGCTCATAAGGCACGGACTTCTGAAAGCGTGACACAAAAAGGCGGCCCGGAAAACCGGGCCGCTCTTCCTATGCTGTTTTCTCCCACCCGGCATAGAGGGTGAGGTTGTCGGTGACGGGACCCATCGGGTCCCAGGGCTCGGTGCAGCCGTCGTCGGTGTACCAGCCCGTGAAGGCATATCCCTCCCGGGACGGGTCCTCCGGCAGGGGCACAGTCTCGCCGTACTGCACCTGACAGGGTGCCGCGTCCGTGCCCCCGTTGGGGTCGAAGGAGACGGTGAAGCCGCCGCGGCCGAAGAGAAGCACCAGGGCCAGGACCACCGCCAGCAGCGCGATGGCGCCCAGGGCCAGAAGGTCCGCCTGCCGCCGGGTCATGTGCACGCTGTCGTAAAGCCCGCCGGGCTTTCCCAGCACCCCGGGCGGCTCCGGCTTTTTCTCCCCGCTCACTTCCGCACCAGGTACTTGCGCATATCCAGCGAGCAGGCCGCCAGGATGATGGCGCCCTTGATGATGAACTGCAGGTTGGGGTTGATGCCCAGCATATTCAGCGCCACGAAGATGATCCTCAGCACGAACACGCCCACCACGATGCCGCCGATGTTGCCGGTGCCGCCGACAAAGGATACGCCGCCGATGACGCAGGCCGCGATGGCGTCGCACTCGTTATTGAGGCCCGTGGCCGCGGTGATGGAGCCCAGGCGGGCCGCCTCCACGAAGCCGGCAAAGCCATACAGGGCGCCGGCCAAGGTGTGGACCATGACGGTGGTCTTGAACACGTTGACGCCGGAGACCCGGGCCGCCTCGGCATTGGAACCCACGGCGAACATGTTCTTGCCGAAGGTGGTCTTGTTCCACACGAACCACATGACGATCACCAGCAGGAACGCGTAGATCACGTACCACGGTATGGACACGTTCTTCGACGCGATGCGGATGACCGGTCCGGAGACAACGTTTTTGAACTCCTGGGCCACGTTGCTGATGGGGCCGCCGCCGTTGCCGTTGATCTGGAAGAACATGAGGATGATGCCATAGGTGATGAGCTGGGTGGCCAGGGTGACGATGAAGGGATGCAGGCTGAACTTGGCCACGAAGAAGCCGTTCACCAGGCCTATGACTGCGCCCGCCAGCATCACGATCACCAGCACCGCGAATATCCACGCCCCCGTGGTGTTGGGCAGGTGCTCAAAGATGAGCTTGGTGGCCATGCGGTTTTGCAGGAAGGCCGCCGCCATGGCAGCCGTCAGGCCGAACACACGCCCGCCGGACAGGTCCGTGCCGGTCAGCACGATGCATCCGCCGATGCCCAGAGCCATGGGCAGCGAGGCCGCCGCCAGGATGACCACATTGGCGATGGAGCTGGCGGACAGGAAGTTCTTGTTCACCACGGCGGTGAAGATGATGAACACGGCCATCAGTATGTACAGGGCGTTGTTCAGAAGCCCGTCCACCCAGTACCTTCTTCTGTCCAGCTGGTCCAGGGCGCGGTACTCCTCCGCCTTCCTCTTAAAATATCCGGTCATATCTTCCCTGCCTCCTCAAACATATTTCGCGGCCAGCGTCATGATCTCCTCCTGGGTGGCGGTCGCGGCGTCCACCTCGCCGGCCAGCCGGCCGCCGGACATGACCAGGATGCGGTCGCATATGCCCAGCAGTTCCGGCATCTCCGAGGAGACCATCAGCACGGTCTTGCCCCGGTTGGCCAGGTCCAGGATGAGCTGGTATATCTCGTATTTGGCGCCCACGTCGATGCCCCGGGTGGGCTCATCCAGCAGCAGCACCTCCGGGTCCGTCAGCAGCCACCGGCCGATGATGACCTTCTGCTGGTTGCCGCCGGAGAGAGAGCGTATCTTCGTCTCCTGGGAGGGCGTCTTGGTCCGCATGGAGTCGATGGACCACTGGGTGTCCTTCTTCATGGAGGCGGAGCTCAAATAAAACCCGAATTTCAGGTGCTTTTTCAGGCTGGATATGACGGTGTTCTCCCGGACATTCAAAATGGAGAAGATGCCCGTGGCCCGGCGTTCCTCGGTGAGCAGCGAGAACCCGTTTTTGATGGACTCCCGGGCGTTCCGGTTCCGGCAGGGCTTACCGTCCAGGGTGATAGTGCCCGATTTGCGGGTCGCCACGCCGAAGATGTTCTCCAGCGTCTCCGTCCGGCCGCTGCCGTCCAGGCCCGCCAGGCCCAGCACCTCGCCCCGCCGGGCCTCAAAGGACACGTCCTGCAGCAGGGAGTACTGCCCCGACAGGTCCTGCACCTTCAAATACACCTCGCCCGGGGTGTTGGTCTTGGGCGGGAATTGGTTCGTAAGCTCCCGGCCCACCATGAGCCGGATGATGTCGTTGACCTCCAGCTCCGCGGCGGGCTTCGTCGCCACGTTGGCCCCGTCCCGCATGACGGTGATGAAGTCGGAGATGCGCTTGATCTCCGCCATCTTGTGGGAGATGTAGATGATACCGATGCCCTTGTCCCGCAGCATATGGATGATGCGGAACAGGTGCTCCACCTCCTCCTCGGTGAGGGAGGACGTGGGCTCGTCGAAGACGATGACCTTGGAGTTGTAGGAGACGGCCTTGGCGATCTCCACCATCTGCCGCTGGCTCACCGGCATGGTACTCATGACCCGCCGGGGGTCAACGTTGATCTCCAGCTCCTTAAATACGGCCATGGTGTCCTTATACATTTTCTTCTCGTCCACCATGATGCCCTTTTTGGGGTAGCGGCCCAGCCAGATGTTGTCCATGACCGTGCGCTTCAGGGCCTGGTTCAGCTCCTGGTGCACCATGGCGACGCCGTTGTCCAGCGCCTCCCGGCTGTTTTTGAAGTTGATCTCCTTCCCCTCCAGGAGGATGGTGCCGCTGTCTTTATTGTAAATGCCGAAAAGGCACTTCATAAGCGTGGATTTGCCGGCGCCGTTCTCGCCCATGAGGGCGTGGACCGTGCCCGCCTGGAGCTCCAGGGACACGTGGTCCAGGGCCTTGACGCCGGGGAACGTCTTGGTGATGTCTGTCATTTTCAGGAGGCAGTCATTCTGCATACCTTCATTCCTCCCCTGCTGCTGATGTTGGGCCGCGCTGGCGGCCATGCCGGTACAATTACCGACGGGGCAGCCGCCGGAAAGGCGGCTGCCCCTGGAAACTATGTGCGTTTGGAATAAATTACGCGGTGAAGGGAGCGTAAGCCACGAACAGCTTGTTGGCAAAGCCCTCGGCCACGGAGAACATCTCGTCGGACTCGGCGACCGCAGAGACGGCGTCGGCCATGGTGCTCTCGCCGGCAAGGCCCTTCAGCACGCCGGTGATGGCGGCGGCCATGCCCACGTTATCCTGCTTGACGGTGCCGGTCATCTGATCGGCGGCGATGGCGTCCTGGGCCACCTGGGTGGCGTCCACGCCGAACACAGGGATCTTGGTGCACTCGCCGTCGCCCATGTTGTAGCCCACAGCCTGCAGGGCGGAGATGGCGCCGATGGCCATATCGTCGTTGTTGGCGATGACCAGCTCGATCATGTTGCCGTTGGCCTCGCTGTACTCAGCCAGGTTAGTGCTCATGAAGTCGAACGCAGCCGCGCTGGACCAGGCGCCGTTGGGGTCAAGCTGATACTTATCGGTGTTGCTCTCGTTGAAGTAGACCAGCGCGGGCTTGCCGTTCTCGGTCAGGATGGCGTCGGCGTCCTCCACGCCGAACTGGGTGCGGTAGATGGCCTCCACGTTGGCAGCGTCGCCCATGAACATGGCGTAGGAGATGGCCCCGTCGCCGTTCAGGTCGACCTCGTCATAGTTCTCCATCAGGAACTCGCCGATCATCTGGCCCTGCATGTGGCCGGCCTCGGGGGCGTCGGTGCCGATGAAGGAGATGTTTTCGTGGGCGTCCAGAACGGTGTGCTCCTCACCGTCGCCTTCCACGGCGCGGTTGAAGAAGATCACGGGCAGGTCGCCGGCGGCCTGCAGGATCTGCTCGGCGGCGTCGGCGGAGCCGGAGGTGACCAGGTTCACCACCAGCACGTTGTAGCCGTTGGTAACGGCGGTCTGGACCTGCTCCAGCTGGGTGGCCTGGGTGTTGTTGGCGTCGAAGTCGTCATAGTCGATGCCGGCCTCCTCCAGCTGCTCGTTCAGGGACGCGCGGACCGTGGACAGGAACGCGTCGCTGAAGGCATACCAGAACACGCCCACCTTCAGGCCGCTGACGTCGGGCTCCTCCGCCGCAAAGGCGACGGCGCCCAGGCTCATGACCATAGCCAGCGCCAGGACGATCGCAAGGAATTTCTTCATAGGTGTAGTCTCCTTTTCAGATATTTGCCGGGGTCATGGATGAGAAAGAGCGCGGATATGGGCCCTTCTCCGTTACGAAACGCTTATGTACCCCCACATTTAAGTCAATCTTACCAATTATTTATTCTCTTGTCAACAACTTTTGTAAATTGTGAATAAATTGATATTCTTTGTGTAAAAGCGGGATAATAAGTGCGGCCCGGCGCAGGCCGGACCGCTCATCTCTCACTTGTCGCTGTCGGACTTGGGCGTCGCCTCGGGGTTATCGCCGGTCAGGTGGCCGATGGCATCCTCGCCGGCCTGGGCCACGTCGTCCACGGCGTCTTTGCCGCCCTGTATCAGGTCGTCCACCGCGTCCTCGCCGGCGCCAATGACGCCGTCTTCCGCGTCATGGTCCTCGTCGATGACGCCGTCGGCAGTCCTGTCGGTGGGCGCGGGGCTGGGGGCCGGAGTGGCCGTGGGCTGTGCCGTGGCGGTGGCCGCCGGGGTGGGAGACGCCTTGACAGCCTCCGTATCCCTGGAGCAGCCGGCCAGGGCCGAAAGGACCAGGACCGCCGCCAGCAGGGTGGAAATGATGGTCTTCATCACGTATGCCTCCATTGAACTTAAAATTTGTACAAGCACTATTATGCCAACTTTTCACCGAAACTTTCATAGGCGTATAAAAATAGCGCTGGAAATATCTGATTGCAATGAAGGCGCGACTATGTAATAATGGGACCATGGAACGGGAAAAGACATGCTGCTTCACCGGCCACCGGGCCGACAAGCTGCCCTGGGGCGATAACGAGCGTGACCCCAGATGTTTGAAACTGAAAGAGGCTATCGCTGACGTGCTCTCCTCGCTGTACGCGGCCGGCTGCCGTCACTTCATCTGCGGCATGGCCACCGGCGCGGACATGTACTTTGGCGAGGCGGTGGTGGCCCTGCGGGACGAGCACCCGGACGTGACCCTGGAGGCCGCCGTGCCCCACGCGGGCCAGGAGGCAAAGTGGAGCGGCTTCTGGAAAAGCCGCTACTTCCGCCTGGCGGAGGAGTGCGACACGCTCACCGTCCTGCACCGGGCCTATACCCCTGACTGCATGATGGACCGCAACCGGTACATGGTGGACGCCTCCCACTACCTGATCGCCGCCTACAACGGCTCCCCCGGCGGCACCCGCGCCACCATGCTCTACGCCATGCGCCAAGGTTTGGAGATAATTGAATTGGAAATAGACGGAAAATAGCGGGACAGGTCACCCTGTCCCGCTGTTGCTATATCAGTCAAGCTCCGGCAGCTTCTCCACCGGCCGGCCATATTCATATATGGCGTGGCTGGGGAGATCTATCTCGTCGCTCCAAAACACGCAGGTGCGGCTCTCGTCCAGCTGTACCTGCTGGAACAGCCCCGGCACCTCCGCCAGAAGGTGATACTCAGGGAGCTGCATATCTTCCTTAACGTCGTACAGGACCTTCCGGCCATCGTCAAAGGCCGCCGCCAGCTGGAAATCCGGGAGCGGGACCAGCCTCAATATCCTCTGGATCATACCCGGCACCTCCTCACAGCGGCGGGAGCTTTCGGATGGTCTGGCTCTCCCACATCTCCTGCAGCTCCGCCTGATGGGCTCCCATCCATTCACGGACAAGCTCCTGGGCCTTGAGCGGCAGATCGCCCTGGATCATTTCCATGCTCTGGATATTGAATTCTCCCATATATTCCCCATACAGGGCGTGTATATGGCTGGGCTCATGCTCCTTTGGTTTGAAAAACATCTTGATCACGATGCCATAAAACCGTGCTATCTCCGGCATAGCCCTTCACTCCTTTCCAGCGTCCCGCTCGATGGTTCTTTTTCTAGTATAATCACATTATAACATACAAGTCAATCAAAACAGAAAACCCCGGGGGCCTTCTTTCAAGGCTCACATGAAAGCCCAGCGAAGCGGGTTTCATGGGAAAAAGGAAGAATGGCCCCGACCGATGTCTGGAGCCTTGCCTGCAAGGATTCAGCATCTTCGGGGCCATTCTAACGTGGTGGACGATACAAGACTCGAACTTGTGACCTCCCGCACGTCAAGCCCGCCGTCACGGGTCCCGGCCGCCGTCCATGCCTGCATTTTTCCCGAAAAAGTGCAGGCGTTATCTATGGCAATATCTAATTTCCCCCGCTGCTGGGGAACGCGGCCCGGACTTTCTTTATTGTGTCCGCCGGCCGGCCCTGCATGATTTTGACGTACCAGTTTAACGTCGTTTCCCCCTTTTTGTGGCCCAGCAGGTATTGGGCCGTGGCAATATCGGCCCCGCCCAAGATAAGCTCCGTAGCATACGACCGCCGCAGCGTGTGGGGCGTCACGGCAAAGTCAAGGGTATGCGGGCACCCCGTATGGAACCCCCGCCTATTCGCTTTATTGCCGTCGGCGTCCACCTCCCGCGCCTTTGACCGTCTTTTTTTCGGCCGGTATTCGTCCAGCTGGCGCCGCTCTACCAGGCTCCAAATAGCCCTAAATGCGGCCTGTGTGCAAGGCTGGCCTTTGGTGTCGTGGATAACGAAGTCCGACGCCCCCGTGTCCTTTTCGGCCCGCAGCGCCTCCACAAGGGCGTCCGGGATCGTGACGATACGCCGGGCGGCGGTTGTTTTCAGATCATCGTACACGACCGGCTCCTTTTTCCCTTTTTCCCATAGCAGCTTGCGGCGGACGTTGATACACGGGGTTTCACCGTCCAGCGTGACGGCGTCCCATTTCAACCCCAGGGCCTCCTCCGTCCGCAGGCCGGCATACAGCCCGACCATGACAAAGGTATAGGCCCGCGTCCCCCGGACGGCGTCAATCAGCTTTTCCCGCTGCTCCGGCGTCAAGCTGTCTTTCTGCTCCACTGTTTTACCCCCCGCCTTTAAGGTTTCGCATGGATTTGTGGACACCAGGCCCTCGGACACCGCCAGGGCAAAAATGCCCTTTAAGACATAGACGATTTTCTGCTGCATTGAGCGGGACATGTGGGCCTCCGCCTGCATAAGGGCGGCGATATGGGAGGCCGTCACGTCCATTATGTGCAGGTCCCCGATATGGGGCAGAATGTGACGCCGCAGGGCCAGGTCAAAATCCTCCAGCCTGGACGCGGACAGCCCGGCCGGCTGCATTTTCATCCAGACAAGGGCCTCCACCCGGACCGTCGGATTTTTTTGCAGCATGATAAGGCGGTCAATTTCCGCCTGGCGGGCCTTGACCTTTTCGGCCAACTCCGCCTCCGTCCGGGCGTAGACCTTGATATACTTTCCCCGTTCATCCCGTAAATACTGCTGATATGGATATTTGACCGCCAACGTGTCCACCCCCCGGCGGCAAAGGCCCGGCATACGCCGGGCCTTTTATTTTTTCATATAGTCCGCCAGACGGATCACGACGCCGCCGTGCCGGTTTCTTTTTTCTCAAATGGCGCCAGTATGCGCCTTATGGCCGCCTGCACATCTGCCGGGGCAGCGTGATAAGCCTGCAATATATTTGTGTCCATTTCGGACACGTTGCCCCCATCCGCTGGAAGAATCCCCAGGGAATAGGCGTTGCCCTCTATGTATTCCCGCCATGTTGACCCCTGCCCTATCGTTTCAGCCATATCAATAAGGCAGCTCCGGGTGTCGGCGCTGCTATTGTGCGCCCAAAATATCGCCTTGCCGAGATCGTCCAAATCGTCATATCCCGCCTCTGACATGCTGACCTCCAGGAAGTCCTGGAAAAAGTCATATATCGGCACCTTGAACGCCTCGGCCATTTTTTGCAACACTTCAACGCTGGGGGTAATGCCGCCCAACTCGTATTTTGTGTATGTAGATCGGCCGACGTTTAGTATTTTCGCCGCCTGCTCTTGCGTAAGGCCAGCCCGTAACCGCATTTTTTTGATTTTTTCGCCTAATTCGGTCATGTCAATCACCCACAATATTTTAGCTTGCCTTTTGTGCAACTTCAATAAATGTTCTAAAGAATCACATTTGTTATTGACAATAACAATTAACAATGGTATTTTGTTCTTGTAAAGAACATTACAGGCCAAAGGCCAGGAGGTAAGAACATGGAACGCCTTTACACCTACACCGGCAACATCAGCAGCTTTTCCGTTACTAAAACCCCGTCCGGCATTTCTGACATGGACATGATCGTAGACGACCTTTGGGACCGCGACAAAGCGCCCACCAGGTTGCAGGCATGGGGCGAAATGGCCGAATATCTGGCCGACCTGTCCGACACCGACGACGAGGAAAAGTACCTGCAAAAGGAAATCTTCTATGATGAACTGCTGACAGTTAAGTACATCGTGATCCACGCCGACGAATCCAAAAGCGACACTTTCCGCCCCCGCCCCGCAAAGATTATCGCCATGCTGCCCGACGACCCCGCTTTTTCCACGAAAATTATTGTTTTTGGACCCGCTGAACACATCAACACCGGCAAGCCGGTCGAAATGAGCAAAGAGGAATGGGGCCGTTTCCTTGACTGGAAGCGCGACAACGAACTTTATCGCCTCAAGATTTGAAAAAACACCCCCGCCCCCCTACCGGGGGCGGGCACGAAAAAAGCCAGGAGGTAAGACATGAGAAAGTATTTTTACACCTTTGGAACCGACGAGCGTTTCCCGTTTTCCGGCGGCTGGATCACCATAGAGGCCCCAGACGTCACGACGGCGCACGCCGTTTTCCGCGCCCTGTACCCCGACCGCACCCCCGGCGTGCTGAACTGCGCCGACTATTACCCGGAGGCGGTTTTCATGGAAACGGGAATGTTTAAGGGCAACCGGGGCGCCGGCTGCCATAGGTACGTCACCTATGGCGAGGCCCTGCACATTCTCCCCCACATCGAAATCACCATTGACGGCCGCAAAATAAGCGCCTTGCCGCAGACATGGCGCCAGGCATACGACACCATTCAGAACTGCGCCTCCGTTTCCCCGTTTGCCCGCGCCGTCGCCGTCGGCCCGGACGGCAAGCGCCGGGAATATACCACCAACGGCCACCGCGCCGTGGCCGCCAGGTAAGGAGGGCGCCATGGGAGAAAGAGAATACACCCTCCGGCTGACCGCCGAGGAGCTTTGCACTGTCCGCTTTGAACTGGACCTCCTGGCCCAGCAGCACGACCAACACGCCGCCGCGACGGACGAACAGGTAGCGCACGGATTTAACACCCGCGAGGCCGGCGAATACTGGCGCGAACAGGCCGCGCTTTGCCGGGCCGTCGTCAAAAAGGCCCAGGCCGCCCTGGACGCCGGCCCCAGCGGGGAGGTGTGATATGGCCCCGGAAACGTACACCGTTGAATTGACGCGGGACGAGGTGCTGTCCATCATTTTTGAACTGGAAACCCTAGCCAAGCAGCACGAAGAACGCGCCGCCAGGGACGCCGCCCTATCTTGGGCGGGATATAGCCCGGCCACCTTTTCGGCCGCATACTGGCGCGCCCAGGCCGACAACTGCAAATCAGTCATGGAGAAACTCAACACCGCCATGGGCACCTATGGCCCACTGGCGCCCGGCCGGGAGGTGTGAACCGTGGACAGCTTTACAGTGGAAGAACTGCGCCTCATCGTGACCCTGTCAAATCATCGTTACCACGAATACCTGGCCGCCGCCAATGGCAAGGAAACCGACAACAGCCGCCTTGCCGACGGCGTTTGTAAAAAGGCTATGGCGCTGATCCAGGAGGCCAACGAAAAGCCGGCCCGCCGGGGCCGGCCGCCCCTGGCCCCGTCCCGGCCCCAGGAGGGCCTGCTGAATGGGTGACGTTATACGCATAGCCGAATATTTAAGGACGTGCGCCAACTGCTTTTGGCTTGAAACGGAAAATTTGCCGTCTGGCCGCGCCAGAACGGCGACGGCCCCAGGCGAATGTGGCCGCCCTGGCGGCCCCTTGCTTATTCGTGGGCGCCGGGGCCTGGTATGCGCGGCCTTTGCATACAGGAACAGGAAACGTAAAGGAGGCGCGCC
Source organism: uncultured Oscillospiraceae bacterium (assembly GCA_947626265.1). Taxonomy (GTDB): domain Bacteria; phylum Bacillota; class Clostridia; order Oscillospirales; family Oscillospiraceae; genus CAJOIG01. The sequence continues at coordinate 55,651 of CANQRM010000005.1, forward strand.
GTGACCGTGACGTTTTACGACAAGGAAAAGGCCCGCCGGCTGCACGTTACGGGCGTCGCCAAGCTGACCGGGAGCATGAAAGTGGACGGCCGCCCCGGCGGCTACCGTGGCCCGGCCTATGTGTGCGCCGACGCCGCCGGCCAACACGTCACCTTTTCCGGGGACCGCTATACCGTCGAAATGGTGGAGGATGAAAAATGACCCTGCAAAACGCTGTAATCGTCGCCGCCCTGGCCCTGCTGCTTATCAGCCTGGGCGCGATCCTGGCCCGCATGTGAGGAGGTGAACCATGGAAACCCTTAAAGACTTGCGCCGCGCTGCAAAGCTGACGCAGGCGTCCGTGGCCGCCGCGCTGAACGTCCGCCAGCAGGCCGTGGCGTCGTGGGAGAGCGGGACGAACCGGCCCGCCCTTGAAAAGCTGCAACCCCTCGCCAGCCTCTACGGCTGTACCCTGGAGGCCGTCGTGGACGCCATCGTGGGAAAGGAGGCCCCGGCCCATGCCAACAGCATACCCCCAGCCTGACCCCCAGGCAAGGGCAGAACCCGCCCCCTCGCCGCTGAAAACCGGGCGGGAATTGTCCGGGCTGAGCCAGGAGGCCCTGGCCGCGACCCTGGGGACGAACCCCCGGACCTTGCGCCGCTGGGAGGCAGACCCGGAAAAGACCCCGGACGACGTTATGCTGACCCTGGCCCGGCTGACCGACTGCCCCCAGCTGCTATATAACCACTTTAAGACCAAATACCGCATAGCGGACGAGATCATGCCATCCGTGGAGGATATGGCCCTGGCCCAGGCCGTCGTGGACCTGCTGCATAACCTGGCGATCCTGGAACAGGAACACATAGCGACCCGGCTACTGGGGCTGGCCGCTGACGGCATGATCGACTACCAGGAGGAGGCCGACTACGGCTATATCATGGCAAAGCTGGACGGACTGATCCAGGCCGTGACGAACCTTAAATTTTGCCAGAAAAGGAGGGCCGACCATGGCGACGAACAAGACGAGCAAAATGCTGACAGTTAAAGACGCCGCCGCGCGCCTGGGCGTCCCTGCAAAGACCGTCTATAAGCTGACCGCCGAGCGCCAGCTGGCCCACTACCGCATAGGCCGGTCCGTCCGCATTGACGAGGCCGACCTGGCCCGTTATATGTCCGACTGCTACAAAGCCGCCCAGCCCCACGCAGAACCGCCCCAGCAGGCCGTCCAGGCCGTCAAGGCCGCCGCCCCTACTCTGACCGGCCCCCAGGCCAGACGCGCCGCCAGGGCCGCCAGCGTGTACGCAGGCGAGGGTTATACCGGCCTGGATTGCCTGGGGCGATGAAAGGGGGACGACGCTATGGCAGACTTTAGAAAGGCCCCCGGCGGCGCCCTGGCCTTTATCCCGGCTATGGTCCTGTATGATCCAGACCTGACCGACAAGGCGAAACTTGTTTATGCCGAAATCGCCCGGCTGCTGGGGCCAGACGGCTATTGCTGGGCCAGGGACCAATACCTGGCGGACGTATGCGCCTGCTCCGTCAAGACGGTTTCCAGGGCCATCCACGACCTGGCCGCCGCCGGTTACATACAGGTGGAACACGGGGCAAACAAGAAAGGCCCGGAGCGCCATATTTACATCGGCACAATAGCCCCCGCCCCGGCCCTCCAGGGGGTTATGGACAAAAATGTCCATAAGGTCAAAATTGACAAAAAGGATATGGACAAAAATGTCCATAACCCCCCGCCGACACCATATAAAGAGAATAAAAATAATACGGACATACGCGCGGGCGCGCGCGCGCGCGAAGTCCCGGAGGCCGTGGACGCCGTTTTCCGCACCTTTGCCGGGGACGACGCCGAACTGTACAAGCGGATCATGGCCCTTGCGGAAGTCCGCGCCTCAAAGCGGAACCCATACCGCACCTCCCGCCAGGCGTCCATGCTGTGCAGTAAGCTGTCCAGGATAAGCGGCGGCGCCCGGTCCGTTATGGTGTCCATTTTGGACACGGCCATAGAGCATGGCTGGGACTCCGTATATCCCCCCCGTGACAGTGAACAACCCCGCCCAGCTGCCCCCGGCGGCGCCGCCATCCAGGAGGCCGCCGACGTGGAAACCTGGGAGGGCTGACCCCATGAAAGGAGGTGAAACCCTTGGATTTGAAAAACAACCCCAGCCTGACCCCCGAACAGCAGGCGGAAATCGCCAAGAATTTGCAGGCCGCCCTGGACGCCGCCGAGGCGGACCGTAAGCAGGCCCCAGCCCGGCCCAACCCCGGCCTTGACCCCCTTGTGATTTTCCGCAAGATCAACGCCGGCGGCGTGTCGGACGCCGACAAATACGCCGCGATCCGGGCCATGGTGAACGCCAGCCGCCAGCAGAAAGTCCACGAAGTAAGCAAGGCCCAAATGTGGCGCGTCATTGTCTGGCTGCTGGACCACGGCCCCCAGCGGGGGCGCGGCCCCAGGCTGGCCGACGCCGTCACCGGCAAAAACTGACCCAAAAATATCAACAAATGGAGGTAAACCCATGGATAACAACCTGGTACACATCAAGACCGCGACCGGCCTTGAAATCTACGTTGACCCCGACGCCTACAACGATATGGAACTGCTTGACGCCTGCTATGAAGTCCAGGAAAACAATAACATGCTGGCGCTGCCCGTCGTGATCCGGCACCTGCTGACCGAGGAGGCCCGCAAGGCCATGTATAACCACATCCGGGCCAAGCACGGCGTTGTCCGCACCGAGCCGCTTATGCAGGAGCTTATGGACATCATGGGCCTTATGGCGGCCGCCCGGCGGGACGACCCCAGCGCGGCGGAACCGGCCCCGGAACAGACCCCCGCCCCCACCCCGGAGCCGGAGCTGCTTTTCCCCGGCGACGTGCCCCCCTATGATAGGACCAAACAGCCCCCCGCCGGCCTCGTTGACGTTATCATGTCCCGGCTCCACGGCGCCCTGACCGACAACCCCGCCCAGGCTGATAAGCTGGAAAAGGCCACCAGGGCCGCCCTGGACGTTGCCAGCGTGGAGTCCGCCTGGGAACTGATCGACACCATAAGGCACGAACTGGAAACCCACGACGCCGCCCTCAAGGCCCAGCGGGCCGCCGAAAAGCACCCCGGCCCTATGGCGGAGGCCCTGCTGCATGACGTGGCCGACGCGCTGCGTGTCGGCCCTGCCCCCGCCCCGGAGCCGGCGGACGTTACCCCCTACGGCGGCCCGGCGGCCTTTAAGGCTGACTATGTCCGCGCCGGCACCATGCCGGACGACGCCGCCAGGGACGCCCAGGCCAGCGCGACCTTTACGCCCTGGGATGAATTGAGGGCGGACCCCGAACCGGCCGAAGCGGCCAGCAGCGCCCAGCAGGCGGCCGACGACGCCAACAGCACCGCAGAATAACCCGCCCGGCGGGATAGGAGGCACGACATGAAAGAATCGGCAATCACCCCGGCGGCGTCCGCCCTGGAAACGGCGGAACAGGCCATCATCGGCGCCATGCTTATAGAGGAGCGTTGCGTGGGCGACGTCGTCACAGCCATATCCGCCGACGACTTTGTGGACGCCTCCTACCGCCGCCTTTTTGAAGCGGCCCGGGACCTTTACAACGAGGGCGCCCCCGTGGACGTCGTCACCGTCATTGACCGGGCCGGCGGCGCTGTCCGCGACCTGGCCCTGAACTGCATGGAGTTGACGCCCACGGCCAGGCGCGTGTTGCACTATTGCGAGATCCTGCACCAGCAGGCGACCCTGACCCGGCTCCAGTCTGCGGCCCTGGCCGTGGCCGGGGCCGGGACCCTGGAGGAGGCGACCGACCTCCTGGCCCAGGCGGCCGGCATCGTGTCCGGCCGCCCTGGCGTCAAGGTGTACAGCATGACCGAAATTATGGCCGACTTTATGCAGCGCATGGGCCAGCCGGCCCCGCCTTATCTGAAATGGGGCCTCGGTATGCTGGACGCCAACCTGCACACATCGGCGGGCCATTACGTTATCCTGGGCGCCAGACCGTCCACGGGAAAGACCGCCCTCGGCTTGCAGGCGGGCCTAAATATCGCCGCTGAAAAGCGCGTCGGCTTTATTTCCCTGGAAACCGGCCACGAAACGGCCGGGGACCGTATCGCCGCCGGCAACCTGCCCGTCACCCTGCCAGACATCAAGCGGCGCAACATTGACCTCCAGAAAATGACCGACATAGTAAGCGGCCCGGAAATATCCCGCCTGTGCGGCCGGTATTTCGACTTTGTGGAGGCGTCGTCCATGACCGTGCAAGAGATCAAATCCCTAGCCCTGGCCCGCCGGTATGAGGTTGTCATTATCGACTATGTCCAACTGATAAAGCCCACCGTGCGCGGCGACCGCCAGGAACAAATGCAAGACGTGTCTATACAGCTGCGGGCCATGGCCCAGCTGACCGGGATAACGGTTATAGCCCTGGCCCAGCTGCGACGGCCAGACAGCAGGCCAGCCCGGACGGACGGCAAAAGCGCCCCGCCGGCGGCCACCATGGCCGACCTCAAGGAAACGGGCCAGTTTGAACAGGACGCCGATACCGTGCTGCTTATGTACCTGGTAGACCCCGAAAAGCGCGGCGGGGATCGTTATATCAAGATCGAAAAGAACAAGGACGGCCACGCGGGCCTCCGGGGGCGTTTCAGCTTTGACGGCAAAAAGCAACTGTTTACCCCTGTCAAGGCGGACGGCTCCAGCCTGGACGGCTCCCCGGCGTTCCATGAAATCCCCGACGACGACCCGCAATATCAAATCCCGTTTTAAGGAGGCCCGTCATGCAGATAGGCGATAAACGGACGGAGCGCATGTCCCTTGGAGATTGCCAGCCCGTCACGAAAACCGGCACCGTCGTATATATCCACCCCCGCCGCCTGTTTTACGTCGTGGAGTTTGACCTGGGCGGCCGCAAGGTCCGAGAATCGTACTATTTCCCGGCCAGGCAAGGCGACCATGGGCGGAAGTAAATTGACGCTGTCATGCCGGGGCCAGACGCACACCCCGGCCGAATGGGAGGGCATAAGCCACGTCCCGGAAAAGACCATCCGCCAGCGGATCGTGCGCGGCTGGGACGTAGAGGAGGCCATCTTCACCCCGCCCATGAAACGGGGCGCCTACCGGGAAAGCCTCGTCAAAATCGCCAAGACATGCCGGGGCTGCTACCATTACAAACCCTATTATTAGGGCACCAGCAACCAACAGTGGTATTGTGACTATATCGGCGACACCTGGCACAAGCGCCCGTGTCCACCCGGCCCTGGCTGCACCTGCTACACGCGAGTTAAAGGAGGTAAAACCAATGTTTGACGGCTGGATTTCGATAAAAGAACAACTCCCGGAAATTAACCAGGGCGTTTTACTGCTGGGGGATGGAAGTTGTGGCGTATTCGGCAATTTAGGACCCGTGGAAACGGAGGGATATTTGCAGTATTACGACCCTATTTCAGGACCACATTTTTTTAACATTAACGATTGTTTTGTGGGTAATGTAATCGCTTGGAAACCGAAAGGCTAAAGAAAGGATTTTGAAGTATGAAAGTAATATCCGTAATGAACCTAAAGGGCGGCGTCGGCAAGACGACGACCGCAATAAACATGGGGGCGATCCTGGCCCGGTCCTACGGGAAAAAGGTTGTACTTATGGACTTTGACCCCCAGGCGAACCTCACCGCCTTTTTTGGTATGCAGAACCACGGCGGGACCGCCTTTTCCCTTATCGCCGAGGACATCGACCCCACGGCCTGCACCTACCAGCTGGGCGGGGAACAGATTTACGTCGTCCCTGGGGACATCAACCTAATTATGGAGGACCTGGCGGCGATCACGCAAAACGGCGGCTCCGCCCGGAGCTTTGTCCGCCTGGCCGACGCCCTGGACGTGTACAGGGAGGCCGCCGTGGATTATGTGATTATAGACTGCCCGCCCAGCTTTTCGGCGGCGTCCGTGGCCGCCATCTATTGCAGCGACGAGGTAATTATCCCCATCAAGATAGACGGCTTTTCAATCGCCGGCGTGGCCCAGCTGAAAGCCCAAATTGACGCCTTGACCGGCATACGGCCGTCCCTGGGCTATGGCTGCCTTATAACCATGTGGCATAACGTGGAGGTTGTCCGGGAGGGCTGCAAGGCGTTCCTGGCCCGGTACGGGGACCACGTTTTCCAGACCCATATACGCCGGTCCGATATGGTGGACGAGTCCACCTACGCCGGCGAAACGCTGGACCTTTACAGCCCGACATCTGCGGCCGGGCGCGATTACAGGGCCTTTGTGGCCGAATACCTGGGGAGGGGCGAAAAATGAGAAAGGACTTTAATTTGCGCGACATCGTCAACAAGGCCATGGACCAGGCCACCCCGGCCGACGCGCCGGAGATCGTCGAACACGTCCCCGTTGCCAAAATCACGCCCAACGCACGCAACATCTATGGTATGCGGGACCTGGACGAACTGGCGGCCTCTATCGAACTGACCGGCCTCCTGCACCCCATTATCCTCCGGCCGAACCCCGACGGGGACGGTTATACCATAGTGGACGGGGAGCGGCGTTTCCGGGCCATGTCGGAGGTGCTGGGCCACGACGCCGTCCCGGCCATCGTCCGCACCCCGGACGCCGCCAAAACGGACGCCGTCAACGCCATCCTGGAAGAACTGGCCCTCCTGGAGGCCAACCGGCAAACCCGCAAGACGAACCCCGCCGAACTGTCCAAGGAGGCGGAAAGGTACAAGGAACTGCTGATCCAGCTAAAGGAAAACGGCGTCGAAATCCCCGGCCGGCTCCGGGACGTGCTGGCCCAGGCCCTAGACGTAAGCGCCTCCAAGCTGGCCCGGCTGCAAAAGATACGCGGCTCCCTTGTACCCGAATATCTGGAGGTATTTGACGCCGGGGATATGTCCGAGTCCGTGGCCTACACCATAGCCCAGCTTGACCCCGATATACAGCGCGTCGTCGTCGAATCGGAGGCCGACGCAAAGAAATTGGGCGCCTACGAGGTGACGAACCGGGCCGAATACCTGGCCGCCTGCACGGCCCGCCGCGACTGTCCCCATGGCGGGGTATGTACCTGGGGCGTCAAAATGTACGACATCGGCAAAAACAAGGCCGTTTATCAGAAATGCACGAACACCAGCGGATCGTCCCCGTGCTGCCATGACTGCTCCCGCGCAACTGAATGTGGCTCCGTGTGCCCCATGGCCCAGCGCGACGTGGACCTTGTAAAACAGGCCAAAAAGGACGAGGCGGCCCGCAAGGAAAAGCAGCACGCCGAACAATGCGCCCTGGCCTGCCAGGACTGGCAACGTGTCGCCAGAATGAGAGAGGCCGCCGGCGTCGCCATTGACGACGAAAGGCTCCCCCACATGAGCGGGTACAGCTGGGCACAATGGGAGGAGCGTAGCCTTATTTTGCCGCCCTATGACACGACGGACGTAAAGACCGCCATCTATTTCGTGCATAGCGCCGTCAATGTTGCTGACCTTTTCGGCGTGACCCTGGACGAACTTGTGGGCCGCACCGTCCCCCAGGCCGCACCCCCGGAGGCCCCCGACGATGAATAAACACGACCTCCAGGCGTTGACGCCGGCCCAGCTGCAAGCCTACCGGGACGAGGGCCTGCTGGAAATTCTGGACCTGCCCCTGGCGGGCCTGGCCTACGTCGTGACGCCAGACTACCCCGGCCGTGTGCTGGAAATGCGCGTTGACGCCGCCATGTTAAGCCCCTTTTACGGCTCCACATACAGCCTTTACACCTGGATAGACGGGGCGCGGTATTCCCTGGACGTGAAAATGCCCCGTGGCATGGTGTGGCCCACCCTGGCCCAGGCATTGAAGTATAATCCCGACCATACCCTGCTGCACTTCACCGACGCGCCGCCATATTACATCAAGTAGAACCCCGGCCCGCGATCCGTCCCCAACAGATCCATTTTTAATAACAGGAGGTATAAACCCATGGCAAAAAGAGGCGAGGGCACCCCGTACATGGTGCAGGCCGCCATGGCCGGCCCCGACACGGTCCGCCAGGACATCATACAAAAGGCGTTTTTAAGTGTAAGCCTTGATATAAGCAAGGTCATAAATAGCTATTCGTCTTTTGACTGGCCCATTGTGGCCGCCGCGCTGTCCATAGCCGGCCCCGCCCTCAAGGCGGACCTGAACCCGGAGGGCCAGGAACTTGTGGACGACTTTCTGACCGACGCCCAGGCGATCCACTACAAGACCCCGAAACGCGCGGGGGGGGGTAATTCATTCCAGAATGGAGGTTAATCCATGCAACCCGTCCAAATTATATGCGGCGACGCGGCCACTGTAATATCACGGTTGCCAGAATCGGCCTTTGATATGTGCGTAACATCTCCGCCCTATTACGGACTCCGGGACTATGAAACCCCCGGCCAAATAGGGCTGGGGACGACGCCGGAGGAGTACATACAGGCGCTTGTTTCCGTTTTCCGTGAAGTACGGCGCGTATTAAGGCCAGACGGGACGCTATGGGTAAATATTGGGGACAGCTACGCCACCAGCAGCGGCCCCCAGCCGCCCCGCAATACGCGAAATTCCCAGGGGCACACTAGTAAGACCGTCCCGGACGGCTACAAGCGCAAGGATTTGATAGGCGTCCCCTGGATGCTTGCCTTTGCCCTCCGCGCCGATGGATGGTATTTACGCCAAGATATAATATGGCATAAAACAAACGGTATGCCGGAGAGTGTGCGGGACCGCTGCGTAAAAGCCCACGAATATATATTTTTGCTGTCAAAATCCCCGACATACTACTTTGACGCCGAGGCGATCAGTGAACCAATAGCGGAAAGCAGCAAGCGGCGGTATATGGAGGATATACAGGCCCAGCAAGGCTCCAGCCGCATACCCGGTAAAACAATGCGGGCGGCGCTGCCCCGTTTCGGCGGCCAGAAATATGGGGACGACCCCAGCCCAGCCGCCAGAACGAAATCCGGCGGCCTGTATATCCCGACCCTCCGGCGCAACAAAAGGGACGTGTGGCCCATGGCAACAGCCCATTACAAAGGGGCGCATTTTGCCGTATTCCCCGAAGCCCTGGCCCAGACCTGCATACTTGCCGGCTCCAGGCCCGGCGGCCGCATAATTGACCCATTCATGGGGAGCGGGACAAGCGGGATCGTGGCCGTCAAGAATAACCGCACGTTTACAGGCGTTGACATAAACCCGGACTATTGTACCCTGGCGCAAGACCGTATTTCTGAATACCTGGCGCCCCTGTTTATGACGGCACAGTAAAACCGCCCCATTTCCCGCCCCATTTCCCGCCCCCTCTTGACAAACCCCATGTTTACGGCTCAAAATACAGGCAAGGCCCGCCAAAAGGGCCACAAGTTGAAAGGGAGACCGGCGCCGCGCGCGCCGGTCTCGGCATGTCCAAAATGCAAAATGTGGCCTATAACATGGACTGTATGGAGGCCATGCGGAGAATCCCCGACAAGTATTTCACGCTGGCCGTTGTGGACCCGCCCTATGGCGGCGGGGGGGGGGTATGACTTCCAGACAGACATCGGCCTCCGGGCTACCCGCCCAGCCTGGGGGCCGCGTGGACGTTTCGGCGGCCGCTTTGACGGCTACCATAAGGGCGACCCGGACCGGGGGAACCTGGGCCGCGAAGTATCAGACGCACATAGGGGGTATCTTTGACCGGGATATACGATCCTGGGACGTAGCGCCGCCCCCGGAGTATTTCTCCGAACTGGCGCGCATAAGCGAAAACCAAATTATATGGGGCGGCAATTATTTTGACCTACCGCCCACGCGCTGCTTTTTAGTCTGGCGCAAGATCAACATACCGGCCGAGGGCTTTTCCATGGCACCCATAGAGTACGCATGGACTAGCTTTTCCGGCAACGCCCTGTATTTTGAGGCCAGCAGCGCCAGCAGCAGCAAGGAAAAGCGTTTCCACCCCACGCAGAAACCGCCCGCCCTGTATTCCTGGATATACGGCCTTTTTGCCCGGCCGGGCGATAAAATACTTGATACCCACCTGGGGAGCGGCTCCAGCCGCCTTGCCGCCTACGACGCCGGCCTGGATTTTGTGGGCTTTGAAATTGACAAGGTATATTTTGACCTGCAAGAGGCGCGTTTTGAACAGCACGCGGCCCAGGTGTCCATTTTGGACACAATGGGGCCGTCATACTACCAGCAGGAGGCCCTATGGGACGAAACCGATTGAAAACCCGCCAGGCCGGCCGCCTTGTCGAGGTTGTTTGCTATACGCAGGCCAGCCCATCCGACCGGCCGGAGGAGCGGGCCGCAAAAAACAAAATCAGCAGCGCCGCCCGGCAAAAGCTGAATTTCCGGGCCGCCTGGCGCAAGCTGGAGCTACTGCTGGCGGCCAACTTTTCGTATAGGGACTATTTCGTAACCCTGACCTATTCCCCGGAAAACCTGCCACAAAACCGGGCCGCCGCCCGGAAATGTATCACAAAGTACATAAAACGCCTCCGTGTCCAATTTGGACACCGGGGCTTGACCTTGAAATACATCTATAACACCGAGGCCGTCCCGGACCATCCCGGCGCCCCTGGCCGCCTGCACCACCACCTTGTTATCAGCGCCATAGACCCGGAAACCATCAAGACCCTTTGGGGCCTGGGCCAGGTGAATGTGGAGCCGCTGCTGGACGGCGCAAACGATAGCTATGAGGCCCGCGCCCGGTACATGGTGAAAGAGCGGGACCCCGGCATGGAGGGCCGCCGGGCCGGGCAAAGGGGCTGGACGCCCTCGTTAAACCTGGAAAAGCCCGTCGAATCGTCCGAACTAGTCCCCGAATTTGTCACGATCCAGCCCCCACCGGGGGCCTACGTCCTGGAAAAGGCCGCAGACAGCAATTACTATGGCTCTTTCCAGTATCTAAAGTATTTACTGCCCGAACCCCCGCGAAACAAGGCCAAAAAGCCGCCCGCCAGGCGGCCCAGGCGTCCATAAGGGCCTTTTTATTTTTGGCTTGGGGCTATGTATAACTTCTGACTAGGAGGGTGAAAATGAGAGGCTACCGCGAAAAAATGGCCGCATATCGGCTCCCCGTTGACCGTCGGCGTGAACTGCGCGCTTTTTGCCAGGTTGCCGACGCCGCCGGCCTTGCCTTGATCCAGCAGGCCGCCGTGGACGCTTGCGGGGACAGCCTGGCCCCCTGGATTGTGCGCCATGTCACCCTCCCGCAAAAGGATTGGGACGTGCTGCAATTCGAGGGCATACCGTGCAGCGTTGACACTTTCCGCGTCTACCGCGCCCGGTTTTATGCGATCCTTAACCGGCTCCTGACAATGCAGGCCGCAGAAAATACCCCCCAGGGGGGGACCCCGGCGCCGAAAAAGACCCCCCAGGGGGGGCTCCAGCAGGCCACCGGGGCCGCCCCGGCCGAATAAGGGGGCGCCCCCATGGCACAACCGCAAAGGGCAGACCACCAGGGCCAGCACCGAATGGCCTTTGAAAAGAACAAGAAAAAAATCTATGCCACCCAAACCGTATGCGGGATATGCGGCCAGCCCGTGGACCCTACCCTGAAATATCCAAACCCCATGGCCCGCTGCATAGACCACATCATACCCATAGCACGGGGCGGCCATCCGTCCGACCTGTCAAACCTGCAACTGGCGCATTGGACTTGTAACAGGCAAAAGTCCGATCTGATAGCAAAACAGGGGACGCCTCCGCCGCAGGCAAAAGGGGCAATTTCAAACCGGGTTTTGCCGTTGACGATGGACTGGAAAAAATACCGGCCGAAATGAGGGGGGCATACCCCCCGCCCCCGCCCGCCTCTGACCTTCCCTGCGTCACTGTACAAAAAAACACACGGAGGTAACAAAAAATGGTAAATCAGACCCCGAAAAGCACGGCGACGGCCTTGCGCGGCGTGGCATATCTGCGTCGGAAACTGGAAGCAAAGCGGCGGCGCGTCGATAAGCGGTATAAGTTTTACGAAATGAAAAATATACCGCTGGACTTTGGCATATCCACGCCCCCGGATTTGAAGAACTGGAGCGCCGTCCTGGGCTGGCCCGCAAAGGCCGTGGACGCCCTGGCGGACCGCCTTGTTTTCCGGGAAATCCGCAACGATAATTTTGACCTCAACGGAATTTTCAACATGAACAACCCCGACACGTTTTTCGACAGCGCCGTACTGTCCGCGCTGATTGCCTCCTGCTGCTTTGTGTACATATCCCCGGACGGCGACAATTTCCCCCGGTTGCAGGTCCGCGACGGCGCCGAGGCGACCGGCGTAATTGACCCCATTACCGGGCTGCTGTACGAGGGCTATGCCGTCCTGGATCGTGCCGACACCGGCGCCGTAAAGCTGGACGCATATTTCCAGCCGTACAAAACGACCTACTACAACGGCGGCGGCCAAATCGTGGCCGAGACCACGCACAAAGTCCCTTATCCGCTGCTCGTCCCCATCATCAACCGCCCGGACGCCCGGCGGCCCTTTGGACATAGCCGCATTTCCCGCGCCTGCATGTCCATTGTGGAGTCCGCCTTGCGGACCGTCAAACGGTCCGAGATAAGCGCCGAATTTTTCAGCTTTCCGCAGAAGTACGTCACCGGCATTTCGGAGGAGGCGGACGTAAAGCTGGACCGCTGGGCGGCGGCCATGTCTACGCTGTTTACTATCACCGCCGGCGAGGACACCAGCGAAAAGCCCACCGTCGGCCAATTTTCCCAGCAATCCATGGCCCCGCATACGGAACAAATGCGTATGTGGGCCTCCCTGTTTGCAGGGGAAACGGGCTTGACCCTGGACGACCTCGGTTTCCCCAGCGAAAACCCCGCCGCGTCGGAGGCCATCAAGGCCGCACACGAAACCCTCCGGCTGACCGCCAAAAAGGCCACGCGATCCTTTGGCTCCGGCTTTCTCAACGTGGGCTATCTGGCGGCCTGTTTGCGCGACGGCCAGCCCTACCGGCGGGAGCAGCTGTATCTGTCCAAGCCGATATGGGAGCCGGTATTTGAACCCGACGCCGCCGCGCTGTCCGCCATCGGTGACGGCGTCGGCAAAATCAACCTGGCCGTCCCCGGCTATTTCACCGCTGAACGCCTCCGGGATATAACCGGCATAGACCCCGGCGCCGCTGCCGGGATTGTCACGGCCCCCAGCGCCGGAAATAGGCCGGAGGGCACCGCATGAACGAGACCGACATAACCCCGGAACTGTACGCCCAGATCATCGAACTTTTTAACGCCCTTATGGCGGGGGACGCTGACCTGGCGGACCTGCTGGCACTGATTGACGCCGGCGCGGCCACGCACGCCGACGCGCACCGCCTGGCGTCCATCGTGGGCGCCGACGCCTCCGCCGCTTTGCAGGCCATAATCACCGCTGACGCGCTGCCCGACGGCCGCCTGTATTACAACATAGCCGAGGGCACCGTGGCCCCCGTCTTGCAGCGGAGCCATGAAATCGTGTCCACCGCCGCCGGCCAGGTGCAGCAGACCCTCAACGAGCGGGCCAGGATAGGTATAAAGCCCATCATCCCGGCGCTGAATAACGACCGCGTCCGGGGCCTGCTTTTCAAGCTGTCCGGGGCGGAGGATTTTACGACCGTGTCCTGGCTGCTGGGCGCCCCCATACAGAACTTTGCCGAGGCCGTTGCGGACGACGTTGTAAGGGAAAACGTGGACTTTCACGCCCGCGCCGGCCTGGCCCCTAAAATCCACCGCAAAGCGGCCCCCGGCTGCTGCCCCTGGTGTGCGGCCATGGCCGGGTCCTACGACTACCCCAACGTGCCAAAGGATATATACCGCCGCCATGAGCGGTGTAGCTGCACCGTTGAATACGACCCGGCCGACACCCTGGGCCGTGTGCAAGACGTTTGGACGAAACGCTGGCACGACCCCGACGCCGGGGCAAAGATCGAATACAGAAAAACCGTGGGCCTAAAATAGAGGCTGCAATATGGCAAGAAAACAGACCGAAAAAGCAGCGCCCAAAATCGGCCGCCAGCTGCCCACGCGGGCCGTCACGCTGCCTTATACCTACACCAGCGGCCCGGAGGCCGTGGCCCTGTACAACACCGACGACCGCCGGGCGTTCCCATGGCAGGCGCACCTACTGGACGACCTGCTGGCCTACAATGACGAGGGCCTATGGGTGCATAGCCGTTTCGGCCTTTGTGTGTCCCGCCGAAACGGAAAAAACGAAGTTGTCGTCATGCTGGAATTGTGGGCCATAAATAACGGCTACCGCGTACTGCATACGGCCCACCGCAACACGACGGCGCACTCGGCTTTTGAACGCCTTTACGACGCCATGGCCCGCGCCGGGATCATGGTATCATCATCCTACCGCGCCCTGGGCCGTGAAACCATATCCTCCGGCCAGGGGCGCGTGGAATTTCGCACCAGGACCGCAAAGGGCGGCCTGGGCGAGGGCTTTGACTTTCTGATCGTAGACGAGGCCCAGGAATACCAGGACGACCAAGAGAGCGCGTTGAAGTACGTTGTAACCGACTCCGAAAACCCGCTGACCCTGCTCCTGGGGACGCCGCCCACGCCCATAAGCAGCGGCACCGTATTTGTCAAGTACCGCACCGCCGTATTGAACGGCAAGGCCGCCAATGCCGGCTGGGCGGAGTGGGGCGTCGAAACGGAAACCGACCCCCAGGACCGCGCCGCCTGGTATGAAACAAACCCCTCCCTCGGCTTGAAACTGACCGAGCGCGCCGTCGCCGACGAAATCACCGGCGACATTGTGGATTTTAATATCCAGCGCCTCGGCATGTGGTACACGAACAACCTAAAATCGGCCATATCTGCCCATCTGTGGGCGTCCGCAAAATGCGACAAGCTGCCCCCGCTGAAAGGCAAAATGTACGTCGGTATCAAATACGGCCACGACGGCGAAAATGTAAGCCTGTCCCTGGCGATCCAAACGCCGGGAAATCCCCGGCGCGTTTTCGTGGAGGGCTACGATTGCAGGCCCATATCCGCCGGCACGTCCTGGATCGTGGAATTTCTGGCCGCTGCTGGCCCCGGCGTCAAGGTGGCCGTCGTGGACGGCCCGGCCTACACCGCGACGCTGTCCAATGCCCTAAAGGCGGAGGGCGTCAAGGTCCGCCTAAAGCTGCCCAGCGTGGCCCAGATCATAAGCGCCAACGCCAGCTTTGAGCAGGCCCTAGAGGCCGGCCAGCTTTTGCACATGGGCCAGCCGGCCCTGGAACAGATAGCCACGAACTGCGAAAAGCGGCCCATCGGCCCGCGCGGCGGCTTTGGCTATCAGTCTATACTGGCCGGCGCCGACGTGTCCCTGCTGGATAGTGTGATCCTTGCCTTTTCGGAGGCCATAAATGACCGCACGGCGGACCGCCGCCAGACTGTGCGCTATTGAAAAGCCGAAAACCGCCCCGCTTTCCGCCCCGTTTTGCCAGAAACGAAACGGGGCGGTTTTTTTTCTGGAAAAATCCCTTAAAATGGGCCTGTAAGACAAAATTTTCCCCATACCACGGGGCATAGTGGGAGGCTATTCATGGAAAACAACAACCCCGGCGGCGCCGCTGGCGCCCCCAACACCAACCCCGCACCGGCCGGCGGCGAACCGGCCGCGTTCACCCCCATCCTCACGCAGGCGGATTTTGACGCCGCTATCGCCCCCCGCCTGGAGCGGGAGCGCCGGACGGCCATCAAGCCGTATTCGGACTATGAGACCATCAAGGCCGACCTGGCGGCCGCCCGTACTGCCAACGGCTCCCTCCGGGACCAGCTGACGGCGGCCAACGCGAAAATCAAGGGTTACGAGACCGACTCGGCAAAAACGCGAATCGCCCTTGAAGCCGGGCTCCCTTATGGCATGGCGTCCCGTCTGACCGGCGAAACGGAGGAGGAAATCCTGGCCGACGCAAAGGCGCTGGCCGCTATGCTGGGCGGCACCGCGCCCTCCAGCACGACCCCGCCCCTGGCTGACACGGAGCCGCCGGCGACGGGCGACAACGAACCGCTCCGCGCATTTTTGAGAAGTCTGAAAGGAGACTAATAAATGGCTACTCTGTCCCGTGGGGACCTGCTGCCCCCCGAAATCGTCACCGACCTGTTTAACAAGGTCAAAGGCAAGTCCACCCTGGCGGCGCTGTGCGCGTCCCGCCCCATCCCGTTTAACGGCGTGAAAGACTACACTTTCACCATGGACAAGGAAGTGGACCTCGTCGCCGAAAACGGCGCCAAATCCGCTGGCGGTATCACCATCGGCTCCCGTACCATCATGCCCGTAAAGGTGGAATACGGCGCCCGCGTGTCCGATGAGTTTATGACCGGCTCGGAGGATATGCAGCTGGACATCCTGGGCGCGTTCAACGAGGGCTATGCCAAAAAAGTTGCCCGTGGCCTGGACTTCATGGCCTATTTTGGGATCAACCCCCGCACCGGCACCGCCGCCACCGAGACCATCAACGACAACCATTTCATGTCCAAGGTGACGCAGACCGTGGAATACGACGCCGAGGCCGAAGCCGGCCCCGACCCCAACGCGGCCGTTGAGGCCGCCGTGGCCCTGGTGAATGGCTCCGAGTACGATGTTACCGGCTTTGCTATGGCCCCCGCGCTGCGCGCTGCGCTGGCCGCCCAGACCGACAAATCCGGCCGCGCCCTTTTCCCGGAGCTGTCCTGGGGCGCGACCCCTGGCGCCATCAAGGGAATCCCTGCCTCCGTCGGCGTGACCCTGGCAAAGGATAATAAGCTGCTGGGCGTCATCGGTGACTTTACAGAGGGTTTCCGCTGGGGCTATGCGAAGCAGATCCCCCTCAAGATCATCGAGTACGGCTGCCCCGATAACGACACCAGCGCCGGCGACCTCCAGGGCCATAACCAGGTATATCTGCGCTGCGAGACCTACCTCGGCTGGGCCGTCCTGGTCCCGGAGGCTTTTGCCCTTATCAAGCCCAAGGCCGGCGAATAAAGGAGGGCGCGTATGCTGTACATCAACGAGCGCACGGGAAATATCATCAACGTGCGTGTTCCCGTCCATGGCGGCGGCTGGCGGCCCTACGGGGCCGCCCACGCCGTCCCTGGCGTCGCCCCCGTGTCCCAGGACCCCCTGACGGAAAACGCCGCCCAGGGGCCGGAAAACGGCCTCCAGGACGCCGACCCGGCGCCCGTTGCTGAACTGGACGCCGAGACCAAAGCGGCCGAATCCGCCCCGGCCGCCCCCGGTCCCAAAAAGCTCGCCCCCAGGCCCTCGGCCCCGAAAAAGCCGGCGGCCAAAAAGCCCGCCGCGAAAAAGCCGGCGGCCAAGCGGGCCAGCACCAGCAGCAGAAAGACCGCCAAATAATGGCCGGCACTTTTGCGACCGTTGACGACATGGCGGCGCTTTTCCGCCCTCTGACCGCTGAAGAACTGGAACGGGCGGAAAAGCTGCTGCCCGTCGTGTCGGACAACTTGCGTATGGAGGCCAAATGGCGCGGGTATGACCTGGACGCCATGATTGAATCCGGCGAACTGCTGGCAAGCGTGGCAAAGTCCGTAACCGTTGACGTGGCCTCCCGCGTGCTGCTGTCCCCGACCAACGAGGCCCCCGTGTCGCAGTTTCAAAAAAGCGCGCTGGGCTACACTGTGGGCGGAACCTACCTCACGCCCGGCGGCGGTATTTTCATCAAACGCGCCGAACTGGCCCGCCTGGGCCTGCTACGGCAACGCATAAGGGGGGTACAGTGCTATGCTCCAGCTAAAGGGTATCACTGTGACGCTGATCCAGCGGACGCAGACGGGCCTTGACCCATTCCATGACCCCATATATGCCGACGAGGAGGTGGACGTTGACAACGTCCTGGTGGCCCCCGTCGTCACCGGCGGCTCCGAAGTGCTGGACAACGTCACCACCGAGGGCAGAAAAGCCGTGTACCAGCTGGCTATCCCAAAGGGCGACACCCATACATGGGAGGGCCAGCGCGTGCGCTTTTTTGGCACCGTCTGGCGCGTTATCGGCAAGCCCAGCATGGGCATTGAAGAGCTTATCCCCCTGGCCTGGAACAAGATCGTAAAAGTGGAGGCCGCCAATGGCGAAGAAAGTAAAAGTAACCCTTAATTTGCGCGGCGTCTATGAGTTGCGACTGTCCCCGGAGGTGTCGGCCATCTGCGAAACCGTGGCCCGAAATAAGATTTTTAACAAACTTCCAGACGGTCAATATGAAATTTCGGCCCCCGTGCCTGCACGCGGCCAGAGGCGCGCCCATATCAGCATAAGGACGGCCAGCGCGGAGGCGTACCAGGATAACCTGGACAACAACACCCTGTTAAAGGCCATGGGAGGCCGGTAATGATCGAACAGGCAATAATTGATTTTTTGCAGGACGCCCTGGGCGTCCCGTGCAGCAGCAAGACCCCGGCCGACCCGCCGGAGGAGTACATCGTTGTGGAACAGACCGGCGGCGGCCAGGATAACCACCTGGACCGGGCAACCGTGGCCGTGCGATCCTGTGCCCCTACGCGATACCGGGCGGCGCTGCTGGATAAGCGCGTCCGGGCTGCTATGCTGCTTGACCTGCTTTTCCAGCCCTGGGCCGTCGGCGTGACGCTTAACGGCTCCTATCCCTTTACCGATACCGCCGCCAAACAGGAGCGGTATCAAGCGGTTTTCGACATCAATTTTTATGAGGAGGCTATCGAAAATGGAAAAGTCTAAAAACGACGCCAGCAAGGTATCGGCCGGCAAACCTGCCGTCGTGGGCGCCGTCTACACCGCGCCCGTCAAGACCACGCTCCCGACCGACGCCAAGGGCGAACTTGACCCCGCTTTTGAGTGCGTGGGCTACATTTCCACGGACGGCGTCGCCAACGACAACTCCCCGGAGCGCGAAGTGCAGCGCGCATGGGGCGGCGATCCCGTCAACACCAGCCAGACCGAAAAGGACGACACTTTCACGTTTACCATGATCGAGTGCATGAACGTGGCCGCCATCAAGGCCGTGTATGGTGAAAAGAACGTGACCGGCAACCTGGAGAGCGGTATCAAAATCCGGGCCAACAGCCAGGAACAGCCCAACCGGGCGTGGGTTATTGACATGATCCTCAAGGGCGACGTGCCCAAACGGATCGTTATCCCGTCCGCCGCCGTTACGTCCGTGGGCACCATCAACTACAACGACGAGGACGTTGTCGGCTATGAGACCACTATCAGCGCGGAACCCTGGGCCGACTACGACGGCGACACCCACCAGGAATTTATCGGCGGCGCCGCCGCGTAAGGGGCCGCCATGGGCGACACCGTACACGTCACGACCAAAACCGGGCTCAAACTTGACGTTGACGACGCGGCGGCCCAGGACGACGAACTCCTGGCCGCCGCCCTGGCCGTCCACGCCGGCGACGCCCTGGGCCTGCCCAGGCTGCTCCGGCTGCTGCTGACCGACAAGGCCCGCGCGGCCCTGTACGACCATGTACGCCGCGCCGGCCGCGTCGCCTATGACGCCCTGGTGGACGAAACCGTGGACATCATGGGCCAGCTGCCCGGAAAGAAAAAGGTTATTGCCCTGGCGGGTATGCTGGCGGCCGACGAGGACGCCCTGGTGTGCGACCTGGCGGAAACCTACCGCATTTTGGACTGGCGGGCGTTGCCTGTGCGTACAGCTGCAACGCTCGCCGTCGGCCTATCAGAGGACAGCCGTATAAAAATGCGGCTGACGGGCGCCAAAGCGCCCTCCAGCACGCTTTTGACGGCGGCCATGATAGACCGGCTCAGTGTGCTTTGCTGGGGCCAGACAAAGGACGCCCAGCACGGCCGCAACCGGCCCAAAATGATGCTTGACATGCTCCAGGCCGACGCGCCGGCCAAAAAGACCGACGGCACCACCGCATACGCCAGCGCCGCAGAATTTGAAGCGGCCCGGCAAAGGATTTTGAAAGGGGGCGGGGATCGTGGCGACTGAACTTGCAACCGCATACGTCCAAATAATACCCACGACCAAAGATATTAAATCGTCCCTTGAAAAGGAACTGACCCCCGCCGGCGAATCCGCCGGCGCGTCCGCTGGCTCCAAGATAGGCTCCGCCATCAAAAAGGCCCTTGTCGCCGCCGGTATCGGCGACGTTATCAAAAAGGCCCTGGGCGAGGGTATGGACTTGCAGCAAAACCTGGGCGGCACCGAGGCCGTCTTTGGGGAATTTGCGAAGAACATACAGGCCACGGCCTCCGAAGCCTACAAAAATATGGGCATGTCGGCGTCCGAATATATGGCGACGGCAAACAAAATGGGCGCCCTTTTCCAGGGCTCCGGCCTAGCCCAACAGGAGAGCCTGGACTTGACCGCCAAGGCCATGCAGCGGGCCGCCGACGTGGCCTCCGTTATGGGCCTGGACACGACCGCCGCCATGGAGAGCATAGCCGGCGCGGCCAAGGGCAACTTTACCATGATGGACAACCTGGGCGTGTCCATGAACGCGACCACGCTCCAGGCATACGCCCTGGAAAAGGGCGTCAATTTCAAATGGGACACCGCCAGCAACGCCGAAAAGGCCGAACTGGCTATGCAGATGTTTTTCGAGCGTACAGAACAGTACGCCGGGAACTTTGCCCGTGAATCGTCCGAGACCCTGTCCGGCTCGTTGAACGCCGTCAAGGCGTCTTTTTCCGACCTGCTGGGCAACCTGGCCCTGGGGAACGATATAACCCCCTCCCTGGAGGCCCTTAAATCCACCGTAACCGTATTCGTCAAGGATAACCTCGTCCCGGCCCTGGGGAATGTCATTTCTGGCGCCGTGCCCATCCTGGCGGACCTTATTGTGGACCTGCTGCCAGACCTGGCCGCTGCCGCCCTGCAACTTGTGGACGAGATCGGCGCCGGCCTGTCCGAAAAATTCCCGCAGCTGTCTTTCCTGTTTGATAATTTGCGGCCCATCGTGGAGGGTGTGACAATCGCCTTTGTGGCTTTCAAGGCCGCCATGGCGATAAGCTCCGTTGTCGAGACCCTGACCGGCGTAATCAACGGGGCAAAATCCGCCTTTTCGGCGCTGACCGCTGTAATGAACGCAAACCCCTTTGTCCTGGTGGCCACGCTCGTTGCCGGCCTGGTGACGGCCCTTATCACCCTTTGGAACACAAACGAGGGTTTCCGCACGGCGGTGCAAAATATCTGGGCGGCCATAACCGGCTTTTTCTCCCAGGCATGGGAGACTATCAAGGGCGTTTGGTCCGCTGTAACCGGCTTTTTCAGCGGTATCTGGAACGGCATAAAGGGCGTCTTTTCGTCCGTCGGCTCCTGGTTTAGCGAAAAATTCACCGCCGCCAAGGAGGCCGCCAGCAACGCCTGGAGCAATATCAAATCCAAATTTTCGCAGCATTGGGAGAATATCAAGGGGGCGTTTTCGTCCGCCGGCTCCTGGTTTACTTCCAACTTCCAAACTTTCCGGGAAAACGCCGTCAACGCCTGGAGCAATATCAAATCCCGGTTTTCGGACGTGTGGAACCGTATCAAATCCGCCTTTTCCATCGGCGACGCCCTGGCCTGGGGCCGCGATATGCTGCAAAACTTCATCAACGGCATAGGCCAGAAAATAAGCGCCCTGGTGGCAAAGGTGAAAGGCATAGGGCAGACCATCCGCAATTTCCTTGGATTTTCCGAGCCGAAAATGGGACCCCTGCATAATTTCCACACTTTTGCCCCGGACATGATGAAACTGTACGCCCAGGGCATGACCCAAAACACCGGCCTCGTCACCGACGCCGCAAAGGGCGTGGCCGCCGAGGTGGCCGGTATCAACCCCACCATGGGCGCCGTGTCCCTGGCCGAGGGCATGGACGACATAGCCCGGCAAACGGCCAGCGCCGCGTGGCCGGCCCCGTCCGTCACCCCCTCCGCCATCCCGGCCGACGGCCAGGGCGGGATCATGGCCCAGCTGCTGGCGGCCGTGCTGGCCCTGTCCGACAAACTGGACAACATGGCCGTGTATCTGGACTCTGACGCCCTTGTGGGCCGGCTGATAAGCAAGATTGACGCCGCCCTGGGGCGCCGCCAGGCCCTAGAAGCAAGAGGAGGTGTGGGCTAATGTACCACGGCGCGATCCTGGACCGTATCAACACCCTGCACAAATGGGGGCTTATCCTTATGGACGACCTGGAGGAGGGCGCCCCGGACATTAAGACCAATTACCAGGACGTGGGCGGCATGGACGGACAGCTAAATTTTAGCTATGCCCTCACCGGCCGCCCCGTGTATGGTATGCGGCCCGTGTCCTTTACCCTGTGCCGGCCGTGGCATTTCGCCCTGCTGCACAACGTACCCCCGCAACCCATGGCCGACGTGTGGGCCGAATTTATGGCCCGGTATCACGGCCGGGAGGTGCTGCTGACCCTGCCAACCGACCCCGTCCACCATTATACCGGCGTCGTGCAGATCGGTGCCGTGACCGGCGACGCCCGCGACCGTTTCAGCGTGTCCATGACCGCCGACCCCTGGCGGGAACGCAACGAGCCGACCCGGATAACGGCCGCCGTGTCGAAAACGGCAAAGACCCTGTACCTGCCCAACGAGACCCGGCCCGTTATCCCCACTATCACCGCAACCGCCCAGGCAAAAATCACCCTGGGCGGCAAGGACTACTATGTGGACGCCGGCACCGGGCGCAACCTGGATATTATGCTGGCCCCCGGCACCAACGCCGTGCAGGTGGCCCTCACGACCGCCAGCACGGGCCAGATCACCATGGAATACACGGAGGCAAAGCTGTAATGTACAGACTGAATTTTGACGGCTGGCCCCTGTATGACCCCAGGGGCGCCAACAAAACGGACCGGCTTATCATCCGGGACCCGGACGTGCAAATCGGCGTCAACATGGCCGGCTCCGTGAAGTTTACCATTGACCCCGGACACCCCAACGCCGACAAGGTTACAAAGCTGCACGGCACCCTGGAATTGACCGACGACGCCGGCGTGCTTTTCCGGGGCCGTGTGCTGGATGAAAGGCAGACCTTTTATAATGCCGTCGAATATACCGCCGAGGGCGCCCTGGCCTGGCTGAATGACGGCATTGTGGAGCCGTATGACTTCCCGGCCGACTTCCAGGCCGACCCGGCGTATCAAGCGGCGGCGGCCTCCGGCAACGTCGTGGCCTTTTTCCTGGGCTGGCTGCTGGACGGCTACAACGCCCACGCGCTGCCAGAGCGCCAGATCAAGCTGGGCACCGTCACCGTTGCCGACCCCAACAATTACATAACCCGCGCTGATAGCAACTACCCCTCCACCTTTGAAGTCATAAGCAAGAAACTGGCCGGCTCCCAGCTGGGCGGCTACCTGGTAATGCGGTATGAGGCCGACGGCAATTATCTTGACTATCTTTCCACATTCACCGGCACCAACGCCCAGCAAATCACATTCGGCGAAAACCTGCTTGACCTCGTCCGGGAATGTTCGGCGGCTGACGTTTGTACCGCCGTGCTGCCCGTCGGCGCCGAGGGGCTGACCCTTGAGGGCCTGCCCGACGGCCCCCAGGAAAACGGCCTCGTCAAGGCCGGCAAAGTGCTGTATAACCCCCAGGCCGAGGCGGACTATGGCCGGATCATCCGAAAAGTGGAATACAGCGACATAACCCAGGCCCAAAACCTGCTCCGCACCGCCGCAAAGGACATGGGCGCGGAAATCCGGCTCCCGGAGTCCTTGCAGGTGCAGGCGTGCGACCTGCATTATCTGGACGGCACCGTGCCGTCGTTTCGCCTGGGCCTGTACACCGTCATTGTAAGCGCCCCCCATGACATCGTCCGCAAATCCTACCCCTTGACCGAACTCCGGCCTAATATCCTGAACCCCGGCGCGACGCCTATAACGCTGAACGGCACCGCCGCCCAGCTGACCGCCCAGCTCCGCCAGGCCCAGCAGGCCGAACAGGAACGGACGGACTCCGCCATGCGGGCCGTCGTGAAACAGGCGTCGGACATGTTGCAGGAAATCCTGGAGCAGGCGTCCGGCCTGTACTGTACCCCGGAAGTCCAGGCGGACGGCTCCACCATCTACTACCTGCACGACAAGCCGACCCTGGCCGACTCCAAGAATGTAATTAAACTTACGGCTGACGCCATCGGTTTTAGTACGGACGGCGGCCATACCTACCCCTACGGGTTTACTGTCACGGGCGATATGGTGGCCCGCGTGCTGTCCGCCTACGGCGTAAATGCCGACTGGATCAACGCCGGCACCGTGAACCTGGGCAAGCTCCGCGTGGAGGGCGACCTGGGCGGCATAGCCGAGGGCCAGGGACAAGACCAATACAGCCTCACGCGCGGGCTGATAATTTACGGCCCGGCCGGCCTGGATGAAAACGGCGTCGCTATCCCGCCCTATATCATTATGACGGATAAGGGTTTCCGCGTGCAGATCGACGCCGACCGCAATTTTTACTTTGTGGCCGGGTCCAACCTGGTTGTAAATTCCGGGGAGCGCGTCAACGGCGCTTTCCGGGCCACGGGGCGGATAAGGTGTGACTCTGATATGTACGCCGGGCAAGCAATCTGGCTGGACCAGGATATGGTGGCAAGCGCCCCCCATATTAGCGTGTTCACCAGCGAGACCGGCGGCCTTAACCTTGTGGGCTACAGCCGCACCAGCAGCGCCGAGTGGCTTTGCTACGCCGGCGGCCGTCTTGTGATCCACGGCGGCGATATAACCTCGGACGTGGCTATCCAGACGACATCAGACCGGGACGCCAAGAAAGACATTGAACCCCTGGAGTACACGCCGGCGGCCCCTGCTGGCGCGTCTGACAGCCCCCAGGAGGCCCCCAGCATTGACGGCGACCCCAACCCCGCCCCCAGCCTTGCGACGCTGTACGAGGCTTTTGTGGACGCGCTGACGCCTGTACGGTTTCACTATAAGGAGCAGGCCGACGCCGACGCGCCCCTGCACATCGGCTATATCTACCAGGACGCCCTGGCGGCGCTGGAGGCCGTGGGCCTGGGCAAGGCCGACCTGGCGGCCCTGGGCGAGGGCCTGGATGAAAACGGCAACGTCCACAGGGGCATAGCGTACAGCGAACTTATACCCCTGCTGCACCTCAAGATCAAGCGCCAGGCGGCCGAAATGGACGCGCTGGCGGCCCGCATTACGGCCCTGGAGGCCAGGTAAGGAGGCACCACATGATTTACACCAGGCACATAACCGTGGACCTGTACGACGACCGTATAACGGAGGTGGAAACCCAACAGGGCGACACCGCCCGCGCCCTGGAAATCACCGTCACCATGGACGGGGAGCAGCTGACCCCCGCCCCCGGCACCCGCGTTAATTTCCGGGGCCGCAAGCCGGACGGCTACGGCATAGACAACCCCGCGACCATCACCGAACAGAACACCATCCGCTATCAATTCACGGAGCAGACCGTGGCATACCCCGGCCGGTTTCCGTGCGACATCTATTTTGTGCAGACCGACGGCACCCTCTCCACCGTCACGTTTTGGCTAATCGTCAAGCCCCACCCGGCCGGCAAGCCCGGCACCAGCAGCTACGAATACGGGGCCATGGTGGACGCTACAAACAAGGCCCTGGAGGCCGCAGGCGACGCCTCCGGCGCTGCTGGGGACGCCAGCGCGGCGGCCAGCGCGGCGACCGAGGCGGCCGGCCTTGCGAACACGGCGGCCCAGGCCGCCGGCGAGGCGACGGAAAAGGCCAACACCGCCGCCGGCCGGGCAGAGACCGCGACCGAGACCGCGAACACCGCCGCCGACGGGGCCAATACAGCAGCGGCCGCCGCCAATGCAGCAGCAGGCGACGCTGGGGCCGCTGCTGACAAGGCAAACACAGCGGCCGGGAACGCGGACGCGGCCACGGAAAAAGCCAACGCGGCCGCCCAGGACGCCTCCGAGGCTGCTACCGCCGCCGACGGGGCAACGGATAGAGCCAACACCGCCGCCGGCCTTGCGGAGTCCGCTGCCGACGGGGCCAACACGGCGACCGGCGCCGCCCAGGAGGCAACCGACGCCGCCAACGCCGCCGCCCAGCAGGCGACCGGCGCGGCCGCCGAGGCGGACGCCGCGACCGACGAGGCCCTGGAAGCGGCCGAACAGGCCCGCCAGGCGGCCCAAACCGTCCTGGGGGAGATTGACGGCGTCGTGCTGCTGTCCCTGGACACGCAGCAAAAGTATATTATGCGTTTCCGCATTTCGGACGGCTGCCCCGCGATCCAGGTAAGCAAAACAATACAGGCCGGATAATATGCGGCCGCGATCCACACCATGGAACCCATAAACCTATAACAGGAGGTAATTTTTTATGGATGAAATCTTGCACACATTCCCCAGCGCGGCCCAGCATGAGCGTATCGCCGTAGCCCTGGAACGGCTGGCAAACGCCAAGGCCAGCCCCGAATACCTGGACGCCTATTGTGGCCTGCTTATGGACGGCACCAACACGACCGCCGTACTCCGCCAATGGTGGCCCCTGGCCGCCTATGACACCCCCGACAAGTACGAGCGCCTGTCCCGTTTTGCGGCCATGGCGGCCCAGGCATGGGACGGCAAGGTGTACACCGTGCGCGGCTTTTCGTCCGCGACCGCCGACCACGCCATGACGCCCCTTGACGACCTGGCGGGCAAGGGCAAGGCCGTACTGGCGACCGACACGGCCCCCGGCGCTGCTGACTGGGCCGAAGAGGACCCCATGACCTGGTATATCCGGGCCAACGCCGTAAGCAAACAGGACGGCACTATGGACATCAAGGCCATAGAGGGGGAGCCGGGTTTCGACATTACGGGCGAAACGGCCCCCGTGTACACCTTTGCCCTGGCCCTCTGGCGCCGGGAAGTCCGGGACGGGAGCTATACCACGAAAAGCTGGCGGACGACGCAGGCGGGCGGTTTCCGCCCCTACGCGGGCGACGTGGCCCCGGACGGCACAAAGCGGGCGTTGACCTGGCACCCCACATTCGGCGGGGCGCTGAATAGCAAGGGCAACCTCACCAGCGGCGCCGGCCGGCCCCTTGCCATTTTCAAGTCCGCTTTGCAGGGCTTGGAGGCCGCCCGGAAGTGGAACGCCTACGAGGGCCTTTGGTGTGACTGTGATACCGAATGGCTGCTTGATATGTGGCAGTTGCGGCACCAGGACAAGGAAAACAGCGCGATACTGGAGGGCTGCACAACCTACAATTACCAGTATCAGGTGGCCGTGGCCGAGAATGGCGTGTCCCGCGTCCTGGTGACGACCGTACAGGGTGCAAATTTCGTGGCCGGCTCCACCGTTTCCGTCGGCGACCATTCGGCCGCCAGCAACCGGGACCGGGGCCAGGCCGATATGCGGAACCTGGCCGACCAGGTACAGATCACCAGCATAGCCGAGGTGTCTATCGGTGAAACGAAATACACCGCCCTCAACCTGGACCTGGGCGGCAAGGCCATTGACGTACCGGCGGAGGCGTGGGTGTCCACCATGCCCTGGCACACTGGCAGCACGGAGCGCGTACCCGGCCATAAGGACGGTTGCCTGGGCAATCTCACCATCGGCAAATACCCCTTGCGCGTGGCCGGCGTGGAGGCCGTGGACGGCGCCTATGCCGTGGGCCTTGATCCCCTGTATAACGTCGTGGCCGGCTCCGACGGCACGCACTGGACCTATAACCGCGTGGCCGTGTGCAGGGACTCCGAAAACCTGGCCGGCACCATCGGCGCCGGCTATGAGGACACCGGGATCACTTTTACGGATATGCCCCAGGGCTGGCAGTACGTCAAGGAATTTGCCCAAAACAATGACGGCGTAATTTTCCCGTCCGAGATCGGCGGCTCCAGTACACAATGGTATAAGTCCGCTTTCTATGGCTCGGATGGCGCCGGCGTCCGCTGTCCGTGGCGTTTTGCCATTCTGTATGATACGGCCTCTGCCGGCCTCGCCGCCGGGTGTGGCAACCTTGCGCCCTCGGCGCTGGCCTGGTTTGGCGCGCCCCGGCTTTCCGGGGCGGGTAAAAAGCGGGGTGAATGGCCGGCGTAAAGCCGGCCAGAGGGGGCGCCGCCCCCTGCTCCAGTTTCGACACAAAAGGGTATTGCAGCGCGAACGGTCCGCTTTCTATGGCTCGAATGGCGCCGGCGTCCGCTGTCCGTGGCGTTTTGCCAATCTGAATGATACGGCCCATGCCGGCCTCGCCGCCGAGAATGGCAACAATGCGCCCTCGACGCTGAACTGGAATGACGCGCCCCGGCTTTCCACGGCGGGGAAACGGTATCTTTTTCATCCCCGCCGAAGATTGAAAAATCAAAGCGTTGCAATATCCCGGCGTATGCCAAAATCATGTGATACCGACTCCGCCCTATGGCGGCCGCCCGGCCCTGGGCCTGGCGGGGGTTAGTAGTAATATCCCGGCGACCTGCTTTAAGGCCAGCCGGTCAACCGAAAAGCCCCGTACATAAGGAAAGACCTATCCCCCGGAAAGGGGCGACGATATGAAGCAGCGGTATAAAGACCTGGACCATGCTTTGTGCGTCCTGGCCGTCTTAAAAGCCTTTGAGGATAAATGGGACCGCCAGGACGTGCAGGCCGTCGTCAACAAGTACGCCGGGATCACCCGGCGGGAACTGCTGGCCGACGTGGACCGTGGCAATTTCAATGTCAAGATGGAGGCCGCTGAAAGTATCGCCTACGAACTGGAGCAGCGCGTCGTGGACCTTATGGCCGGCGACCCCGACGCCCTGGACCTGGAGCCGGTATATGTCCGCCAGCGGCGCGACGGCATGACCGGGAAACTCCGGGATATAGCCGACCTGTGCATATTTCACCAGCTTTTCGGCCATCTGGTACGCCTGGGCCTGGACCCGCTTTTCAAGGCCCGCATACTGCCCCAGCAGCACGCCAGCCTCCCGGATCACGGCCAGGTGGCCCTAAAACAGCAAGTGGAGCGGTATCTACGGGCCGACCGCCTGCACATCAAGGCGGCCCTTAAAAAGGACGTACATCATGCCTATCAAAGTACGCAGTACGCCGTGGCAATAGACCTCCTCCGGCGGGAAATCCCCAGCGCCGCGTGGATTTTCGCCATCCTGGACGCCATGGCCCGGATAGCACCCGGCGGCCATCTGATAATAGGCGGCTACCTCGACGCCTGGCTTTTCAATTTCGTTATGTCCTACGCCTTGCGGTACGTCCTGGGGCTGCACAAGACCCGGCGCGGCCGGTCCGTGCCCCTGGTGTGCCGGACGCCCTGCTATATGGACGACGTGGGCCTGCTGGGCCGCCGCGTGGCTGACATCAAAAGCGCCGCCCGGAAAATGGGCGCCTGGATGGAGGCCAACCTGGGCCTCCAGTGGAAAGACGACGGCGAACTGACCGAATTTATGACCGTGCAGCAGGAACACCAACGGAAAAAGGCGCCGACGCCAGCCGGGCGAGGTTGCCCCGGCCTGGATATGGGCGGTTTCGTCATGCACCGCACTTATACCACCATCCGGCCCCGCATTTACATACGCGCCCGCCGGGCCTACCTCCGCAGCGGCCGGGAGGCGGACGGGACCGGCACCGTAAACGTCCAGCGCGCCCGCCGAAATTCGGCCTATTATGGCTATTACAAGCACACCGCCTCCGCAGGGGCAAAACGCAAGTACAACGTGGAGAAATTGCAAAACCTGTCTGCCCACGTTGTAGTATATCACGACCGGGCGGCCGCCCGGCAAAGAAAGGAGCAGCAAGCCCGACATGATAGCAAAATGCACAACTAACGAAAGGCCGGCCGACGTGGAGATCAACACCATCCCCGACGGCGGCCAGTACGTCCGCCTGCACCAGAACGCCTCGCAGGTGGACACCCCCAGCATGGACGGCCAGCCGGCCGGCAAGGTGTGGGAAAGTGACGAGGTTTCCTTTTACGCCCCCGCTGACCGCGAACCGCTGACCGTGGAGGCCGTGACGGCGGACTTTTCCGACTGGTGGACCTACGGCGCCGCCTGGGACCCCGACGCCCCCGCCCCTAGCCTGGACGACCGGGTTACAGACCTGGAGGCCGTCATGCTGGCGATCATCGGCGTGTAAGGGAGGTGACATCGTTGTTTGCTTTCATTCGGTCCATGTACAAGCGCGGCGCCATGACCGCCGCCCAGGTGTGGGCGCTGGCTGACGGCGTCGCCCCGCCCATCACCGCCGAACAGGCCACGCAGATATGCGGCCCCCGGCCGGAGGCCGACGCATGAACGCCCTCCAGATCGTCGAAGTCCTGGACACCGTCACCCGTATGCAGGCGGACGTTATAACGGACCTTTTCACGCTGCTATTGCAGCACATCACCGCCGAGGAGGCCGACCGCCTCCCGTGCGTTTCCAAGCTAAACGCGGCCGCTGGCCTACGGGCGGACCTGGAAAAGGCCCGCGCCGGGGCCGCCCCGGCCGACACCAACACATAGGAGGGGCGCCCTATGAGTGACGCAATCGCCGTGGCCCTTATCGGCATGGCCGGCTCTGGCATTGGAGGCTTTGTCGGTATCGTAGTAAGCGCCAGACTGACCCAATACCGCCTGGAACAACTGGAAAAGAAAGTCCAGGCCCATAACAACCTGATAGACCGCACCTATAAGCTGGAAGAACAGCAAGCCGTCCAGGAGGAGCAGATCAAGGTTGTAAACCACCGCCTGGCGGACCTGGAAAAGGCCCAGCCATAACCCCCAGGGAACGACGGCGGCACCGCCGCCGCGTCCAAATATTTTTTAAGGAGGAACCCCTAAAATGAAAAAGACCCTTTGCATGATCCTGGCGCTGCTTATGTGCGGCGCGATCCTGGCGACCGTCGGCGTGGGCGCCATGGCGGCCGAGGAGGCCGACCCCACCGACACCCCGACCGTCCAGGACACCGCCGAACCGGCGCCCGTGACCCCCGCCCCCGCCCCGGAGGCGACCGTCGCCCCGGAACAGGACCCCGAACCGGCCGGCGATACCGGCGGCGGCATGTCCGCCTTTGAGGTTGCCACTGTGCCCGTCCTGGTAATTATCTGTTTTGGCGTCGGCCAGTGTATTAAGCCCTGCAACCTGGATAACAAATGGATACCGGCTATCATGGTCCCCGTGGGCGCCATCCTGGGCTTTCTGGCGTTCCATGTTATGCCGGACTTCCCGGCCGGCGACCCCGTTACTGCCGTGGGCGTCGGCGTGGCAAGCGGCCTGGCGGCGACCGGCATACACCAGGTATATAAGCAGCTGAAAGAGGTGTAAGCCATGGCGACCGCGAAACAGGTACTTGCCGTCGGCGAGGCCCTGGCCGGCGAAAACGAGGCCGTCCTGGGCGCCAACAATACCACCGTCAACAGGGAGGCCGGCCTGCCCGGCTCTCCCTATTGCGGGGGCTTTGTGGCCTACGCCCAGAAGCACGGCGGCTCCGCGCTGCTGAATAAGTGCAGCAACCCCTGGTATGTGCCGACCTTGCGCCAGTACATGGAGGCCCAGGGCTGGCCCAGGGTAAGCACCCCCCAGCCCGGCGACATCTTCATAGAGGGCGACGATATGCACACCGGCTATTGTGACGAATACCTGGGCAACGGCTACTTTATGACCCTGGAGGGCAACGGCGGCCATGTCAAGGCGTCCAAGGCCGACGCACGCAACGGCACCGGCTCCACCTATGAGGGTATCGGCTACCGGCGCGCGGCCGTGTCCGGCGGTTTCAAATTCTACCGGCCGCCCTATGACGGCACCAGCAGCGGCACCCCCGCCCCCGCCCCGGCCCCGGAGCCGAAAAAGACCCCCCAGGACTACGTCAAGGACTGGCAGACCTGGCTCGGCGTGGAGGCCGACGGCGACCCCGGCGTTAAGACGCTGACCGCCAGCGTGGGCCGCCTGCTGTCTGGCCTGCTGTCCCTGTACTACCTCCGCAGGGGCGACAAGGGGGACGCCGTCAAGGTTGTGCAGGGCCTCCTGTACGCCCTGGACTACGACCCCGACGGCCTGGACGGCTCCTATGGCCCCGGCATGGAGGCGGCCGTCAAGAAATTCCAGGCGGACCACGGCCTGGACGCCGACGGGGAGGCCGGTAAGGACACCGTCGCCGCGCTGCTGGCCGCTTTGCAGTAATGCGGCGACGCGGCCAAGCCCTGGCCCGGCTGCTGGCCCTGCTTATCCTGGGCGCGTTGTGCGCGTCCTGGGGCTGGCGTGCTGGCGTGGCCTACGCGACCCGGCCCCGTGACTACACCCCCTATAATTCGGCGCAAATGTCCTGGATCATAGAGGGGATATGGGAGAGGGCCGCGTCTGAAGCTGACCGCGCCGGCCGAATCCAGCGCGAAAAAATGGCCGAGGAGGGCCTTATCCCGGCCGAATAAAGGCGGCCCCTGGTGTCCAATTAGGACTCCGGGGGCCGTTTTCTGTATCTAGTGGAATATCTACAAAACCGGGGAATATGTGGCCCTGTTTTGGGAATATCTATAAAAATATCTGGAAAACAGGGGCAAAACAGGGACGGCACCGCCTGGCGGGAAAACGTCAAAAAGCCCGGAAACATAGGCGTTTCCGGGCTTTTTCCCTGGTGGACGATACAGGACTTGAACCTGTGACCTCCCGCACGTCAAGCGGATGCGCTACCAGCTGCGCCAATCGTCCGTTTCAGCGTTGCTTATTCTATCGCACATTCCCCGCCTTGTCAAGGACAAATTCAAAAAGCCTGCGCCGCTGAGGGCGCAGGCTTTTGCTTCTTTTATATCAGCCTGTGACGTGAACAGAGACCGTGCCGGTGCCCTGGGGATCGTCGCTGACCTTCACGGTGATGGTCGCGTCGCCGGGGCCTACGATCTTGATATGGCCCTCGGCGCCGCTGCCCTCTACGGTAGCGACCTCCTCGTTGTCGCTGGTCCACTCAGGCGTGCACATGACGTCCTGGGGATACCAGGAGACGGTGAAGTTATAATCCGCGTCGCCCACATGGGCCCAGAAGGTATCGCCGTTATACTCATGGCCTCTCTGATACTGCTCGCCGCTGATGGACACCTGCGTGATCTGCCGGGCAGGCGTGGGGGACGGGGACGGCGTGGCCGTGGGAGGCGGCACGGGCGTGGTCTGGCTCTCGGCCTCCAGCTGGGTCTGGATCTGCTCGGCCTCCTTCACGTCCCGGCCCACATTGGCGGACACGATGACGATGGTGAGTATGATCACCGCCAGCAGCAGCACCGCGCCGATGATCATCTGCATATTGACCGCCTCCACCGCGCTCCTAGCGGCGGGCGTGCCGGGCACGGCGCTGTCCGTCTCCGGCACAGCGGTACGCACCGTCTTTGTCTTTTTGGTGCCGCAGTAGGGGCAGCGGCTGCGGAACGAAGGATACTGCCGATGACAGCGCCGGCAGGTCGTATTGGGTACGATATTCATTCGATCACACCTTTCTGTAACGCAATTATAACAAAAGTTACAGAAAGATACAACCCCTTTTTGCCCTGAATATAAAGTTTTTTAAAAATTTTTTCTACATTTTCTTCAAACTGTCAGCGTCCCGGCCTCATCCTCCAGGAGGATGAGTATCTTTTCCTGCCGGCCGGTCTGGGCGTTCACGTACATGAGGTACCTGTCCCCCTCCTCCGTCTGGCAGAGGAATTCGTGGCAGTATTTCTCCCGGCCGCCCTCGGTGGGGATGATGGCCATGGCGTGCTCCTGCACGGAAAGCTGCTGGGAGAGGCCGCTTTGGGCAGCCTCGGCGGACACGGCCGCCTCCGGGATGGTCCTGGCGGTATGGGCGGTGATATACCCCTTGGCGTCATAGCTCATGAGCGTGCCCGTGTCCAGGGCCACCGCGACTTTGATAAGGTCGGGATAGCAGCGCACGCCGTTTTCCGCGTGCTCAAAGTTCACCACGAGCACCCCGTCGGAGAGCTCATGGTAGCTCCGCTCCATGTTTTTGAGCCCCCAGCCGGACACCATGTCCTCCGCGATGGAAAGGCCCTGGTCCACGGTATACACCGCCTCGCCCACATCCCGCTGGCCGATGACGGACCATATCTCCCCGCCCTGCTTCGTCACATAGACGGTATAGTCCGTGCCGGCGGCAAAGCCCGCGCTTATCCAGCAGGGCACGTCGCCTCCGCACTCCCCGGCAGAGCGCAGGGCCGAGGCGGACACGTCCAGGAACTTGGCCGCCTTTTTCAGGGCCTCCTCCTCGTCTATCTCCTCCCGGCCCTCTAAAAACAGGGCCTCCCGGCTGGCCATAGTCTCGGAGAAGGGGCCGTCATAGATGAGGGTGGGTATCTCCGGGAACTCCTGCTCGATGGTCTGGAATGTCTCCCCCGCCAGGGGCGGCTGGTCCTCTCCCCCCTCGGCGGCGGTGGTCTCGGCGTACACCTGGTCCAAGTCCATCTGGCCCTGGGCCACCCGGGCCTGCATGTCCTGCAGGTTCAGCTTCATGACAGAGGCCGCCTCCGCCAGGCTGTGGAGATTCTCCAGTTCCTCTTCCGAGTAGCCGCCGTTGGTCCCCACCGTCCGGGCCAGGGCGTTGGCGTAGTCCCCCGCCTTGGCCACGAAGCTGGCGGTCTGCTCCAGCTCCCGGGAGGCATAGGGCAGCGCCTCCATGGCCGCCTGGGCGGTCATGGCCCGGCCGAATATCTGGGTGCAGAGAGCCCCCTCCAGCGCCGGGTCGGACAGGTACTGGCTCTTTTCCAGGGCGTTGGAAAGCTCGCTCACGCTGGTGACCAGCTCGTCGAAGGCCCGCTCGGTGGTGGCCCGGGCGTACAGGTCCAGGGCGTTGGCCTTGCGGGTGCTGCGTATGGCGAATATCCCCGCCACCACCAGGGCGGCGGATAAAAACGTAACAACGCGTATAACGGGTCGTTTCTTCATAAAAATACACCTCTTGCGGTAGTTTCCCCGGCAAGAGGTGCATTTTTGATATCAATTTATGCCAGCGCGGAGAGTTTTTCCATGCCGTCTTTCATACGCCGCAGGGTCTCGTCCTTGCCCAGGATGCGGCAAATCTCCACCGCGCCGCCCGGCGTCACGGCGGTGCCGGTGACGGCGATGCGAACGGGCCACATGAGCTTGGCGTTCTTGACCTCCAGCTTTTCGGCGAGAGCGATCATGGCGTCATGGATGTGCTCATCGTCCCACACGTCCACCGCCTCCAGCACCGGCAGGGCGGCTTTCAGCATCTCCAAAGCGCTCTGCTCGTCGCTCTTGGACTTTTTGTGGACGTAGAGCTCGGTGCTATATTCCGGAAGGGCGTCGAAAAAGCCCAGCTTCCCGGGGATATCCGTCAGCACCTCGGTGCGCTGCTGCAGGAGCGCCGCGATGGCCGCCGGGTCGATGGCGGGATTTTTCACGGCCTCGCGGATATAGGGCTCCGCCACGTTGGCAAACTCCTCCGGAGTCATGGCCCGGATGTACTCGGCGTTGAAGTAGGTGAGCTTTTCGATATCGAAGATGGCCTGGCTCTTGGATATGCCGGAAAGGTCAAAGGCCTCCGCCAGCTCCCGGATGGAGTATATCTCCCGCTTCCCGCCGGGGGCCCAGCCCAGCAGCGCCACATAGTTCACGATGGCGGCCCGGAGATAGCCCTTCTCCACCAGGTCCTCATAGGAGGGGTCCCCGTGGCGCTTCGACATCTTATTGTGAGCGTCCCGCATCACCGGGGAGCAGTGGACATACTTGGGCACATCCCAGCCGAAGCCCTCGTAGAGCAGGTTATACTTGGGCGCGCTGGCCAGATACTCCGAGCCCCGGACCACGTGGGTGATGCCCATCAGGTGGTCGTCGATGACGTTGGCGAAGTTATAGGTGGGAAGGCCGTCCCGCTTGATGAGCACCTGGTCGTCCAAGTCCTTATTGGGGGCAGTCACGTCGCCGAATATCTCGTCGTGGAAGGTGGTGGAGCCCTCCTGGGGTATCTTCTGGCGTATCACGTAGGGCATCCCCGCGTCCAGGCGGCGCTTTACCTCTTCTTCAGGCAGGTCCCGGCAGGGGTCGGCGGCCTTGGAAAAGACGCCTTCCTCCTCGCTCTCCGCCTTGTCGCAGAAGCAGTAATAGGCGTGGCCCCGCTGCACCAGCCGCTGGGCGAAGGGCAGGTAGAGCCCCCGCCGCTCGGTCTGCACATAGGGGCCCACGGGACCGCCCTTGTCCGGGCCCTCGTCCCAGTCCAGACCGCAGTCCAGGAGCGTGCGGTAGATCACGTCCACCGCCCCCTCCACCAGCCGGTTCTGGTCGGTGTCCTCGATGCGCAGGAGGAACTTGCCCCCGTTGTGGCGGGCGATGCACCATGTGTAGAGCGCTGTTCTCAGGTTGCCCACGTGCATGTATCCCGTGGGGCTGGGGGCGAAGCGGGTGCGGACCTCTCCCTTGGGGATGCGGCTTTCAAGCTCGTCGAAAAACTTCTCGTCCATAGTATTTCCCTCGTTTTCTCAAACTCCCATCAGCATATTTTATTCTTCCCGGCTTGTCAAGAGGTGACCGCGTATGTTATTATATTTAATTGTAGAAACCATCAAATAGCGGCGCATCTGCGCCGTAGAAAGCGTGGATATATGGAAGAGAAGAAAAAAGTGATGCTCTCGGGCATCAAACCCTCCGGCGACCTGACCCTGGGCTCCTATCTGGGGGCCATCAAGAACTGGGCCGAGCGGGCGGAGACCTTTGACTGCTACTACTTCATGGCGGACCTGCACGCCCTGACCACCCGTCAGAACCCGGCGGACCTGCGCCGGCGCACATTGGAGCAGCTGGCCCAGTATGTGGCCTGCGGCCTGGACCCGGAGAGGAACACCCTCTTCATCCAGTCCCATGTGCCCGAGCACGCCCAGCTGGGCTGGGTGCTGCAGTGCTACACCATGTTCGGGGAGCTGAGCCGCATGACCCAGTTCAAGGATAAGTCCGCCAAGAACGCCGACAACATCAACGGCGGCCTCTTCGCCTATCCCTCCCTCATGGCGGCGGACATCCTCCTCTACCAGCCGGACTACGTGCCCGTGGGCGACGACCAGAAGCAGCACGTGGAGCTCACAAGGGACATCGCTCACCGCTTCAACGGCGTGTACGGCGACGTATTCAAAATACCCGAGCCCTATATCCCCAAGGTGGGCGCCCGGGTCATGGACCTTCTGGACCCCTCCAGCAAGATGTCCAAATCCGACGACATCGGCACCGGCCGCGTCTGCCTCATGGACCAGCCCCAGGACATCGCCCGGAAGTTCAAGCGGGCCGTCACCGACTCCGATACCGACGAGCACTGCGTCCATTATGACCGGGAGAACAAGCCCGGCGTGGCGAACCTCATGCAGATCTACGCCAGCTGCACCGGCAAGACCTTCGACGCCATTGAGGCGGAGTTCACCGGCCACGGCTACGGCGATTTCAAGTCCGCCGTGGGCGAGGCGGTCATCGAGACCCTCCGGCCCATCCGGGAGGAGGCCAGCCGCCTCATGAAGGACAAGGGGTACCTGGAAAACCTCTG
The DNA here is from genome assembly GCA_947626265.1 of uncultured Oscillospiraceae bacterium. Lineage (GTDB taxonomy): Bacteria > Bacillota > Clostridia > Oscillospirales > Oscillospiraceae > CAJOIG01. The sequence goes on from CANQRM010000005.1 coordinate 92,948, forward strand.
CCGCACCGGCGCGGAAAAGGCCTCCTACATCGCCATGAAGACCCTGCGGAAGGTGTACAAGAAGGTCGGATTGGTACCCAGGGCATAAGCCAAGAGCAAATAATGAAAAGCCTCCCCTGTGTAAGGGGAGGTGCCGAGCGAAGCGAGGCGGAGGGGTTGTCAGACAATCCCCCAGTCAGCTTCGCTGACAGCCCCCTTTGCACAAGGGGGCCTTTTTATGCCCTCATTCATGTCAAAAGCATGGCGCCCAGCATTATCAATAGGTCTTTATCCCCGCTCTCACGGTACATGAGATAGAGTATCAGCGCCAGGATGAGGTCATCTGTCTCCATGCTCATACCGTTCAGCTTCTTCATCAGGCCCCCCAGGGCCTTATCCAGCCCCTCGGGACGGCCGCCCTGCCGGGGGCGCGGCACCTGGGCCGGTCTCTCCTCCCTGGGGTCCTCCCGCATGTGAAACGCGCCGCTATAGGCCATGGCCGTCACCGTATTCCTTTACCACCGCCCCGGCGATGTGCACCATCCGAGCGATCTGCATGGCCTTATCCAGCTTTTCCTGCTTCTCCGGCTTCATGTAAGGGCGCATGGCCGCCAAAAGCGCCGTGGACCGGCCCCTGTCCCCGCCGCCGGAGAAGGCCTTTCCAAGGGCCGCGAGAAGCCTTGCGTCCGGCTCAGGACAGTTCCCAGCCGCGGGCGCGGCCTGTGCCTCCGGGGCAGTCCCTGTCCTGCCGAACATCTCCTGGGCCATTTTGGACAGCTTCTCCATCTGGCCGGGATCGGACAGGATCTGCTGGAGCTTATCACCCAGCTCACCGTCCATCGCCCTGCACCGCCTTCTGCACCTTTTGGGCCAGCTCTTTGCCTTCCGGCGTAGCCAGGATGCCCTGGAGCATCCGGCCCAGGGTCTGCATATCCCCCGCCTTGGCCGCGGCGGCCAGCTTCTCCCCGTCCACGTGGCGGAGGACCTTCTCCCCCTGGCCGGACCGGGCCAGCTCCTCCAGCGCCCCGGCATTCTCCCCCCGGCGCACCTGGCGGGCAAATTCCTGCAAATCCATAAAAATACCCCCTCTGCTCTGGCCCATTCTATGCCGGGCCCGCAGAGGGGGTCACTTATTTTGCTTTCTTACCCGTTCAGGTACTTGTCCAGGTTCATGAAGATGGACGCGACCTCGGCCCGGGTGGCGCTGTTGGTGGGGTTGAAGTTGCCGTTGGTATCGCCCTTGACCACGCCTATGTTGGCCATGGCGGCCACGGCGGTGCGGGCGTAGCTGGAGACCTTGGAGCTGTCCTTGAAGTTCAGGTTCCCGGCGGAGAGGCTCTTGCCCCGGTACTTGGTGAGGTAGTTATAGATCATTACGCAGATGTCCTGCCGGCTCACGGCGCTGGCGGCGCCGAACTGGGTACTGGAGACGCCGTTCACGATGCCGTTCAAATACGCCCACTGGGCATAGCCGTTGCAGTAGCTGACGCCGGAACCGCCCAGATCGCCAAAGTTGCACACGTACATCAGCGTCTTGCCGTTGGAGGGCATGGTGCTGCGCACATAGCCGTTGTAGCCGTTATACTGTATCTGGTACCACACGCCCTTGTCCTTGCTGTTGGCGGAGGACACGGTGCCCGTGACCTTGATGTACTGGCCGGAGGCCACCAGCATGGTCACCTGCCGGGAGCTGGTGGTGGTGTCGGAGCGGACGATGATGTCCGACCCGTTCGTCAGGCCCATCTTCCCCTGCCAGTTCTTGATGGTGTCGCCGGTGTTGGCGAACCGGCCCAGGACCGTGATGAACATGGCCCGGTTCATGGCCTGGTTGGGGGCGAAGCTGGAGGAGGACACGCCGTTGAAAAGGCCCTTGTTGTTCACATAGGCCACCGCATCCACGTACCAGCTGGAGGCGGACACGTCGTTGAAGGGCAGCTTTACCTCCGCCTTGATGGTGTGATTGCCGCTGACGTTCTCAAAGGTCCAGGACTTGATGTTGCCCTTGCTGGCGCCGTCGATCTTGATGTTGCCCAGGGTGTAGCCGCTGGTGTTGCCGAAGTTGAAGGTGACGGTGCTGCCCTGCAGTATGCTGGCGTTGCCCTGGGGCGAGACGAAGCCATAGGGGTCGTCCACGGTGATGGTGTAGAGCTTGCCCTCCTTGACGGTAAAGCTGGCCACGTTGCTGGGCACGCCGCCGCTGGCCGCGGCGAAGGCCTTGATCACCATGCCGTCCTTCACGGCGATGGACGTGGAGGAACTCACCCTGGAGCTGCTCATGGTGGGCGTGCTGCCGTCGGTGGTGTAGTAGACGGTGGCGCCGTCGGTATTGGTCAGGGTCAGCTTGCTGGCCGGGTCGGCGTAATAGAAGCCGTTGGAGAGGAACACGCCGCTGCCGTCCTTGGCGCCCACGACCTTCAGCTGGGGCATGACCGCCATGGTCAAAGTCTCGTTCAGGGGGAAGCTGTTATCGTACCCCGGCACCTGTGCCATGGCCCGGATGTTCGCCGTGTTGGACACGGTGAAGGGGCCGGTGTACTTGGTGCTGGAAGTGGAAGGCGCGCTGCCGTTGGTGGTGTAGTAGATGACTGCGTTGGAGCTGGAGTGCTTCAGCGTCACCGTGGCCTTGGCAGGACCGTTGGCGGCCACCGTCATGGTGGGCGCGGGGGCCCAGCCCAGACCCGCGTCATCGTTGGGCTTTCTCACCGCGGACAGGCCCTTGTCGTTCCGGCGGTAGATCTTATAGCCGTGCTGCAGGTAGTAGCTGGTGATGTAGGACAGCTGCCCCTTGAAGTCGTAGGTCTTGCCGGAGATGGTGTCGCCATAGCAGGTGACCCGCATCTTCGCGGGGGTCTGCTCGGTGATCTCCACGGCGGTGACCTGGCCGGAACTGTTGTAGCCGATATCGGTCACCAGCACCACGTGCTCCGCCGTGTAGTTCAGGCAGTCGCCCACCTGTAGCTTATTGAGCTCGCTGCTGGAGGGGGTGCCTATGTAGGTGGAGAAGTTCAGAAGGCCGCCGGTGACGCACCGGTAGGGCAGGTCCCAGGCGTAGGACACGAAGCCGGAGCAGTCGCTGCCGTAGTAGGGGGCCGTGCGGCTGTATGTAGAGTAGGACTTATAGAAATTGCTGTTTGCGTTGTTCACCGCGTCCAGGAAGCCCTTCACGGATATCTCAAAGCCCACATAGCCTGTGGACACCGCCTGGGAATAGGGGATGCCCTTGTAGGTCTTGCCGGCCTTGAACACGCCGCCGTCCTGGGAATACACCGGCTCATAGGAGCCCTTGCTGGTGACGTAGGAGCTGTCGTTGCCGCCCCAGGCGTAACGGTCCGCCTTGGGGGTCCACTTCACCTCGGAGTGCTGCTGGGCCCGGAGGACGATGTTCTGCTGGTTGGCGGTGAGCTGCTTGGTGAACACGGTGGAGGTGCTGGCCGGCATCACGCCGTCTTCCACGGGGGTCAGGATGACCTGCTTGGCCAGGTATTCGTCGGACTCCAGGAACGCCGCCTCGCTGGCCAGCATCTGCTCGTCGGTCATGGCGCTGGCCGCAGCCGCCTGTTCCTGATGGAGGCTGTAATCCTGCAGGCCGATGCTGCCCGCGAACAGGGCCGCCGTATCGGTCTGGTACGTGCCGCCGTTATATTCCACCACCAGCCAGGACCCGTCGGGATAGGCAAAGTCCACGCCGGACAGAAGCATGCTCTCCCCCGCCCACAGCGAATAGCTGAACAGCGGGCCGGTCAAAAACACGTTGCCCCAGGCCGTGGGGATGAGGAACATCACGTTGCCCGGGTCGGGCACGTCCTCCAAAAGGCCGTCGGTCATATCGTAGGACCACACGCCGCCGTCTATGAGCATGCGCAGCTCCTGGCCCATCACATACATCTCGGTGATGCGCCCGGGGGCGGTGTAGACGGTCTCCGCCCCGCCGCCGCTGGGGCTCATGCGGTAGACAGTGTTATCAGTAGTGTAGTACAGCCACCCGCCGGCGAGGTTCATGTTCTCGGCATACACGTCGGCGAATTTGCTGCCGTTCAGCCACAGGCAGCCGTTTTCGGTGTAGTAATAATTACCGCCGTTGATGAGGTTGCGGCCGCCGTCCATGATGGCCGCCACGGTGTTGCCCGGCTCGGTCCATGCCCACTGCTTCAGCGCCGCGGCCTCCGGCTCGTCGGAGGGCTCAGGGCTGGCGCTGGGGTCGGGGGATACTTCCGGGGTCGTCTCCGGCTCTGGAGGCAGCGCAGGGTCGGGGGTGAATTCCGGCTCCACGGTCTCCGCAGGCTCGGGGGTGATCTCCGGCTCAGGGGTAGGCTCCGGCTCCGCCGTCACCTCGGGCGTGGGCTCGGGAGTGACCTCCGGTTCCGGCTCCGCGGGCGCTTCCGTCTCCTCCGGCGCGGGGGGCTCTTCAGACACAGGAGGTTCGGGGGAGACAGGCTCCTCCGCGACTGGCGGCGCCTCCTCCCCTACGGGGCCCTCGCTGGCAAATACCAGTCCTTCCCCGAGAGATAAAAATATCGTCAGGACGAGCAAAAACGCAAGCGTCCGTTTAAAAGCTGTCATCTCTTTCCTCCATGTAACGCGCGGGTGGGTATACGTTTCCTACCATAGATAGCTAAACTATACCATGAAAACAGGCTATGCGCAAGTAATTTTTGAGATTTTTGTAGCTGAAATGTAAATTATAGCGTTTTTTCTGCAATTTTCTCTCATCCGGCCACAAAATAAGGGGACCGGATGGCTCCGGTCCCCCAAAAAACAATTCTAATGTATCACAACACCCGCACGCGGCGCACATGGGGCACCTTCTGGATGCGCTCTAAGAGCGCCGGGGTGATGGGGCTGCCCAAGTCGATGACCGTGTAGGCCACCTGGCCCCGGGCGCGGTTTTGCATGTGCTCCACGTTGATGTTCTCGCTGCCGATGATATCCAGGAAGCTGTTGAGCATACGGGGCACGTTGTCGTGAATGGCGCACAGCCGCGCTTCGCCCGCCCGCTCCAGGCTCAGGGCAGGCATATTGACGGAGTTTCGGATATTGCCGTTCAGGAGATAGTCCGCCAGCTCCTGGGCGGCCATGACCGCGCACTTCTCCTCGCTCTCGGGGGTGGAAGCGCCCAGGTGCGGGAAGGCCACCACGCCCTTCTTCCCCACCAGCTTATTGCTGGGGAAGTCGGTGACGTACCGGGCCACCTTGCCGCTGGCGAGAGCCGCCAGCATGGCGTCGTCGTCCACCAGGCCGCCCCGGGCCAGGTTGATGATACGTACCCCGTCCTTCATCTGGGCAAAGGCCTCGGCGTTCAGGGTGTGGTGGGTCTTCTCGTTGTGGTGTATCTGGATGAGGATATAGTCGCATGCGCGGTAGAGGCTGGCCAAGTCCTCGGCCTGACGGACGTCGGAGTGGATGTGCCAGGCGGCCTCTACGGACAGATAGGGATCATAGCCCATGACCTCCATGCCGAGGTTGATGGCGGTCTTCGCGATGCGGGCGCCGATGGCACCAAGGCCTATCACGCCCAGGGTCTTGCCCCGGATCTCCGGGCCCACAAAGGCCTTCTTCCCCGCCTCCACAGCGGCCTCCACGTCGTCCCGGCCGGCCAGGGACTTGGCCCATATGGCCCCCTCCATCAGGTCCCGGGAGGCCAGCACCAGGGAGCACACCGCCAGCTCCACCACCGCCTGGGCGTTGGCCCCGGCGGTGTTGAACACCACGATGCCCTTCTCCGTGCACCTATCCACGGGCACGTTGTCCGTGCCCACGCCCGCCCGGGCAATGGCCAGGAGCTTATCGCCAAATTCCATATCATGAAGCTTGGCGGAGCGTATCAGCAGGCCGTCGGGGTCGGCCGCGTCGTTATCGATCATCATGCCCTTGGCGGACAGGACGTTCAGTCCCTGCCGGGCGATGTTGTTCATGGTCTTGATCTCATACATGGTTTTCCACCTCGAACTTCTTCATGAATTCCGCCAGGGCCAGCACGCCCTCCATGGGCTGGGCGTTGTAGAGGGACGCCCGGATGCCGCCCACGCTGCGGTGGCCCTTGAGGTTCATGAGCCCCTTTGCCTGGGCCTCCTTCGCGAACCTGGCGTCCAGGTCCGCGTCCCCGGTGCGGAAGGTCACGTTCATGTCGCTGCGGCTGTCGGGCCGGGCGTGGGGCTTATAGAGACGGCTGTTGTCCAGGATGTCATAGATGATCTGCGCCTTCTCGTGCTTGATGGCCTCCATGCCGGCCACGCCCCCCTGCTTTTCCAGCCAGTCCAGCGTGAGCCCCAGCATATAGATGCACCAGCAGGGCGGGGTATTGTACATGCTGTCCTTCTCGATCATGGTCTTGTAACTCATGATAAGCGGCGTATAGGGCGCCTCCCGGCCCGCCAGGGATTTGTCGATGATGACCACGGTCACCCCCGCGGGGGCCATGTTCTTCTGTGCGCCCGCCAGGATGAGACCGTATTTGGACACATCCACCGGCCGGGACAATATCTCCGAGCTCATGTCGCACACCAGCGGCGCCTTCGTCTCGGGGACGTAATTCCAGGCGGTGCCGTAGATGGTGTTGTTGGAGCAGTAGTAGAAGTACTTTGCCTCCGGGTCCATGTCCAGCTGGTCCTGGGCAGGGATGTAGGAGAAGTTGTCGTCCTGGGAGGAGGCGGCGATATGGACGGTGCCGTACTTTTTGGCCTCCTTCATGGCGATGTTGGAGAAGTTGCCCGTGACGGCGTAGTCCGCCGTGGCCCCCTCCATCAGATTCAGGGGTACCATGGAGAACTGGGCCGACGCGCCGCCCTGCAGGAACAGTATCTCATGGGTGTCGGGCACGTTCAGGGCCTTCTTGAGCTTGGCCTTGGTGCTGTCGAATATCTCCTGGAAAAAGGCGCTGCGGTGGCTCATCTCCATGACGGACATGCCGCTGCCGTTATAGTTCAGTATCTCCGCCCCGGCGCGCTCCAGGGCCTCCCTGGGCAGGACGGACGGCCCCGCCGAAAAGTTGAACACTTCTTCCCGCTTCATCCCGATTTCCTCCGCTATACTTATTAAAGAGCAAGAGACATTATATCACTTACTTTCCAAAAATCAACTGTCCGTAAGCGTTCCGAATAAGCTCTCTCCGTCCGTGCCCGTCACCAGCACGTCCCGGATAGTTCCCCGCTCCGCGGCGGCCTCCACCTGCACCGGGCAGTACTGGCCGCTGTGGCCCATATGGGCGTTCTCAAAGAGCACGGAAGCGGTCTTCCCTATCCAGCTTTGGAGATATTCCCGCCGCATGCGGGCGATGACCTCCCCCGCCCGGCGGACCCGGGCCTCCTTCTCCGCCCTGGAGAGCTGCCCCGGCATGTCCGCCGCCTTCGTCCCCGGCCGAACGGAATAGGGAAAGGCGTGGACGAAGAGGAAACCGCACTTTTCGATAAAGGCCAGCGTCTGCGAAAAATCTTCTTCGCTCTCCCCCGGGAAGCCGCAGATGAGGTCCGCCGTCAGCCCGCAATGGGGGAAATACTTCCTCAGGCGCTCACACACTTCATAAAACCCGGCGGTGTCGTACTTGCGGTTCATGCGCTTTAAGGTATCGTCGCAGCCGGACTGCAGGGACAGGTGGAAGTGGGGGCACACGTTCCCCAGAGCGGCCAGCCGGGCGCAGAATTCCTCCGTCACCACGGTGGGCTCCAATGATCCCAGCCGGATGCGCACCCCCGGCGCGGCCTGGGCGATGGCCTCTATGGCGTCGGCGAGGCCCGGCTTGACGGGCAGGTCCTTGCCATAGGAGGCGATCTCGATGCCCGTGACCACGATCTCCCGGAAACCCTCCGCGGCCAATTCCCGCGCCGCCGCGGCGCAATCATCCGGCGGCAGGGACCGGACCCGGCCCCGGGTATAGGGTATGACGCAGTAGGTGCAGAAGTTGTCGCATCCGTCCTCGATCTTCAGCATGGCCCGGGTGCGGCCGGACACCGCCCCGGCGGGCAGGGGCTCGAAAATGCGGCGCTTGAAGGGGTCGTCCACGCTCTTTGCGGGCAGGGCCTTCACGATGGCGTCCACAAAATCGTGCTTGTCCCCGCTGCCGAAGAGGATATCTGCCCCCAGGGCGGCCACTTCCTCCGGTTCCAGCTGGGAAAAGCACCCGCATACCGCCGTCAGCGCCCCGGGGTTGTCCGCCTGGAGCCGCCGGATGGCCTGGCGGGACTTTCGCCCGCTCTCCGCCGTGACGGCGCAGGTGTTCACGATGACCACGTCCGCCCCGGAGGACGCGCTCTCGAAGCCACGCTCCCGGAGCATGGCCTCTATGGCCTGGGTCTCGTACTGGTTCACCTTGCAGCCCAGGGTGTACACGGCGTACTTCATCTCTTGCCTTTTCTTCCTTCCCGGTTTATACTGTCAGCGTCGATTTTTCAATATATGGTGATGTTATGATCTATCTGGATAACGCCGCCACCACCCCGGTCTGTGCCGAGGCGGCCCAGGCGGCCATGGAGGCCATGACGGCCCACTTCGGCAATCCCAGCTCCACCCACGCCCCCGGCCGGGAGGCCCGGCAGATGCTGGCGTCCGCCCGGGAGGCCATAGCCTCCACCCTGGGCGCCCATCCGGGAGAGGTGACCTTCACCTCCGGCGGGTCCGAAGGGGACAACTGGGCCATCCGGGGCGCCTGCCGCGCTCAGCGGCACAGGGGAAAGCACATCATAAGCTCCCTCACCGAGCACGACGCGGTGCGAAAGAGCCTGGACTACATGGAATCCCAGGGCTGGGAGGTGACCCGCCTGGTCCCCGGTCCCGACGGAGCCGTGCGCGCGGTGGATGTGGCCGCCGCCCTGCGCCCCGACACAGCGCTGGTGAGCCTGATGCTCGTCAACAACGAGACCGGCGCGGTGACGGACATTCCCGCCGTGGCCCGGGCCATCAAGGCGGCAAACAGTCCCGCCCTGCTGCATACGGACGCCATACAAGCATATATGAAGATACCCTTCACTGTCAAGAGCCTGGGCGCGGACATCGTCACCCTCTCCGGTCACAAGATCGGCGCGCCCAAGGGCGTGGGCGCCCAGTATGTCCGCGCGGGGCTCCGCCTGCCGCCGCTGGTGCTGGGCGGCGGCCAGGAGGAAGGGCGCCGCTCCGGCACGGAGAACATGCCCGGCATATGCGCTCTCGCCGCCGCGGCAAAAGCCGCGAAGGCCGATAAGGACGCACCCGCCCGCATGGCCGCCCTGCGCCAGGGCGTCATCGACGCCCTCTCCCCCGCCCTGCCGGACATGACCGTCATCGGCGGCGGCGCGCCCCACATCCTGTGCCTCAGCCTGCCCGGCTACCGCAGCGAGGTGCTCCTCAATTACCTGGACGCCATGGGCATATGCGTGTCCAAGGGCTCCGCCTGCAAGCGGGGCGCCCGCAGCCACGTGCTGGAGGCCATGAACCTGCCCACAAAGGTCATCGACGGCGCCATCCGGGTCTCCCTCAGCCGCTTCACCACGAAAGAGGACGCCGACGCCTTCTGCAAGGGACTCATCCAGGCGGCAAACTCCCTCTGCAAAGCCATCTGAATCCACGCCGAAAAAACGCGGCGTCCGGCTGAGCCGGGCGCCGCTTCGATTTTCCGTTTTACTTTTTCCCGCTTTGGCTGGTGTTCCAGAGCTTATCGGCCTCCGGCGTCCACGCCCGGGCATAAGAGTCGCACTTGGCACAAAGGTGCTCCGCGCTCTCCGGGGACTGCATATCGGTGCTCCTGGCCCCGGTGGCGTCCACCATGGCCCGTAGCATCTGGGGATTTTCCAGCATGGGGCAGGGCCGGAGCATGTTCTCATTGAAGGGCTGGCCATCATGGTAGGCCATGAACAGCGGCCCCCGCAGGATGTCCAAAAGGCTCTTTTCCCGGATATTGCCGTCGGAGTAGTGGACGAACACGCAGGGGTCCACGTCCCCGTTGGCGTTGATGTGCAGATACCGCCGGCCCCCGGCGATGCACCCGCCCACGAACTCCGCGTCGTTCTGGAAATCCATGGCGAACAAGGGCTTGCGCATCCTATAGTCCCGGATGCGGCGGTAGACCACCTCCCGTTGCTCAGGCGTAGGCAGTAGCTCCGTGGAGGCGTCGTTGCCCACGGGCATGTAGTGGAAGTACCAGATGAAATAGGCGCCCATGTCGATGAGGCTGTCGTAGTATGCCTCCGAGGTGATGGAGTCATAGTTGGCGCTGGTGTAGCAGGAGGATATGCCGTACAGCAGCTTTTTCCGGTGCAGCAGGTCCATGGCGGCCCGGGCCTTCTGATAGACCCCCTGGCCCCGGCGGCTGTCGGTGGCGTCCTCGAACCCTTCCAGAGATATGGCCGGGACGAAGTTCTTGACCCGCAGCATCTCGTCGGCAAAGGCCTCGTCGATGAGGGTCCCGTTGGTGAAGGCGAGAAACACGCAGTCGTCGTGATTTTCGCACAGGCGGATGAGGTCCGCCCTGCGGACCATGGGTTCGCCGCCGGTGTAGATGTAAAAATACACGCCCATGTCCTTGCCCTGGCGGATGATGTCGTCGATCTCCTCATAGGTCAGGTTCAGCTTGTTGCCGTACTCCGCTGCCCAGCAGCCGGTGCAGTGCAGGTTGCAGGCGGAGGTGGGGTCCAGCAATATGGCCCAGGGGATGTTGCAGTTATACTTTTTCCGCAGCTCCTCCTGTTTGGGCCAGCCAATCAGGCTGGCGTTCACAAAGAAGTTCACAGCCACCGCCGTGAGCACCTCCCGGTCCACGTCCTTTATCATGTGCATGACGAAGCCGTGGTAGGGGTTCGCCGGGTCCTCAATGATGTCCCGGATGACCGCCCGCTGGGGACCGAACTCCTCCCCCGCGAACCTGTCCGCCCAGTCCATGAGCCGCCCTGCGTTCTTCTCCGGGTCCTTGTAGAGGTACTTGATCGCCTGCTCCAGACCCAGCTTTTTCATCGTGGTGGAAACGTCCATGGTGTTCTCTCCTTATCCCTTTTTCAGGATGATAGCACCGGGCCTGTTCCCATCAAACAGGCAAAATCAGACGCATGCCCAAATTTTAGGCATGCGTCGCATTTTGTCTAGCTATCCGATCACTCTCCACCCGCAGAGCGGGCGATCATCTCGTCCAGCAGCTTTATCAGCGCCGCCTTGATGGCATTGCGGGTCAGGTTCGCCATGATGCTCCCTCTTTCTTTGACGTTTTCCATCAGAGTATAGCATCCGGCCGAAAAAGTCAACGCGGCGCCCGGTTCTTATCGGACGCCGCTTATTTGTTTTGTCTTTTACAGATACTTCGTGATCTCCGGGCCGAAGGTGGCGGGGTCAGCGGAGACGGTCACCGTGAAGGTGATGCCCTCCGACTGGCCGAAGCCGTCCAGCCAGGAGAGGAAACCGGCAAACTCCTCTTCCGAGGCGGGCCGGATGATCTTGAAGAGGTTATCCACGAAAACATGGGTGATGTCGAAGTTCCCGGCGGCCAGGCCGCTGATGAAGCCCCGCATCAGGTCGATGGAGTTGATGCCATACTGGGAGGCGTGGACGAGCCGCGCCTGATAAGGGATGTCGTATGTAAGGACCTTGTCCTTTTCGATGCATATGACGTCTCCGTGTTCCTCCTCCACTGCCTTGCGTACCAGCTCTACCAGCTGCTTCGTCTTGCCGGTCCCTTTGAGACCCATGATAAGTCTGATCAAGCGATCGTCACGCTCCCTTCGTAGCTTTACGGTATTCTACCATTTTTCCCGCCGCCCTGCAACGGGAAATATGACAAAAGATGTTAATTTTTTCTGAAGAGAGCGAAAATGCGCGGCTCCCGCGGCGGCCCGGCAGACCGGGCCCCGCGGGAGCCTCGTATATCAGGGTGTTCCGGTGTTAGGTACCAGGTTTCCCCAGCATGCGGAACATGTTCTTCTTGTAGGCCTCCACGCCGGGCTGGTCGAAGGGGTTGACCCCCAGCATATAGCCGCTGATGGCGCAGGACATCTCGAAGAAGCACACCAGATCGGCGAAGCCCTCCTCATCCCGGTAGGGCACGCTCACGCCGATATTGGGCACGCCGCCGGCCACATGGGCCGCCTTCACGGCCTCCATGGCCACCCGGGATATCTCCCCCAGGCCCCGGCCGGCCAGGTAGTTGAGCCCGTCCGGGTCGCCCATGGCGAAGGGCACCTCATAGTCCCGGCGGGGCCGGTCGAAGCTGACTACCGTCTCCATGAGGGTGCGGGGGCCGTCCTGGATGTACTGGCCCATGGAGTGCAGGTCCGCGTTATACTCCACGCTGGCGGGGTAGATGCCCACGCCGTTTTTGCCCTCGCTCTCGCCGTAGAGCTGTTTCCACCACTCCGCCATGTAATGGAAGGTGGGCTCATAGCTGGCGAGAAGCTCTATCTTCTTGCCCTTGGCGTAGAGGGCGTTCCGGGCCGCGGCATACTGCCAGGCGGGGTTATCCGGGCTGCGCAGGTCCAGCTGATACAGGGCCTCCGCCGCCGCGCCCACCATGGTGCGCACGTCGCATCCCGCCGCCGCCAGGGGCAGCAGGCCCACGGCGGACAGCACGCTGTAGCGGCCGCCCACATCGTCGGGCACTACGAAGGTCTCGTAGCCCTCCTTGTCCGCGATGGTCTTCAATACGCCCCGTGCCCTGTCGGTGGTGGCGTAGATACGCTTGCGGGCGCCTGCGCCGTACTTCTTCTCCAGGATGCCCCGAAAGATGCGGAAGGCCGCCGCCGGCTCAAGGGTCGTGCCGGACTTGGACACCACGTTGATGGAGAATTCCCGGTCGCCCAGCATTTCCAGCTTGTCGTTCAGATCGTCCGGCGACAGGGTCGTGCCGGCAAAGATGACCTCCGGGCCGTTCTTGGGCTTGATGAGCTCGATGCCCGCCCGGGCGCCCAGGTAGCTGCCGCCGATGCCCACCACCACCAGTACCTCGCTGGTGTCGCGGATGCGCTCCGCGGCAGACATGATCTGCTTCAGCTCCTCGCCCTGCACACGGCGGGGCAGCTCACGCCAGCCGGTGAAATCCGCGCCGGCGCCCTTTCCCTCCGCCAGCGCCCGATGGGCCTGGCCCGCCGCGCCGTAATCCGGCCCGGCATTGTCCATAAATCCGAGGGCACCCGACAGATCGACTTTGACCATATCCGCAGACCTCCTGCTTCTTTAGTTGACGGCGGCCCATGGACCCCCATCCTTAGAGTAAATTATACCCTATCCCTGCGGATTTTTCAAGATGCAGACCCCAAAAGTGGGGCGAAAAGCGCGTTTTTTGCCCAAAAAAGCACCCAAAATGGGGCGACTATCCCGCATTCCGGCCAATCAGGCTGCCAATGAGCCGCCCATAGAGCGCCCAGAAGCCCAATCTCTCCACCGCCGCGGCCGCCACGATGTCCACCTGGGCGACGGTCTCCTCCCCCGCCCGGACGGTCATGGAGCCCAGCACCTGGCCCTCCGCCACCGGGGCGGACACCGCCTCCGGCAGGGATATGTCATAGGAAAGGTCACCCAGGCCGCTCTTCTCCCGGAGCATGTATTCGCTGCCGGTGAATATGGGCTGGACGCAGTCCGCCGCCCCCAGCTTCACCGCCACCGGCGGCAGGGCCTGGGCGGGCCGCAGGGACGCAAGGCCATAGTTGGCGAAGGCGTAATTGAGCAGGGTCCTTGCGTCGGCGAAGCGCTTTTCCGAGGTCTCCCCGTGGAGGACCACGGCGATATACTCCACCCCATCCCGCTCCGCCGTGGCGGAAAGGCAGTACATGGCCTTGCTGGTGAAGCCAGTCTTCAATCCCGTGGCCCCCTCGTAGCCGTAGATGAGGCGGTTGGTGTTGGAAAGGCCGAACTCCCCGTTTCGCACGGAGTCCATCCATATGGTGGTGTACTCCTTGATGAGGTCGTGGCCGATGAGCTCCCGGCTCATGAGGGCGATGTCGTAGGCGGAGGTATAGTGGCCGTCATCGTCATAAAGGCCGGTGCAGTTGGTGAAGTGGGTATCGGCCATGCCCAGCTGGCCCGCCCGCTGGTTCATCTTCTGCACGAAGGCCTCCTCGCTTCCTGCGATGAGCTCCGCCAGGGCCACGGCGCAGTCGTTGGCGCTGACCACGGCCACGCATTTGAGCATCTCCGACACGGTCATCCGCTCCCCCGGCTCCAGCCATATCTGGCTGCCGCCCATGGAACAGGCGGTCTCCGAGGCGGTGACCACCGTATCTTTGCCGATGACGCCCGCCTCCAGCGCCTCGGTCACCAGAAGCATGGTCATGACCTTGGTGACGCTGGCCGGGGCGCAGCGGGCGTGGGATTCCTTTTCATATATGACCGTGCCGGTGCTCTTTTCCATGAGTACGGCATACGGCGCGTCGATGCTGATGGCCTCAGCGGGCAGCGGCTCCGCCGCGAGCGCGGGCGTTGTCAAAAGCGCCGCCGCCAGGAAAAAGGATACGATCTTCTTCAAAAAGTCCATAAAGACACCCCCATATCACCATGGATATGGGGGCCTGACCCAAAATATGCCTGCCCGTCCCTTTGCCCCGGAAAAACCTGTGTTTCCCACAGCGTCAACATGCTTTTACACAAAGGGCGGCCAAAATGCTGTCGAAGGCCGTCGGTGTCTGTCGGAAGACTTACAGCTCTCTGTACATGGCCGGGGCGTCCGCCTTTCCCACCGCCTCCGCCACGGCCAGCACCTCCACTTTTGTGGTGCGCTCGCCGAAGCGTATCTCGATGATATCCCCGGGCTTTATATCCCGGGAGGCCTTGGCCGGGGCGCCGTTCACGGTCACCCGCCCGCCGTCGCAGGCCTCGTTGGCCACGGTGCGCCGCTTGATGAGCCGGGACACCTTCAGAAATTTGTCCAAACGCATGGGGTTCTCCTTAAAACAGTCCGGGCGGCGCGGGATAGACCGCGCCGCCCTGGATATGAATGAAAAGCTCTTACTTCGCCACGGCGTCCTTCAGAGCCTTGCCGGCCTTGAACTGAGGGATCTTGGAAGCGGGGATCTTGATCTCCTGCTTGGTCCGGGGGATGCGGCCCACGCGGGCAGCGCGCTCCTTCACGTCAAAAGCGCCGAAGCCGACGATCTGGACCTTGTCGCCCTTCTGCAGAGCGCCGGTGATGGCGTCGACGGTAGCGTTGACAGCTTTTTCAGCATCTTTCTTGGACAGATCGGCTTTTTCCGCCACAGCCGCGATGAGTTCTGCTTTGTTCATAGTAATCCTCCTAATTATTTGACGGTCGCCCGCCTTCATTTGTATTTGCACAGGGCATATAAAAAACCGCACGCGGTCTTTTACGACAAATTTATTCGCCCTTTTTGGCCTGCTGCCAAAGGGCCTCCTGGGCCTCCAGGTCCATGTCCGGGAGGGCCTGTCCCGCCTGGGCGGCCAGTTCCTCCATCCTGGTATACCGGGCCACGAAGCGGTCGCTGGAGCCATTGAGGGCCTTCTCCGGGTCGATCTTCAAAAGCCTCGCCAGATTCACCGCGGCGGCCAGCACGTCGCCCAGCTCCTCCTCCACATGCTCCCCCGCGGCGATGGCCTCGTCCAGTTCCCCGATCTCCTCGGAGAGCTTTTCCCGGGCGCCGTGCCAGTCGGGCCAGTCAAAGCCGTCCTTTTTGGCCTTCTTCTGTATCTTTTCCGCCCGCCACAGGGCCGGCAGGCCGTCTGCCACGCTCTGCATGGCCTGGGCGGTGGACTTCTGGTCCTTCTCCTGTCGCTTCACCTCGTCCCAGGTGACCAGCACCTCTTCCGGGGTGTCCAGCTCCAGCTGCCCGAACACATGGGGATGGCGGCGTATCAGCTTCTTGCAGGCGCCGTCGCACACATCGTCGAAATCGAAGGTACCCTTCTCCTCCTCGATGCGGGCGTGAAACAAGACCTGCATCAGCAGGTCGCCCAGCTCCTCCAGAAGGTTGTCCATGTCGCCGGTGTCGATGGCCGTGGCCGTCTCATAGGCCTCCTCCAGCAGGTCCCGGCGGATGGACTGGTGGGTCTGCACCTTGTCCCAGGGGCATCCGTTCTCGCTGCGGAGGATCGCCATGATGGCGCGGAAATCCTCCAGACCGTATTTATCCTTGTACTGAAAATCTACCATATTCTCCTGTCAACTGCAATAGGAAATTGCAAAATTGCGGACTTTTTAGCCCATTTTTCTGATTTTTATGCCATTTTAACGGATGTGGAGCCGTTTTGCAAGTCTTTCTCCCTTGGGGAAAAGCCTCATGTCTTCCATGGTGATGGCCCGCAGGGCGATGGCCATCACGCAGTAGACGATGACGCCCACGCCCACCGCCGCGGCGAAGGGCAGCAGCACATTGAGGCTCCGGCCCGCCAAGGCGCCGGTGACGCCGCCCATCAGCCCGTGCAGGAGGCTGTATACCGCCCAGGCCGCCACGGCCATGACGGCGGCGGAAAGCCCGCTGCGGCCGAACACCCTGCCCACGTTCACAGGCCTATCCATGTTCTTCGCCATGAAGAAGAGGTTCGACGAGAGCATCACCACATAGCAGCTCAGGGTGCCCAGAGGGGCGCCGTAGACGTTGATATTGGGGTTGCCCACCAGAACATAGGTGACCACCACCTTGGCGACGCCGCCCAGCAAAATGGAGATGAGGGGCAGCCGCTCGTTGCCGTTGGCCGGCAAAATGGAGTTGGTCATCAAACTCATGGTCATGAAGTAGCAGGTGATGCCAAGCTCGAAGAGCAGCAGCGCGCCCTGGCGCGCGCTCTCGGGATAGAGCACCTTCATGCAGGGCTCGGCCAGCACGGCCATGCCGACGGCCATGGGCAGGCACAAAAGCGTGCACATGCGCAGCGCGCTCTCCGCGATGCCGCACACGTCCTCCTTGCGCATCCTCGCCGCCGCGATGGCGGGCACGATGCTGGAGAGGAAGGGCACCACGAAGGCGGAGGGGACATTGTACACCGTCATGGCCTTGGCATACACGCCGTTCAGGACCTTGGCGGCGGTATCCGTATAGCCGGCGGCGTGCTGCAGCTGATTGAGGGTGATGCCCGAGTCGGCCAGCTGGATGAAGCTCATGACGGAGGTGGAGAGCGTGATGGGGATGCCGATGCGCAGCAGGTCCCACAGGATCTTCTTCCCCGGGTCGGGCACGTCCTTCGCCTCCGGGCCGGGGCGCACCTGATACTTCCGGTGGACCTTGATCTGCATGTAGACCATGGCGGCCAGGGAGCTTACCGTGGTGCCCAGGATGGCGCCGGCGGCGCATATCTCCACGCTGTAGCCGTTTTTATAAAGCCACCCGGCGCAGCCCAGGCCCACCACCACCTTCACGGCGGTCTCGATGACCTGGCTCACCGTGGTGGGTATCATGTCCGCGTGGCCCTGGGCATAGCCCCGGTAGGCCGCGGTCACGCACACCAGCACCACGCTGGGGGCCATGATGAACACGCACCGGGCCGCCTGTATGTTGCCCATGGCGGAGGACAGGGCCGCGGGGAACAGCATCATCGCCGCCGTCCCCACCGCGCCCAGGGCCAGGAAAGCCCAGATGGCGACCTTAAATATCTCGTGGACCTGGTTGTCCTTGTCCAGGCTGTCCGCCTCGGAGATCATACGGCTCATAGCCACAGGGATGCCAGCCGTCGCCACCGTGAGAAAGACGTTATAGATCTTATACGTCATGTCAAAGTGGGTGAAGCCCTCGTCTCCCAGGATATTGCCCAGGGGTATCTTATAGACGGCCCCCAGTATTTTCACCAGGATGATGCCAACGGTGTAGATGGCAGCGCCGTGGAGAAAGTTTTGTCCCTTCTTTTCAGCCATAGATGCTCCTTACCAGTGCCGGATAAACGAATATATGCCGGGACATCTTATATGATGAACCGGAAAAGCCTCCCTATCCCGGAAAAGCAGAACACAAGGGCGGCTTTCGCCGCCCTTGTGCGAAAAACTTCAATTACTTGCCGTTGCGGACGGAGTCGATGTGACGGGTCAGGTCCAGCATCTTGCAGCTGAAGCCCCACTCGTTGTCGTACCAGGCCATCAGCTTCACGAAGTGCTCGTTCAGCGCGAGACCGGCCTTGGAGTCGAAGATGGAGGTGTGGGGATCGGTCTGGAAGTCGGAGGAGACGACCTCTTCGTCCACATACTCCAGAACGCCCTTCATGGGGCCCTCGGAGGCGGCCTTCATCGCGGCGCAGATCTCGTCATAGGTAGCGGCCTTGTCCAGGCGGACGGTCAGGTCAACGATGGACACGTCGGCGGCGGGGATACGCATGGAGGTGCCGGTCAGCTTGCCCTTCAGCTCGGGGATGACCTTGCCCACAGCCTTGGCGGCGCCGGTGCTGGTGGGGATGATGTTGCCGTAGATGGAGCGGCCCAGACGCCAGTTCTTCTTGGAGAAGCCGTCCACGACGGCCTGGGTGGCGGTGGAGGCGTGCACGGTGGTCATCAGGCCCTCGATGATGCCGAAGTTGTCGTTCAGGACCTTGGCCATGGGAGCCAGGCAGTTGGTGGTGCAGGAGGCGTTGGAGACGAACTGCATATCGGGGGTGTACTTCTCCAGGTTCACGCCGCAGACGAACATCGGGGTGTCGTCCTTCGCGGGGCCGGACATGACGACGACCTTGGCGCCGGCGTCGATATGAGCCTGCGCGGTGGCCTTCTCCAGGAAGCGGCCGGTGCACTCCAGAACGTACTCGACGCCCATCTCGCCCCAGGGCAGCTGGGCGGGATCGCGGTACTTGGAGTCAGCCAGGACAGAGACCTTCTTGCCGTCGACGGTCAGGGTGCTGGCCTCGTCGTCGGCCTCGATGGCGCCGTTGAAGCGGCCATGGACGGTGTCATACTTCAGCGCGTAGGCCAGCTGGGAAGCAGGATGGCCGGGGGCGTTGATGGCGACGACCTGGACGTCGTCGGCCTTGATGGCAGCCCTGAAGACCAGAGAGCCGATGCGGCCGAAACCGTTGATACCAACTTTGATCATGATTTGTATCCTCCTAAAAGTAATTTTGAACTTTTTATCGCCGGCTGCCCATAGATAGCCAAGCATAGGCATTATACACCAATGCGTCAGGTATTTCCAGTGTTTTCATGAAAAAAAGAGGGAGATCCTGCAAAAATTTTTGCATCCGGAAAAGTGACCGAAATCGACGGTTTTCAGGCGGGAAGGATTGCTCTTTTGGGAAGGATTTGATATGATATGGTCAGTTTCAGCGAAAACGCTCCCGCGAATATGACCAAGCCGCGGCACATAAAAGAGAGAGTATGGGTAAAGATATGAGCCTGCCTTCCGAGGACCTGGGCGTCCTGTTCCAGCTGGAACGGGACCCCGTGCTGGGTATAAGTCAGGAGGGGACCGTGGTCTTCTCCAATCCCGCCGCGTTGAACCTGTTCGGCCTGCGGCCCGGCGACAGCGCCCGGGATGTGGTCCCGGCGGAGGTGCTTTATGACCCCGCCTGCCGGTTCGTAGCCGCCTTTCAGGCGGGCGGGCAGAGCTTCACCATGTACGCCGCGCGCCTGGAATCGCTCACGGTATGCACCTTCCGTCCCCTGCATGTGAAGCCCCCCGCCCCGGCCCAGGCAAACGCGGTGCATGTGCTGTCCTCGTCCATGATGAACATGCGCATGGCCCTGGACGCGCTGGTGAGCGGCACGGGAGCCGACGCGGACCCCGCCTTTAAGGAGACTGCCGAGACCCTGTACCGGGAGTACCACCGGATGCGCCGGGCCTGCGACCACATGGCCAAGGCCGACGGCATCCTGAACGGCGGCCTGCCCTATGATCCCCAGGTGGTGGACCTGGGCACGCTGTGCCGGGAGCTGTGCGACACGGTGGGGCTCTTGGCAGAGGGCATGGGCCTGACCGTGGCCTTCAAGGTGGACGACGGCCTGCACCTCACCATGGCCGACGCGGGGCTCATCGAGTCCATGCTCTCCAACCTTCTCACCAACTCCATCGCCCACTGCAAGCCCGGCGACCGTATCAAGGTGGAGCTCACCCGTCAGGGGAACCGATTCATCCTGGCGGTGGAGGACCCGGGCAGCGGCATCGCGCCGGAGAAGCTGGCCGACATCTTCTCCCCGGACGCCGCCCAGGGCGACGGCACCGCGGGGCTGGGCCTGCTCATCGCCCGGGGCGCGGCGGAGCGCCACGGGGGCGCCCTTATCCTGGAGAGCCGCCCGGGCCACGGCGTGGCCGTGCGGGTATCCATCCCCTACCGGCGGACCGACGACATGCACCTTGGCGCCCCCCGCCCCCGTTACCGGGCCAGCGGCATGAGCACCGTGCTGACGGAGCTTTCGGTGGTGCTGGATAAGAGATACTACACGCGCAAATACTTCGACTGAACGATCTTGACGGAACTATAAGCGCCCCACCCGGCCACAGATGGCTGGATGGGGTGCTTGCTGTTCCTTATCATGCTTTTTATTTGAAACGCACACGCGTCGTCTCTTTTATATAAAAACAAAGGGCTGTCACGGGAGTGGCAGCCCCTTGTCATGGTTTGGAATTATTTTCCAAACAGGCTACCGACCCATTCCAGCAAACCTTCAAAGAGGCCGCCGGCGACGGCCTCCACGTCGTCATCGGACAGTTCGCCGGTGGCGGACGCTTTCAGCTTATCAAAAAGCTCCTGGGCCTGCTCCAGGGTTATCTCCTTGCCATACTCCTTCGCGATGGCCAGGACCTCTTCAGGGGACTTAACCCCCCCCCGCCAGCTTTTTCAGCATTTCCTCATTCATCGTTGTTTCTCCTTCTAAAAATGTATTTGAAACGCGCTTCGCGTCGTTTCCTCATTTCGTGTTCCGTCTCTTTATACGTTCCACCGGGGCAAAAGGGCTAACAAACTTTCGTTTTGTTTCATTTATTCAATCCCGAAAAACCGCTTGCCGTTTTCCATGCACACCTTCGCCACCAGCTCCGGGGTGGTGCGGCGCACCTGGGCGATGAGCGCCGCCACCTGGTCCAGGCGGCGGGAGTCGTTTCGCCTGCCGTGCTCCCGGGGCATGGGGGCCAGATACGGGCAGTCCGTCTCCAAAAGCATCCGGTCCGTGGGCATGGTCTCCAAGAGCTCCAGGGCCCTTCTGGCCCCCGGCATGGTGATGGCCCCGTTGAAGCCCAGATACCAGCCCCAGGAGAGTATCTCCTTCGCCATCTCGGCGCTGCCGGAGTAGCAGTGGAACTCCCCCCGGACGTTGGGGTGCCGGCGGAGAATGTCCATGCAGTCCCCGTGGGCCTCCCGGTCGTGGATGATCACGGGCAGGTCCAGTTCCTCGGCCAGCTCCAGCTGCGCCTCGAACACCCTGTGCTGGGTATCCTTCCAGTCCAGGTCGTAGTGGTAGTCCAGGCCTATCTCCCCGATGGCCACCACCTTCGGGTCCTTGGCCCAGGCGCGTATCATGTCGGCGCTTTCCGCCGTCCACTCCTTGGCCCCGTGGGGATGCCAGCCCACGGCGGCGTAGAAGTAATCGTACTTATGGGCCAATTCTATGCTCGCCCGGCTGGACGGCTCGTCGCAGCCGGCGTTCACCACCAGCTCCACCCCGGCTCCCGGCAGGGCCGCCAGCAGCTCCTCCCGGTCCGCGTCGAACCACTCGTCGTCATAATGGGCGTGGGTATCGAAAAACATGGTATTTCCCCCTATCGGTTCAAAAGCCGGGCGATGGCCGTCCGGGACACCTTCATGGCCCCCTTGGGGCAGAACTCCTGACAGCAGAAACAGCGGATGCACCTGGACCGGTCGATGTGGGGCAATTTATCTTCCATCTTGATGGCCTTGGCGGGGCATATCCGGGCGCACTGGCCGCAGCCCACGCACTCCGGCGGATATACCTTGGGCCGGGAGCTCAGGGCCTTCTGCATGACCTTGGCGAAGGCCCGCTTAAAGGGGTTGTTCCCCTCTCCCAGGAGCATCTCGCCGAAGAAGACCACGTCGTTTTTCGTGCCGATGTTCTGAAAATCCCGGACCTTGAAGGCCTCCACGTCCCCGTCCACGTCCAGCTCTTTCCAGCTCGCCGGGATGAGCTTCCGCTCCCAGGCCGCCTCCAGGGTAGGCACATCCTCCCGGCGCAGGCCGATCAGCTCTGCGCAGACAAGGTCCAGCATGTGCGGCGACCTGGACGCGCCCAGGATGCCCATGGGCCTGGCCTTGCCCATGGTAGGGCCGTTGCCCTCCATGCCCACCACCCCGTCCACGATGGACAGGACCGGCTTGAAGTACTCGTCCAGGTCCACGATCATCCGGGCGAAGTCCGCGGCGTTGGAATATTTATAGTGGTACTCCGGCTTCATGGTGCCGGGGATGACGCCGAACAGGTTCTTGGCCGCCCCGGTGAGGGCCATCATGCCGTGGCTTTTGAGCTTGCAAAAGTCCACGATGGCGTCGCAGCCGTCCAGCCAGCCGGTATAGGTGAACCGCTTCGCCACCATGGCGTCGGGGGCCTCCGCCTCCTTCTGGGTGAAGTCCATGTTGAGCTCCGCCCCGGCGGCCTCCGCCTCCTGCATGCCCGTGGCACGGTAGACGTTCTTCACGTAGGCCGCCGTATAGAGGCCCCCGGGGCTGTCCCCGATGACCACGGAAGCCGCGCCCCGCTCCTTTAAGAGCTTCGTAAGCTCCGCCAGCAGCACGGGATGGGTAGTGGCCCCCGCCTCCGGCTTCATGAAGGAGACCAGATTGGCCTTGACGCCCACGCGCATGCCCGGCTTCACAAAATCCAGCCCGCCCACGGCGTTAAGCGCCTTTTCCAGCGCCGCCCGGCATGCCGCCGGGTCATAGCCGGGGCAGGATACCAGCGATACCTGCGCCATTTCTCCCCTCACGGCTCCACGCGAATGCCGGTGACCTTCGCGCTCAGGCCCTGCTTTTCCAGAAAGCCCTGGGCCGCCGAGGCCAGCTTATCGCCGTACTGCTCCGCGAGCTGCTCCAGCTTCTGCTCCTTCTGGGGCATGGCGTTCACCATCGCCTTCACCAGCGGCGCGGGCAGGTCCATAAGGCTCTTGAGCGCGCCCATAGCGCCGCTTGCGTCACCCATCTTTTCCCGGGCAATAGGCAGCAGCTTTTCCGCCAAAACCCCGTAGTCGATGTCGTCCACTTCCAGTATGATCTTCATAAGTCTCCTCCTTGCCGCCCCGGCAGGGCTTTGTGTTCCGTCACTCCGCCTCGTCGGGCAGGCGCATCTTGGGCACGTGTACGTCGAAGGGGCCGGTGACGGTGCAGTATATGCCCTCCTCTTCCAGCAGGTCCACGAACTTGTTGACGTATGTATCGTCCTCGAACTCCTGCATGAAGCAGTAGTCGAAATAGCCGTTGCAGGTGTTGATCTCAATGCAGATGCCGCTGCCGTTGGTGGTGACAGAGCAGTGGACCGACTCGATCATAGGGGCCATGGAGCCCCAGTCCGTCCGGCCCACGTAGCTGACCTTGAAGGACACGGGCGCGGAGGCGGGCAGGTTGCCGATGCCGGTCCGGGCGCCGGTGACCACGGGCCGCAGGCGGTCGAACTTCTCTTGGAGGGATAGCCTATCCAGCTCCTTTTCCAGGTCCAGCTGCTGCTGCACCCGGCTCCACACCGTCTCCGGCTGGCTCTGGAGCATCACCATGCCCCGGCTGCAGATAGCCATGGTCTCCACGCTGGCGCCCTTGAGGCGGGGCGGGTAGGCAAGCTCTATGAGCGCCACCATGCTCTGATGGGCCAGGGGCTTTCTGATCACGTCCCGGATGTTGTGGGCCATGCCGCACACCACCGGCTCCGTCATGTCCGGCCATATCTCATGCAGGGCCTTGGCCATGAACGCGGAGGTGATGGTGGCGGGGCTGCCGTCCTGAGTGCGGGTATATTTCATAAAGGAGGTCTCCCCGATGCGGATATGCCAGCAGCGCTGCCGGCCCGCGGGGGTGTGGTCCGTGATACGGAAGGCGCCCTTCTTGGCCGGGGCCGCGATGGGCCCGCACTCCGCCGTCACCTCCCGGGGGAAGGGGTCCTCCAGCTCGCCGGCGGGGATATCCTCCCCCGCCAGCCGGACGCCTGTGGGGTCCAATGTCCGCCCCTCGGTCTGGCACAGGTAATAATAGAGCACGGTCTTGATCCAGTGGAACGCCCCGGCCCCGTCCGTCAGGGCGTGGAATGCCCCGAACACCACGCTGGTGCGCTCATAGCTCAGACCCACCAGATGGTAGTTGGACTGGGCCGTGTTGAGCCTGGCCGGCTCCGGGCCCTTCACGATGGTCACCGGCAAGGGGTTATCCTCCAGCACCAGCGCCCCGTCCTGCTCCACGAGCCGCACGGAAAAATAGGGGTACCGCTCCATGGCCTTGTCCAGCGCCTGACGCAGGGGCTCCGGCTCGATGGGGTTTTTCAGCGTGACACGCACGCTGAACGCGTTCGCGAAATCCCGGCTTGCCCCGTAAAACATCGCCAGGCTCACCGGTGCCAGTTTCGTCTTTGCCATAGTATCCTCCCGGGACTTGTGATAGATTCGCCGCCGGAGCGGCGTATGGTTCTTCCTTATCGGTAAATACAGCGGCCCGGATCCGAGACCCGGGCCGCCGCACACGAAAAGACTTTTACGCGTTTATGCCGCGGGGGCTTCCGCCGCCATGGAGGCGGCGATAGGGGCAACTATACCCCCAATGGCATCGCCCAGCAGCGTCTGCAGATCCGCCAGCAGCGGGCTCTCCTCGCCGGCCGCGGTCAGCTCGCTCAGGTTGACGACAGAATCCATGTCAATGGCGTCGGGACCGAAGGCGGCGTCCGCGACGGCGTGCTCGTTCAGGGCGAACTGCACATCCACGCTGCTCTCGCCGGTGTCGCCGATGATGTCAAAGGCAAGGGTCTTGCCGTCCTCGTCGGTGGTCAGGATATAGCTCAGGCCGCTATAGCCCGTGTTCTCGCCGTCGGCAGCGGTGATGAGGAAATAGCCGAGGCCGGCGCCCAGGTCGCCCTGGCCGTCATAGATGGCGCCCTCCAGCTTGGCGTCCACGTTCTCGTCCTTCATCTTCTCCACGTCGGGGATGGGCTGGCCGTTCAGGGTCATGTTGCCCAGGACCTGGAGCAGGTGCTCCTTGTCCACACTGAAGGTCGTCACCTTATACTCGCCCGCGGGCAGCAGCAGCTCGCCGGTATCCGGGTCGGTGATGTCCTCGTCGATGGTGACGGTCTGGTCGGGGTTGATGCTTTCCTTCAGCATCTCCTGGATGTCGCCGTTCATCACAAGACCGGGTTCAGGCGTCTCCACGGGAGCCTCGGCGGCTTCAGGCGCCTCGGCAGCCTGTTCCGCGGCCTCCTCCGCGCGGTCGAAGAAATCAAAGATGCTCTGGGCGGCCTGGTTGGCGTCCATACCCTGCAGCTTCTCAATGAGCACGTTGCGCAGCTCGTCCAGGCTGGTGGCCAGCTCCAGGACCGGGTCGATGGCATAGTCCTTGTGGCCCAGGGTGGGGCTGTCGAGGTGGATGATGTACAGGTCGTCCACCTGGGTGAAGCCGATCTCGCAGACCCGCTCATCGCCGTTGTCCACGTGCATCAGCACCGCGCCCGGCTCACCGTCCATCACGTCCACGCCGATCTCCACGTCGGACAGGTCGATGTTCGTATCACCCGTCACCACGGAAACGCCGGACAGGCAGTAGCAGGTGCCGGCCCCGGGGCCTTCCGTAAAGGCGCAGGCGCCGAGCATGAGCACAGCGCTCAGGATGACAGCTAGCAGTTTTTTCATTTTTTGGTCCCCCTTGAAGAATTTTTTTACCGCACAAAAGCGGTATTTATACCGCCTATCATTATAAATCATGCGCGGCTCTTCCTTCAATGCGTGGGACCTGACGTTTCCGCAGTCAAACCTGACTTTTACGAAGTCCCGTTCGGGGTGAGCAGCTTCATCCGTCCTCGGCCACCTCCCGCAGGTACTGGCCGTAGGCCGTCTGCTCCAGCGGCGCCGCCAAGCGCAGCAGCTGCTCCTTGTCGATAAATCCCTTTCTATAGGCGATCTCCTCTATGCAGGACACATACAGGCCCTGCCGCTTCTGGATGATGTTCACGAACTGGGCCGCCTCCTGGAGCCCATCGTATGTACCGGTGTCCAGCCAGGCCATGCCCCGGAAGAACTTCACCGCGTGAAGCTGCCCCCGGCGCAGGTATTCCTGGTTCACCGCCGTGATCTCCAGCTCCCCCCGGGCGGAGGGCTTTATCGATTTCGCGATGTCCACCACCTGGCTGTCGTAAAAATAGAGCCCCGGCACGGCGTATTTGGATTTGGGCCGCTTTGGCTTCTCCTCCAGGGACAGCACCTTCCCGTCCTTGTCGAATTCCACCACGCCGAAGTCGGACGGGTCGTGGACCGGGTAGCCGAACACCACCGCCCCCTCCTTCACGTCCGTGGCCTTGCGCAGGAAGGAGGAAAAACCGCTGCCGTAGAAGATGTTGTCTCCCAATATCAGCGCCACCCGGTCCCCGGCGATGAACTTCTCGCCGATGATGAAGGCCTCTGCCAGGCCGTTGGGCTTATCCTGCTCGGCATAGGAAAACTGCATACCCAGCTGGGTCCCGTCCCCCAGTATCTCCTGAAAGGCGGGCAGGTCCCGGGGCGTGGAGATGATGAGCACTTCCCGTATCCCCGCCAGCATCAGCGTGGAAAGAGGATAATAGATCATGGGCTTGTCATAGACGGCCAGGGCCTGCTTCGATACGCCCTTGGTGATGGGGTACAGCCGCGTGCCGTATCCGCCGGCCAGGATGATGCCTTTCATATCTCTCCCCCCGTTCTCTCTGACGCTATATGTACGTTATACCACATTTTCGCCGGGATTGACAATACCCCCAGCAAAAGCTAGTATAAGTATAACGCACATCATCAAGGGGGCGAAAACCATGGATACCTGCGTGGACAGGCTGGAGGAAGACGTCCTCCTGTTCTTTGGCGGGCACATGGAGGTATATCCTCTGTATAAGCAGCTGGAGGCCGAACTGCTCCGGCGATACCCCGGGACCCGCGTCAAGGTCACCAAGACGCAGCTCTCCTTCTCAGACCGGTATATGTTCGCCTGCGTGTCCTTCCTGCGGCCCAAGAGGAAATCAGAGCTCCCCGGGCATTACTTCGTCCTGACGCTGGGCCTGCCCGGGCCGCTTGATTCAGAGCGGGTGGCAGCGAAGGTGGAGGCCTACCCGGGCCGGTGGACCACCCACATTCCCGTGAGCCGGGACAGCGACCTGGACGGGGAGCTGTTCGACTGGCTGGACCAGGCCCACGCCTTCGCCCAGCGCAAGTGAAATGGAGATGAAACCTTGAAACGCACAAAGCTCCGGGACAGAGACCTGCCGGACTATACAAAGGGCGAGGAAGTTTTCAACATGACCTCCCACATCGTGGGCGGAGCCATCGGCGTCGCGGCGCTGGTGCTGTGCGTGGTGCGGGCCGCGCTGCACGGCAACGCCTGGGGCGTGGTGGGCGGCGCCATATTCGGCGTGTCCATGGTCGCGCTCTATACCATGTCCAGCGTCTACCACGGCCTCCGGCCCGGCACCGGAAAGCGGGTGCTGCAGGTCATCGACCACTGCACCATCTATTTTCTCATCGCGGGCACCTATACGCCCCTGCTTTTAAGTGCCATGCGGCCCATCGACCCGGTGTCCAGCTGGGTGCTGTTCGCCGTGGTCTGGTCGCTGACCATCCTGGCGACGGTGCTGACGGCCATCGACCTGCGCCGTTACAGGGTCTTCTCCATGATCTGTTACATTGCCATCGGCTGGGCCATTATCTTCAAAGCCCCGCTGCTCCTTGATGCCATCGGCCGGCCCGGCTTCTGGCTCATCCTGGCGGGCGGCGTGTCCTACACCGTGGGCGCGGTCCTTTACGGCCTGGGGTCGAAGCGCCGCTATATGCACAGCGTCTTTCACCTGTTCGTGGTGGCGGGCAGCGTTCTGCACCTGCTGGCCATCCTGCTCTACGCGCTGTGACCACTGTGTAGTCATGTGTGAATCTAAACGAGGAAAACCACTTTTCTATAATATACCAAAAAGCCTTGAAACAATAAATGTTCCAAGGCTTTCTGGCAGGGGAAGAAGGTTTCGAACCCTCGGCCTACGGTTTTGGAGACGGAGGGTCATTACCTAAAAAAGTGCCTATTTTCAATCCATTGACGACTTGCGATAACAAAAATGTTGTCAATTTGTTGTTAAATCAAGAATTGGCGACCTGAGTAAGTCTTGATCCAGTCATCAAGCGCTTCTGGACTTACATACAAACGATGATTGATTCTCAATGTCGGAAAGCCGCTGGATCTCATCAACTGGTACGCTGTTGTCTTACCTATTTTAAATATACACTGTATGTCTTCAACCGTCAACAGCCTTTTCTGTCGGGCCTCCAAATTCGGATCAGCTTCCATACTGCTCCTTTCTGCTTGCCAATACGCAAGCAATGCTCCTTCGTATAGCTACTCCCGACCCTGTCTGGCGCCTGTGGCTGCAGGTCCATAGATCCCATGATCTCCCCGCCTTCATCACGGCCGGGCTGCGAATTACAGAAGTATCATTATCACACGGGCATATCATCGCGATCTGAGGGAGCCGCCCTCATATCAGTGCTCTTAGCCCCGGGACCGCCGGGTGGATAGCCGCTCCATGTCTGTGAAACGTACCAGACAGTTACATATGATGTTGTCAAGGTGCAATGAATTCTTGGGGATGCTCTCACTTATAGAAACAACTCTGAATCCCAAAATCTAACCTCCTACAGAAAAATTTTTCAAAAAAAGTTTGCTTCAGCACCCTGGACCCAATCGATTGACAACTTTTTATGCTATTAAACTCATTCCTTTCTATAGTAATATGTATTATAGTATTAAACTTGGTGGACATCTTCAAGCTAATATGGTATAATTAGCCATACAAAAATGGTTCTTGGGCAACATGTTGATTTAGAGATATGCTAACTAATGATAATAAGAATTTTTTGAGAGAGGATAAGAAGGAATATGAGCTGTAATGAAAAAGAAAATTATTTGCTGATATGTCAGGAATGTGGAGAGCCTTTTTTCACACTTGGTGAAAAAGAGTTTTATGAATCGAAAGATTTAGTTATGCCAAAGAGATGCAAAAAATGCCGTGAACTTCACAAGAAACGCAGAGAACTTAATTTTCGGCAGTTATACGATGAAATAATTAATAATTGGAGTGTGGAGGCGAGGAAGGAACGGCAAGATTATTTCTATTATATTCAAGAAGTTAATGATATAGCTTCCGGGAAAAAATATTATGTTACCGGACGCAAAGGAAGTGGAAAAACTGCTATAGCACAGTATCTGGCTGAAGTAGATGAACCAACCACTTTTTCTACCAGGCTATCTTTTAAAAACTTTCCATTCCAGATACTCTATTCCCTGGAAAACAATCAGGAATATGCAGCACCAAATCAATACATCTCTATG
Organism: uncultured Oscillospiraceae bacterium; assembly: GCA_947626265.1. Classification (GTDB taxonomy): domain Bacteria; phylum Bacillota; class Clostridia; order Oscillospirales; family Oscillospiraceae; genus CAJOIG01. The sequence goes on from CANQRM010000005.1 coordinate 122,264, forward strand.
TGGAAATACTTGATCTATTCTTACATGTGTAAGGATATGATGAAAAATCAAAATATAGACTTAGATATACGTAACAAACTAAGCAAACTATACGGAGATTCTCCTTCATCTTCATTGAACAAGCTAATAGAAAAATGGACCAGTAAAAGCTTTGGTATGGAAGTGCTTGGTGTAGGTTTTAGTTATGGAGGAGAGCAAGCCACTAAGGAGATAACCTGGATTGACACGCTAGAAATATTGGAAAAGATAATAACTAGTTATTGTGATGATGCCAGATATTATTTTCTCTTTGATGAGCTGGACGAAGACTATAAAGAATTTCCCTCAGAGGTCGAGGCCTACAAGTATAAATGCATGCTTACAAGTCTACTAAAGGCAACACAGCAAATAAGAGATACATTTGATGCTTGTGAAAAGCATATTTTCCCAATCGTCTTTTTGCGAAGTGATATTTATTCTCAGTTAAAAGATGCTGATAAAAATAAATGGCGCGAATCTCTCGTTGATTTAGAGTGGAGTATCACCAAAATTAAAAGCATGTTAGCGCATCGAATATGTACCGCTATGAATGTTCCATCAACTGACTTTGCTTCAATCTGGCCTATTCTTTTTTCTCCTCGGAAAGTAAAGATGGGAAATAATCAAAAACGCGAGATGGATGTATTTTCTTATATCGAACGTAGCACTGAAATGAGGCCCAGAGATTTTGTCCAATACATCAAAGAATGCGTGGAATTGGCAAAAGAACGAAATGAATTTCCAATTCGGCCAGAAACAGTAAAGGAAGCTGATGATAATTTCTCAGAGTATCTAAAGGGTGAGACTATTGATGAACTATTTCCTATTCTCCCAGAAGTCGATGAGATCCTTGGACTTTTGTCAACTATTCGTAAGCAGAGTTTCAGGTTTTCGGAATTTGAGAAGGAGTATAATACCCTTGTCATTAGAGAAGCGATTCCTAAACGTGATATTCGAAATGTTCTATTGGCGCTTTTTGATGCAGGTGTGATTGGAAATCAACCGTCTATGAAAGGTCAGTCTATATTTAGATTCTCTAAAAAAGCCCCACGCTTTAATTTTAATGAAACAATGATAATTCACAGAGGACTATACAAGGCATTACAAATTTTTTAAAACTTGTGGATAGAAACTGCCTCGGTATGAAAACTCTGGCACTTGGAATAAACCTTGACGTATATTTTCTCGCTCATGTAAACAGACAGCGAATGATGCTATGCCATTCGCTGTCTGCTTGAATTATGCCAGGTGCCTCTATTCCGTTCCATTTCTGTAAGGCAGTTATCAACTGACCATTATTGCAAAGATAGGTACGGACACATTCTAGGCAAAGTCACGTTATCTGCTATTTCCCGAAATAAGTCCCATTAGTGGTTCTCAAGAAAGCGCGGCCGGCTAAATATTAAACTTTGATATATTTAGCGCTACCCGAATCATTATGTACTGCCTCAGGTCTTCATCCTCCCTTCCATTCAGCATTGAGTACCTGCGAATCATCGGGTCATACATTATAAAAGCTCTCCCAGCGCATCCTGGTTTCCTGCAATCGCCCTCTCCAAAGTAGATCGGAACCCACTGTGTTCAACTACAGACAACGCATGTCTCTCCTCTTATTCCTCGCTCAACCACTCCTTTAGGGCTTTGATTGCGCGATATTTTTGATTGTAGACGTTTTGTACTGAGCAGTGCAGCCGTGCTGCGATCTCTGCGGGTTCCAACTGTTCAACAAACAGCAGGGTCAAAATGCGCTTTCTCATTAATGGAAGCCGGCTATAGGCCCTCGCCAGCCGTTCCTCTTCGAAAACGAATCCATCATCAGTGATATCTTCCAGATCATATTTATCCTCTTCAGCGAGTTGCTCTTCAGGTATCTGTGACAATTCCAGGCTCTCTGGCGAGGAATAATACTTTTTCAGATAGTTTACGCGAGCGTGATACATTAACTGTTCAAGCCAGACAGTGAAACGGGCTCTGAGCTGACCATCCAAATCTTGGGATTTGATACGTTCCACGCATGTACCCCTTTCTCCGGGGCACATGAACTCCAACTGCAGCGAGGCATATTCATATGCCCCATGTATATTTGACTTTTTCTCCCTTCAACTGTTTATAAAATGGCTTTTCACTCTTTTTATACATAAAATTAATCAAAAAGGGTGTCGTTTCGCGTCGCGTGGTCTAATCATCCAGTCATAATTCATCAGAAACTGGTGAATATTGGAAATATTTGCATGATCCTTCCATGATTCTCTCTTAACGCTCACATCGACAAAATAGCCCCGCTTTCTTTGTTCAATTTTTCCCTTTACAAGAATTATGTTACCTGATATACTCCATCTAGTGCTTATGGAGGGAGTATTAAAGATATGTGCTATACAGCGGAACAGAAGAACCTAATTGAAGGGGTTTTAGGCAACAACATTTTGGGGCGAAAACTGTCTTCTTCCCTTCGTAACAGCTTTTCAAGGGCTTATCGGCATTTGGAGAACGACAAACTTCTCCCCGAAGATCTTAGATTGATTGCAAATGTGCTTGAACTTATCACTCCGAGTTCTTGCCAGTCATGTAACAAAGAAGGATACCGGGACATGATTGAAGCCATCGCTGCAACGCATATGATGCTTGCTCAGGCTCAGTGAATCAAGTAGGTGTGTTGTGATGAGAAAGGCATTCCACCCCTTTGCTTATGAAGATTTGAAGCAAAACACGGCATATAAAGTGGTTGCCGGGCGGAACGATGATTTTTTGCCGGGCTTAGTGTTTTGGATAGATCCAAGAGATGGCTCACTGTGTATAGCAGGGGAAAACGGAGGGTGGCTCGAAAAGGACGATATTTCCGATGACCTTTTTTCTAGCATCTCCGTTTCCGAGGCAGAAGATTATTATATCGTTACATCCTATTCTTGTGGCGGTGGCTCAACACTAGTGAGGCGAGAGTGCTGAAGGTTGGAGGTTGCTTGATTGGGGCACAACACATCAATCCATTGGTCGACTGTTCCAGTTTATGTTTTATACTATCTCCCAAATCATAAAGAAGGACGAGGCAATGACTGCCTCGTCCTTCAACTACTCTGACCTATGCCTTCCCAAGCAGTGTCCCCAGATATAGTCGTCCAAGCCCTTATAACGGGGATCCCAAAGATATGTGCCGTAACGGAGCCCTTCATCGTTCAATAATCTGAGCACGTTGTTGTATCCGTTTTGTACATTGATATTCGTCAAGAGATCCATATCAAAAGCTGTTTTGACCTTCTGCAAGCCACAGTCCTTCAGACGTCTCAGAGTCAGTTTCAGTTGCTTTAGGGTATTCACGCCGGGCACAGCCAAGACCGTACTCCCTGAGAGAACATGAATGATATCTGCTTTCATAGGGCCCTCGGTCAATATGATTTCACTTTGGACTGCGCCGGCCAAGTGCGTCCAGCCTTCAGCTTTGCACCCGTCCTTTTTCTCGGCGCTGGACACCCATCTGAACTTTCGCTTCGCCACATTATCCCGACGTATTTGGAGGCCCTGTATCTTGCCGTCCACATCACGGACCGGGATGAGAATCCCTCGCTTTTCATGGATGAAAGTCCATGTATCATCATCTCTTCTATAAAAGCCAGGCACACCTGAAAGATACAAGCCCTCAACCTGGAGCTGTGCGGCAATTGAAACATACCCCAGCACCGGCGTTGTCTTATACCCGAGTACATCGATCTCCTCATCTGTCAGGCCACGCCGGATCAGGTTTTCGCGGTGATCCGGCGCCAAAGAGAGTTTCCCAAGAAGCGCCGTATAAGTAGCATCGCGGGTATCCACATCCGTCATTGGGTACTCAGTCACAGTCGGTACTGCAGAACTTTTTACCTTTACCGTCGGAACGACACTGCCTGTTCCCAATTTATAATTTATGGCGTCCTTTGCTGCACCTCTCGGCGTTCCAGTATAGAGGGAATAAAGATCAAGAACACCCCCTGATGCACCGCACCGCGGACAACGGAAAACATTCTTAGAGATGTTGATGTTCAGATGCCGCTTTCGCGGATCAGTATCACAGCACGGGCATCTGATATAGTACGAACTACGGTCTTGTGGCGGCGCTGGGAGCCCGAGAAGATTGACCACATCAGTCATGTGAATATACTGCATATGCTATTTCCCCCTGGGGGACGGTTCGGAACCGTCCCCCTTTCAATTGGATCACGAAGCCTGCTGCTCTACGGCATAATCACAGATAATCTGCGCCGCTTTCTGAACCTCAGGATCTTTCGTGTATTTTGTGGCCAGCCACTTTATGGCGTTTGGATCCTTTAAGAGCACATCACCGAGGGTTTTACCAGAGAACTTACTGATAGGGCAACGTACTTCTACTGCCTTCTCATACTGCTGTTCCAGTGTCAGTGCAGGCGCCTCTGTCCCTTTTTCCTCCGCCTCAGCAAACGGTACCTTTGTCGGCACCTCATCTCCATCCTCGGAATAATTGCCGCTCATGAGTTCTCCTATGGTATCATCCATGGTTTCCTCGCCAGCCATGCCAAACTGAAGTCCAAAGCCGGCATTCCGAAGCGCGATCCCCACGGCAGCCGTCTGGGCCCACTCACGGGGGGATACACTGGGTTTGTCCTTGCAGTAGCCGCGGGACGCAGTCGCCTCTGCCAAAAAGCTGTCGGGCGAGTCTTTATAACTGGGATAAACCCGAGCAGTAGCCAAGAAGCAGTCCTTCCCGGGCTCGACCGTGACAGCGATCTTCCCTTCCGGATACCTTAAGCGGAACCAGGCCATCTGATAGATGACAGGCAGCCGCTTGCGTTTCTCCGAGGAATTCAGATCGGAGTATTCCACGGCGAACGGCTCCGGGTCAAATCCCTCGACCAGGTTGATCTTTCCGATCATTTCCATCGAAGCTGTTTTGTTATCTGAATTGCTTATGCTCATCTTCTACCCTCCTCAGTTCTTGATGTTGATCTCGACATATGTGTCTCTGTACTGTGTCCAGACCGGCAGCACAGTGTTGATCACCTTCTGGACACATTTCCTGTACTGCTGATCAGAAGACACTTTGAAACTGGTGAACTGCCGCCGATAGTCATCCGCGACTCGCGCCAAAGACGAAGCGGCAGTCTCCCTCTTCTTGCTGCCGTTTTCATCCGCCTTCCAGCCAAACTTTCGCTCAGACTGCATGAAACGGATGTAGGCATCCATCTGCTGATAGTGGCACTTTATGATGCTGAGGTCCTGTGTCACCGGCGCGTGGTCGCAGAAGGCCTTGCACGTCTGCAGAACGTCTATGCGGTAATTCAGCTCAGACAGGATTATCAGGTGAATAACTGCCTTCTCGTCCGACGGCATCTTTTTCAGAAGCTCATCCCTCTTCTGGATATAAAGGTCAAGGATACTCGCCATAATGTTTTCCTCCTCAATGATTTAGATTTTTCAGTCTCGCTGCCAGGCAGGTGCCCTGCTTTTCAGTATCGACCTTCCCTATCGCCATGCAGAGCGCTTTCCTCTCTCCAACGATCGTCACCCTCTCCTTGCCTCGTGTAATGGCGGTATATAGAAGCGGCCGGGTCAGCATGATGTAGTGGGCTGTCTGCAGGTTGATGATGACCGATTTGAATTCACTGCCCTGGGACTTATGGATCGTGCAGGCATAGCCCAGATCCAACAGGTCGAGCTCACTGGAGTCATATTCAGCAACGCGGCCTTCGCCAAAATCGACGAACACCGTGGTCTCACCACTGCCGGTGACGATCTTGGTGATGTACCCGATATCTCCGTTGCTGATATGCTCATGGTTTTTGACCTGCATGACCTTGTCCCCTTCCCGGAAGATGCGCTTTCCGTACTCCACTTCCTGAGAAAATGGGCAAGCCGGATTGATCACGTCCCGAAGCACCGCGTTGAGCGCGTTCGCCCCGGTCTCTGTCTTCTGCCGGTACGGTGTAAGCAGCGCCACATTGTCAACGCCGTACTTACCCGTCTCTTTTTCGTAGACGTCCTGAATCACCCGAGCCGAATCCGGAATGCTGGCGGACTCAATGAACACAAAGTCGTTTCCGTATTCGAGGTGCATGTTGCCATGCCGAATCAGCTTCGCGTTCATCGCGATCCTGCTGCCTTCATTCTGGCGGAAGACCTTGTCCAGCCTAGACACCGGGATACACTCGCTGGCGATGATCTCTTTGAGAACCGCACCCGGTCCCACGGACGGAAGCTGGTCAGCATCACCGACCAGAACCACCTGGGCCCCGGGCTTCACGGCGTCAAAGAGATGTCCTGCCAGGTATATGTCCAGCATGGACACCTCGTCTACAATCACCAGGTCAGCGTCCAGTTCCTTCGCCTTTCCATGGAAACCGTTGTCGCCGGCGAGCAAGCCAAGGGCTTTATGCACCGTGGCCGCCGCATGGCCTGTCGATTCCTCCATTCTTCTGGCTGCGCGCCCTGTCGGAGCACAGCAGCAGATCTTATTACGGGGATGCTCTTCCTGATAGATGTCCAGAATCGCCTTTTGGATCATAGTCTTACCAGTGCCCGGGCCGCCGGTTATGATGGAGATGCCGTTTGTCAGCGCCATCTGGATCGCCTGCCTCTGCTCCGGGGCCAGCCTGACATGCAGACTGGCCTCCACTTGCTTCAGCTTTTCGTCGAACTTGGTGTCGTCAGGCAAAGAGGATTGCCGATGATAGGCGTTCTTCCGGCTCATGATGGTGTTTGCCAGGTGCTGCTCCGCCAAAGCGGTCTCACGCCTGTAAACAAACCCCTCATATGTCACCAGCCGTCCGTCATGCACCAGCCGCATTGCGCGGTTGGCAGCCATCTCCTCCGTCAACAGGGGTGTGTCCAGCAGCTTCAGGCACGCTTTGATGAACGTTCTCTTCTCCATACAGAGATGGCCGCGGCTCTCCGCGTCCTTCAGCGTGTACAGCAAGCCCTCATCCACGCGCTCCGTGGACAGCTTTTCAAAGCCCATGCTCTCCGCGATCCGGTCGGCCGTCAGGAAACCGATGCCTTCCATCTCGCAAAGCTGGTAGGGGTGCTCCTTCACGATCTGAAGTGTCCTCTCGCCATATTCCTTGTAGAGCTTCACCGCCCGGTTGGCGGTGATCCCGTGAGGTGACAGAAACGCCACCACATCCCGGGCCCTGCGGTTGGCAAGATAGGAGTCACAGATCCGTTTGAACCGGCCGCTGCTTATGCCAGGAACGGTCATGAGCTTGTCCGGCTCCTTATCGAGAACTTCCAGCGTATCGTTTCCGAACGTCTCATAGATGCGTTCTGCCAGTTTCGGTCCGACGCCCTTGATCTGACCTGAGCACAGATAGGCCGTGATGGCCTCCTTTGTCGGAATGATCACCTCTTTGTAGGAGTCCATCTCGAACTGGACGCCGTGCTTGGTGCTGCGCGTCCATTTCCCCTGCATGTCGTACCGAAGGTGCCGGGAGATGGGCAGACAGTAGCCGACGGCCTTCACCTGAGAGATGGAGTGGCCGGTGCCGTCCAGGACCCGCTCGCAGGGCCGGTATACGGCCACCATATAGCTTCCTGCTTCGGCGCTGCTGATATTTCTGGGATAGACCAGCCGCTCAAATTGACAAAGCATCACGCCACCTCCCCGCTGTCAGGAGAAATGCCATCCGGGTACTCCCTGACGAACTGCGGGTACCGGTCATCCAAGCGGACAAGGTATTCGTCTCCTCCACAGCCGGTAACGATCCTCCGAGCGCCAAGGTACACGGTCTTGTCGAATGCGAGGATCTTCATTTTCAGTTTGGCAGCATGGCAAATCTCCCCTTCCATGCCACAGCTGATACGGCTGCCGCATACGAGCAGGATCTCGCTCTGCTCCAAGAGCCGAAGGCCAAAGTCGATGGCCAGGGCACGCTCTACCGGAACGCTGTCATTCAACAGCAGCGGCAGATATGCGTGCGGCGCCCGTGCGGCATAGCCGAGGTCCCTGTTGGCCAGGAACATATATGCCCGCGCCGTGCGAATGTTGGCGTTGAGCTGTTCCCGGTTATCTGCGCTGAGCGGTGAGCACACATAGGCTTTCGCCCCTTTGGTCCATCCGTTCACACACTGTTTCTCCAGCGTATGTTCCCATGTATTGCTATTTCCTTTGCTCATATCTATCTCCTTTTCTGCTAGGCAGACTCAACGGAGACCTTTAAGGTCCTGCTCTCACTCACCTTCAGGACCTCATCGTAAATCATGGGGTACTCCTTTTTGAGCCGCTTTGAGTCGGGTCTCTTGCTTGTTCTTGTAACGAAGTCGATAAGGATACGGTCTTTGGTCGTTTCCAGAACGCCATGCTCGTGATCCTTCATCAGTTCCGCAATTCGCACGGACTGTGCCTGCACCTCCTTCTCCAATCTTTTTAGTTCTGCGTTGTGTTCCGCGACTTCCCCTTGCAGGGCAATTAGCCTGCGCAGGTTCTTTTCATATTTTTTTGGCAATTCCACTGTGGGAAGTGCTGGGTTGCTCGCACCGTAGATCTTCGCGAGCGATTCCAGCGCCAGCGTAGGTTTGATCCCGGACATGGTAGGGGGCTTATCGTTCTTCAAGCTCCAGATCCATTCATCCAGCCGTTCGAAGATCATGCCCTCCTTTACCGGGTCCCGCTCCAAGGATGGGCAGGCAAAGTCCTTGTCCGGGTTGTTTCCCCAAAGGGCTGCGAACGCCCCGATGTTCACGTCTGCGACCGCGAGATAATATCGCAGCTGCAACTCGTAATACAGCGGATACGCCTCATCGGCCCATTCGCCCGCCTTGTGGAAACTGCAGCTCTTGCACTCCAGGATCCCCGGCTCACCGTCTTCCTTGCGGATGAACCGGCGATCGAAGTCCGCAAGTGCATAGGGATGTTCCGCGTGCTGGTACATATAGGTGTCATCCGTGACCGTGTTCCCCGTGATCGTCTGATACCAATGCGCGGCAATGGGCTCAAGAAGATGGCCCATCTCCAGCTGATTGGCGTTGGCTTTCACGGCCGGCTTTGCCCTGCCCTTTTTGATCATCCAGAGCTCCAGCGGCGTAGTCCAAGGGGACACGCCAAAAATCACGGCGACATCACTCCCGCCGACGGTGTACTCGATATCGCCCTTTGGACCGTGAGCGCGGCACTCCAGCCAGCGTTTATTGGTCATGCTTGCGGTATCGCAGAGAATGATGGGCGCTGACATCAGTACTCCACCGCCTTCGCGAGGTCGTAGTCGCTCCACCTGAGCGTAAGAGCCCGGGCCATGGTTTCCTGAAGTGTGATCAGCTTGCTCTCCGGAGCCCCGTCTGTTTTCATGATGTACGGGATCTCCTGCATTGCCATGAAAACGTCATGAGCTGTCGCCCGGCCGCCTCCATAGGCCATCTCATACATGGAAATCGCTTCGACGGCTGCCTTTTTGGGCATACTCAGCTTTTTGCATACACGGGTCATGGCGTTTACCGGATAGTCCAGCTCGATCTCCAGCAGCGCCTGCAGATTTTCCACGCTGGTGGTGAACTGGGCAAACAGCTGGTCCAGCGCAGCGTCAAAGTCGGCCACTTTGGTCTGATGCCGGTGGTCTACCGCAATACAGCTACCGATGTGGATCGGATACTGGCCTCCCACAAGCAGCGCCGACACCTTTGCAGACGCCACGCCGGTGTCAGAGGTGGTGAACCGCACACCGGGGACGAGCTTATCTGCCGTCTTGATTTTACCCTGGGCTTTCAGAAGGGCTGCATAGGTCCCCAGGAGGTCTTCCTTCTGCGCCGGCATCCGCCAGGACGCGCTGGTGAGAGCGTGGTCTGTATACCCCCTCTCAAAGATGTTTCCGGGAAAGCGCTCGTCGAGCTTCTTTCCGAGGATGTCCAGCAATTCATCGATGGGAAGCACGGAATAGTCCGTCATATCCCCCGAATGAACGGCGGACACCTTTTCGTCCCGAATGAGCACCAGGGCCTCACTGGAATAGATATTGAGACACTCGTTCAGCACCTCTGCCAGCACTGGCCGTTTGAGCTTCGTCAGAGCGTTCCCGCTGATCTTTGCACGGTCCAGGAGACTTTTGTATGCCGTCGTTCGGACGGGATACAATCCTCCATTGACCAAGATTGCCAGGCCGAGGTTCTTCGCGGTATCCTCGACTGCATCGGTACTGGTCCCCGAGGCAAACGCCTCGGGAGCGAAGTAGAGTGGGGACGCCTCGTCCAGCGGCTCCACATGCAGCTCGTTCACTTTGCAGTGCTGCCACCGGCTTTCTCTCGTCAGGCCCTCGTGGTAGCTCTGCATGGCCTGCCGGTCGCTGAATGTAGTGCTATAGCTGTCCAGACATGTGTTGTTCATGTTTTTTCTCCTTTCTCATTTCGGATTGACATTTATCTGGATTTATATAAAAAGACGGCGATCCCGAAGGACTGCCGTCTTGTTGCATTATTAGCCAAGAAACAAAAAAGTGCCATCTGCATTGCTGCAAATGGCACTTCGGTCACTCTGATATACTGTGCTCAGTGATACACTGAACAAGAAACTTTATATAGTGATTATACCAGAGTTTGCCTCTCGCGTCAATCCAGAAATGAGAAGGCATCTTACTGTTCAGGTCCGATACCTACTGCCTTTATTTACCGGTATGGGGCTTTGCGCCGCATTCCAATCTCACTCTCTTATGCCGCGAGTTTCCATGCGCCACACTTATCGGAGCTGAACACATTGGGATACACATACAGCGTCTGCCTTACCTTTTCCCTCCAGAACTTTGTATTCTCCGCCTTTTTGTGACCTTCTACAGCGTGGTATAGATCGTTAAGCGTAGCCGGCCCATGCATGGTCCTCAAAACAGAAACCAAAACGTCCTTCCATGTAGGCGCCTTAAGATCCCTGATATCGGACTGCATGGAAACAGTCATCCGCAGCGGGACCAACAACGGCTCATCCTTCCGGCATATGAGCAGATACTCATGGACGATGGGAATGAATTTTCCGCTGTATGTCCTTGTATCGCTCCAGCAGTTATGCTGGGCCTTTATGACTATGTTCTCCATCGTTCCTGGCTTCACGATATCGCACAGCATGGAGTAGAGTTTCCCTTTTCTCTTCATACCACCCATAAGCACCGCGATCCGACCGCCGGGCTCCAAGCTGGCGAACTGTTTTATCATGCAATAATTCATCGCCTCGACAAACCTTCCCCAATCTTTCATGTGGGAAAGGTCCGACCTCAGCGCGTCTATGCCGTACTTTTCCTTGATCTTTTCAGCAGAATACTGGGATCCGGCATACACGATCATGTCTCCGTAGGGCGGATGCCAAAAGATGAACTGATTGCGCTCAGGGATATCCATCGTCAGCAAATCGAACCCCCGGTTCAGGTCGTAACAATGGCTGGTGATGCCGCGCTGGCGGGCCACATCCTCTGTAGTTCCAGAACCGCACATGTAGTCGGAAATGTCTTGAATACTGAACTGATCGATCAGGTCGTTGATCAGCCGGGGACTGCAATTCCCCCGATAACTGCTTTTTCCCCCAACACCTCTGTCAGGATAAGATAAAGTCATCCATGTGGGCATTAACAAAGTCCCGCATTGCGAAAACAAACTCCGTATTTAAGAGGGACATAGTGCTAAACGCCTCTTTATCTTCCAGCAAGGTCTTATATGTACCCAATTCAACGCGCTCATATGTGCCACCACCCATATCTCCTTCCAGACAAATATCAAGGTATATGCCCTCACTAGAGCCGAAAGACACTCGTCCGATGGTATCCCATGACATCGTTTTTACTGGCCGCGGATCATGTGTCGGCAGCCCGTAATCAAGGATTTCCGGGAGCAACCCCTCCTCCTTCAGTTTGCTGTCAATCAGTCGAAACAGTTCGTCAGTTCTATACAGAGTCTTTTTCATTTATATCTATCCTCCCTTGTAGAAATATTGCAAAATCATAGTCGTCCCACACAACATCTTCGTCTGCGCTGATAGTACTGTCCTCGTCCTCAACTCCAATTAGTTTGTCCAAGGCCCCATTGCCCGCAAACTCCTGTATACCACCTAACTCTTCAGCGGCCTGCTCATAGAGTTCTTGCTCAACAATCTCTTCGCTATTATCAACATCAACATCTACAACTATAGAAACAGTCACAGTTGTATGTCCAAATACTTGAACCCGCATGGTTCATTCCTCCTTTTTGTGTTATTTTGATATTATATATAAAAAGACGGCGACCCAGAAGGACTGCCGTCTTGTTGCATTTTGCCCGAAAACAAAAAAGTGCCATCTGCATTGCTGCAAATGGCACTTCGTCACTCTGATATACTGTGCTCAGCTATATACTGAACAAGAAACTATGCATTTGTATTATACCATTGTTTGTTTCTCCCGTCAATCCAGTAATCACAGGCATCCGGGCAACCACAAATGGCCATTGATACTTCTCCTTTTTCAATTATTGTGATGTTGGAAGGGACTGGAAGGACAGTCATAGCTACCGCCGCAGCGCGAACACAAATCCGGTCCATCTGGACAGTCCACCATAGTATTCTTCTTGCTATCCACCTTCATCAGTTGGACGACATGGCGGCTCAGGTGTTCGGTTGGAAGTGGGATTTTGTTCTGCGCCACAGGTGTGCGGAGGAGCACGACCATGGCATTTTCGGCAGCAGGTGTCTTGATTTTGCACTTCTCACGCAACGGGCAGGAATACTCACAGAACCAGGACTTGCCCGCAAAGTTGCAGATAAAGTCCGCTATATCCTCCGCAGACATGGTACGTAACTTCTCTGCCCAAGTCAAAGGGTCAGTATCCACGCCCGCCTGCGAACGAAGGTATTTGCACTGAGAACCTCTATAATCGGCTGAACAGGCCTGCACCGGGCAGGACAGACAGCCGTCATGGCCAACACTCATAGGACCTCCTTTCGGTATGCATGTTATGGGCAGCAAACGAACTATGATACCAAGTTGAGTCTTCTTTTCGTCCCTATTCTTAGCTGTGGCAGTCGACAACGACCAGAACCGTGTCGTCTGAAAGGCTGGCAATGTACTCATCAACAGCATCATGCCAGACTTCTTCCCGATCTCTGCCGCTTTTTTCACCGCCTGCATAACCATAGGAAGAAAACCATTCCCCGCCGGAAATGTAGTTGTAGAAACAGTCAGGATAGTGAGGATCGGTGCCATCAAGGCCGTACCGTGCAATAAAGTCCTCCTCGGTCTCCCCGCTCAGATACTCACGACCCGAAGGGCTGCGAACTCCATTTTCCAGAATGCGGCAGTATGTGCCGTCCGGGATTATTTTCGTCTCAAATACACTTTTGAGCATCTCATATTCCCTAACGGCCATCGCTTTACGCCAGGAGCGCATGGCATCCCATTCGATATCTTTTTTGCGGGCTGCACTCACCCATATGTACCCTTCCGGCACTTCTCTGGGCGCACGGCCGCACTCTCCGATAGAGTATTCCTTGCACTGGTCGCTTACCAGAAATACATCTGACCAGCGTCCGCCGATAGAATACCAATCCCATTGGCCATTAGGATTCATCATATATCCAAACTTGGTTTCGTCCTCATTGCAACAGTACCCCTCCTCTTCGGCGTAGTCCTTTATGGACGGATACAGTTTCCGAACAGGATAGTCACTTAGAAGCGTCAGTTTCTTTGCCTTATGCGTTCTTTTTGGGCTGTGAAGCCGGCCTGCATTAAGCTCACGGATCATCCCGACATCTAAAGTGTATTTGGAACGGAACTGATGCGATCCCGCAAGTATAACTCTTCCTTCAGGAAGGCGGACACATGTGCGGGTATCTGAATTATACGAATCTTCGACCTCATCGGTATAATCTTCAAATTCAAGGTATCTGGGATCCTCTGTGTTTTCACAAAACGGATCCATGACCTCGTCCACTGCTTTGCTGACCGCACGCGAGAAACTCGTTCGCAGGGATTGGATCCTTCCCAGAAAGTACCCTTTCATGTAATCACTACCATCCTGCGCTTCAAGCGTATTTGCTGCAACTGCGATTATCGCATTCAGTTCCTCTTCTTCCTTAATATGAGGGATCTCAACGGTCGCCAATGTTACGTAATGCATTTATAATCCTTTCTGCAATTTGCACATGGGCAGCCGCTGCCGGCTGCCCATCGATATGGTTAAAAACTCTACAAATGGGTAGCCAGCTGAAGTTCGCTCAGATATGGATGTGACGCTTTACAACTGCGGTCAGTTTGGAGGGCAGCTGAGCCAGGTCCGTGATGTCAAGGAATGAGTCGCCGTAGATCCGCTCGATGCTGGGTTTATCATCGCCTATAGCAGCTGCCACGAACAGGATGCCCTTACGCTGGTATTCCTTTCGGATGCCGCGCAGGTCCTCTTCTGCGGCAGTGCCATAGTATCCGGTATCTGCCGGCTGGCCGTCTGACACCAAGATCAGCAGCTTGACGTCCTCATTTCGCTTGCACAGTTGCTCAGCGACGAACCGCAGGGCAGCGCCGTCACGGTTGCTATCCCTGGCAGAGATATCCATCATCCGGTATCGGTCATCATTGTCGATACTGTCAAACTCCGCATAAGAGTACAGTGCGACGGATGCCCCCTCCGTGCTGTGGCCATAGACCATCACGGGGATGTTCAAGCTCTGGCAAAAGTCATACAGGATGATTGCTGATGCTCTAGCATAGGTGCATCGGTCGCAGGAATACATAGAGCCGGACTCATCCAGGAGCAGTGCCACTGCCAGCTGGGGCACTTCCCTGGGGAGTGCGTTCTTATAGAACACCTTCCCGTCATTACGGTGTAGTGCATGGGAGTCCAGACGCCTGCCGAACAGCAGCCCTGTCTGTTTTCCTCCGCGGCGGCTGTCCTGGAGCTGGCGAACCAGGCTTCTTTGAAGCTGGCGGGATATGGTTAGGAGCGTAGGAGCAATACGCTTATATTGCTCTATGTAGCTTTCGTCCACGCTCGCCATGCGGTTCACGACGATGCTGACACCGCTGTGGATATCTCCATAGGAGATGTTCTGGGCGGCTTCATTCAGTTCTTGCAGGCGCTCGTTTTCCAACTGCTCACAGGCTGCACGCTCCGCCATCTTGTCCAAGAGCCGGTCGATGTCTGCGGCCGCCCCCTCATAGGGGGCGGGAGCATAGTCATCGTTTCGCTCTGTTGTACCACCTTCCGGGGCGCTGACGTGATCTGTATGCTGCAGCGGAATACGGCCTTCTTCAGTTTCTGAAGCACCTCGGCGCTCACCAGATTCACCGTCAGATGAAATGTTGCCGGAAACCGATCCACCCTCGGCTCCAGCGCCGTCAGACTCACCGCCTTCGCGGTTCTTTTCCTCGGGTTTGGGAGCCTCTGTCTCCGGACTGGACTCAGCATCGCCCACACCAGCAGCCTCGGCAGATGACTCCTTGGCGTCTTCCTGGGTCTGCTTGCGGGCAGTTGCAGTTGCCGAGACCTCCTCGCCGCCCGCGTCTGAGACAGGAGTAGATGACCCTTCTCCAATTCCGGTAGCGCCAGCGATCTTGCTCAGCGCACCTTTTAACATCTCGCTGATATCAGCAGATGATCCGGCCGCCGCGGCTGCCTTTTGCTGCTCTTTCATCTCTTCCAGGTACGGCTGGATATATTCCCAACAGCGCACCAGAATGACATTGGCAACATCAAACCTCTCACGGGCGTCGTGGGTAAGCAGAGCGCGATCAATGTCAGGGATCAGGCTGAAAACCACCTGGACCCGTTCATCCGTCTTGGGCTCGTCTCCATACATAATCACCCCATACTTCGCATAGCTGAGCATGAGCTGCAGAATGCTGTAAAATATGGGTTGATTCTCGGTTTCTTCCATTTCAATCAGTTCGGTCACCGTGGGCATCTGTTTCATCTGTGATGCCCGAAGGGTCTCCAGCGCGTAGCCCAAGGTTCCCGGGAAGTTGTTCAGTATGCGGTTTTCGATATACCCATCCTCCAGGACATTCAAGATGTGATGGGCAATGATCTGGAGCATCAGCAGATTGTCTTGGGATGCTTTGGCATAATCCCACAACGCAGCTTCATTGGCCCGGTCCTTGACCGTCTTCAGGATCGGCGCCGCCGGATACCAGCGATACCTATCCAAGTTATTGGCGTAGGTCTGGGCTGCCAGAAAATCTGTGTAGAGGACATGCCCCAGCTCATGGGCGAAGAGGCCCGTGACAGTCCAATATCGATTCTCCCTGCCGCGCACAGATGTGACGATCTTATGCCCGGCATTGATACAGATATACTGATTGTCTGTTCCTGCCACCTGTCCATATTTGGGGTTCCAGATGATATTCACGCGGACCCGGCGGTTGTAATGATACCGCCGGGTCTGCGCTACCGCCATATCTTCAAAATGCCCCGCGAGAATTCGGGACGTGAAAAACTGGCGGTCCGTGATCTTGCTGCGCTTCTCATTGAGAAGCTGCTTGACTCTTTTGTGATTCACCCTTGCCATTCAGGGTAATTCCTCCTTCCTTTTCATGATGCTTTCTTCCGGCGGATCGGAGAGAAAATAGGCTCCAGCACGGCGCTGATGAGCGCCTCACGGTCGTTCTCATCCGAGGTTGCCTTGCTGATGACCGTATAGAGAGCCGAACGATACGGGTCGCCAGTGATCTCCGTGCTCACGATCCAGTCCAACAAGCTGCGCATGCCAACAGCGCCATCGGTGATACTGTTCTTCCGGCAATAGTCCGCCATATCGTTGACCACCTGCACCATCTGGGATACCTGATACTCGTCAGTCGCGCCGGTAACGCTCATAGCCCGTTCCACCATCACCTCCGGCGACGGCAGTTCGATATCACGCACCAGGCTCATACGGTCCACCACGCTTTATAGCCATAGGTAAGCCTTTGAGATAATCTCCAGCTTTTCCCCGGCTCCACACCGTGCATGCGGGTTTCCTCGCACACGGCGTTCCATCATTGTTTTTCTACTGAGAATAATTGTAGCAAAATGACTGCTCGTATTGCCCTCTATGCACTGATTACCTCAGTGCCATACTTCACACGGAGCTCGTTCAACTTTTTTAACTGTTTCCTGTTCAGTTCGAGTTGCGCCAGTAGCCTTCTTATAAATTCTGGGTCTGTGGCACGGACCAATAGGTGGACCGGTTTGTATAGTACAATTATGTTCTCGTAGTCATCCGTTCCGCCCTTATAGCGAGGGTCAATATGGTGCCCTTCAAACTCGTCCATCAACAGGAACCGTCCTGTGATTGCGCATTTTCCTTGTTGAGCTGCGTATCTGCTGATACAATTTACCGCAAAAGCAATGTGTTGCACCTGAAAGGTTTTCGTTTTCCACATCTTAGAGATTTGCTGCGCGACAAGTTGATGTTGATTTACTTCTGCGTATGGATGCTCTAGTTTCTTTTGTTGCACCGCATTTTTGGTACGGCAATATCCGATGGGTAACACGGGGTAGTTACCAATATACCGAAGCTGCCTTGTTTCCATGTAGGTCGGGGGTATTTTCACTACGCATTTTTCACAGGTTTTACTGAAACCTTTGTGCTTCATAGCCGTGTACAGTTTTCTTAGGATAGTAAGGCTTATTCTGTTAAGGCTTAAAGACACCCCTGTGGCTATTTTGTAGTAATTATGCACTCCCATTACCATCGCATTGTATTTCGCTATCTCCTTGCTGATGTATTCCATGTCTGGATGTTCGCTGATTCGTTCGATTTGGTGTGCAAGCATATTGTAAATTCTCTGGAGGGTTTTGTCCGCGACATAGGAGCTTCCTACCCACTTGTGCCCTTTTTGGATAGCTTTGATCTTGAATCCTAGGAACTCCGTATAGTTCACTGATATATCAGTGATTTTGGATTTTTCCGGGGAGATGTCCAGCTTTAATTCCTCTCTGAGCCACATTTGAGTAGCAATGAAAATCCTTCTCGCATGTTCCTCATTTCCGCACACAATCTTGAAATCATCCGCATATCTGACATGGTGCAACTCTTTTAGATTGCTTCCCTTACGCAACGCCCTGCACGCTTTCGAGCGCGTACTATTACCGTTTCTTCCCGGCGGCTCCTTATACGCATGACGCGTTGGCATTCTTTCCCACTGTGAGGCGAGCCAGACATCCAATTCATGGAGATAGATGTTCGCCAACAGCGGAGACAGGATACCACCTTGCGGGGTTCCCTTATCCGGGTAGTTTAGTTTTCCGTTCGGCATTTGTATTGGGGCTTTCAGCATTTTCCGTATCACCACGAGTATTTGCTTGTCATGTATTCCCATTTTCCATACGAGGCGCATTAGCTTGGTGTGATTGACATTATCAAAGAATCCCTTAATGTCTACATCTACCACCCAGGTCATCTGCCTGCGGTTTATGTTGTACATGAAACTGGCAATAGCATCTTCTGCTGATTTGTTCGGGCGAAAACCTTTACTGTTCCAAAGGAATTTTGCTTCACAGATCGGTTCCAGTACCTGCAAAATACATTGTTGGAGAATCCGGTCCCATATTGTAGGTATGCCAAGCGGCCGCGTCTTCCCATTGGGCTTAGGTATTTCCACTCTGCGAACAGGTTTCGGGTTGTACCAGTTGAACTTTCTCTCTACTGTTTCAACGACTTCTTCAGCGGTCAGGGAGTTGATATCCTCTATTGTTAATCCATCCGTACCTGGCGTCATTGCACCTTTATTGCCCTTGACGTTTCGGTAGGCTAAGAGGATATTTGCCGGACAGATTATCAATTTAGAGAGGTTATTGAAGTTCATGCCTGCTTTGCTCTGTTCGTAGAGCGCGTGGCGTACACCGTCCATGTTGTACATTTGGGTGTGAACTTTCTTCCTGTTCCGCTTCTTTTCTTTACTGCGGCTGCGAGTGTCATTCACGGAGCATCACCCCATTTCTCTAGGATGAACTTTTTGTCATACCCGAATCCGCAATCGATTGCTACATATTCTGTTCAATGACAATGACTTGTGGCTGTTCCTCCACTCTCATTACAAGAGCTTCATCGGTCGTGCCACTACTCTCACCATGTATTAAACGGCTTATTGTTCTTCGTCCGTTTCGTCCCATAATAGGGCGTACATGGCTTTCCTCGTTCCGATAATCCTATCCGTTCTATTAAGGGTTAGGTGCTTGCTATGAGGACAAAAGCTGGATAGCGCCTGTAACGCTATAAGGTCTTTCATCTCAACCATAATTACTAAACCTCACTTTCGTGGCTGCTGCTTTTCAACAGCATCGGGCCCCCGTACATTCGCAAGTTCGTCAGGCGATGCCTCGCCATTCTCACCATACCTTTGTTATAGGACACCCGGCCTATCAGTCACCATATCGAACAATTCCGACTTAGGTTCCCTTCAGCCGACTTCAGCGAGCTTCAGACCCCTTCCCAAAGGGAACACGCCTGTCGCAGTATTAGTGTGGATGCCTCCGGGCGTTACCCCTTCATTCCATCCATCAGATTATCAGTTCTCCTAAGAAAATCACTTTACAAGCTCTTTTGAGCCTGCTATTATTATAGACAAATCGAAATT
The DNA here is from genome assembly GCA_947626265.1 of uncultured Oscillospiraceae bacterium. Classification (GTDB taxonomy): domain Bacteria; phylum Bacillota; class Clostridia; order Oscillospirales; family Oscillospiraceae; genus CAJOIG01. The sequence goes on from CANQRM010000005.1 coordinate 141,769, forward strand.
TGTGTGTGGGGGCGATTGCATGACGAAGGGATATAAGATTATGATTTCAGTTTTGGCCATTGTATGCAGCTTTGCCGCTACTGGGATTGGGTGTGGTTTTGTAGGCATGTCATCCTTAAAATTTGGGATGAGGCTTGTCTGCGATTTCTTTTTTATTATGCAAAGCATAGCAACATGTTGGGTCGTTATCGCCCTGTTCAGAAAAGAAAAATCTAAATAACAACTTCCAATTTGTCTATCTGTAGGTGCTCATAATGAGCGCCTACTTTTTTCTTAGTGCCTAACCTTTTCAGTTAGGAACGAGTCGCACGGTTGAGGCCGCGGCAGCCTTCATAGCTGACGTTCGTCGTGACGACCACGACCGTGTCAGGATGCCGCTCTATGATCTCCCCTGTCGGCAGTGTGATCGAACCCTCCTGCTCCAGCAGAGAGTTCAGGCCCACCAGCACGCCGGGCTGCACGATCGTAGTTGGCTCCTGCAGCTCGATGAGATAGCCGTTTTTCAGCGCTTTGATGAAATCGGTCTCTACATAGGTGAAGCTCTGGCCGCCGCTTTTGGCGTCTTCGCTTCGTTTGGACAGTGCCTTGACCTTCTCCGTGACCTTCTCCATGACGATGGACATGCATTCCTGCGAGGTCGCTTTGGGATTCTCCATGCCCGTGAGCGCCTGGTAGACGCCCGCCGGGTCATAGTCCATATCCTCCAGGTCCGGAAGGCCCAGCAGCTTCATCACATTGGCACAGTTCATACCGCCCATCGCTTTCAGCTGCTCCCGCTCCAGGTCCAACTGGGCACTGCCCGTGGATGTACCATCAGAGTCGGGAAAGATCTGACCGATGAAGTCGAAGATCTCTGTGCCTGCCGAGCATGTGTACTTCATGTACGGCAGATGCAGACCAGCCGCGATAGCCTTGGCCCCCATGGTTTTTCCTGTGCCGGCCGGCCCTCGCAGAAGGAAGTTGCGCATCTGCGTGGAACGCCCTGTTGTGATCTGGGCGTGCCGGCAGATATCCACTACCTCTTCCGGGATGACGTACCATTCCGGGAGCTT
>CANQRM010000006.1 GCA_947626265.1 uncultured Oscillospiraceae bacterium
AGTTCAATTCTGTTGATGCGCCGCTAACTGACCAATCCCAGCCGTTCCAGCGTTCTGGCATGCTCCGCGCCGGTGGTGATGAGGTAGATCCGCGTCGTGTTGATGGACGAGTGCCCCAGCACATCCGCCAGCTTTACGATGTCGTGGCATGCCCGGTAGAACGTGGTGGCGAACAGATGCCGCAGGTTGTGGGGAAACACCTTCGTCGGTTCCACACCCGCCGCCCTGCACACCGCCTTCATCTCCGCCCATATCTGTCGCCGGCTCAGGCTCTTTCCGCTTCTGGTGAGAAAGATCTCGCCGGAGGCGATTTTGTTTTTGCGGGCATACTTCAAAAGTTTCCGGCACAGCTTCCCCGGCAGCATGATGGTGCGTATCTTCCCCTTGAGCGTTATCTCTGCCCGGCCCATCTGGGCTGCCTCCACCGTTATGTACTGCACCTCCGACACCCGGATGCCCGTGCCGCAGATAGTCTCCATGAGCAGCGCCAGACGTGTCCTGCCGCTGTCTCTCGCCGCCGCTACCAGCTTTTCATACTCGGCTTTGGTCAGCTCCCGGCCAGGGTCACGGAAGGCCCTGCGCTGGAGGCGAAGGGCTTTGACGCAGCAGTCCTGCCAGCCGCAGAACTTGAAAAACGTGTTCACCGCCGCCAGCTTCACATTTACCGTGGCCGGAGTATATTCCCGGGTGAGCAGATGCTCTTTCCATGCAACGGCCTGCTCCTTTGTGACCTCACGGCCGTCTAGCCAGGCCATGAACTCCTCTATAGTCCGCACATACATCTTCACCGTGGCCGGCGCCCGTTCCTCCTCCGTCAGAAAACAAGTGAATCCTTTGATCTGTCTCTCTGTGATGGTGCGCATAAAAAACGCCCTCCGTTTCGTGTAGTACTTCCATTCTACACAAAACGGGGACGTATTCCCAAATGACTGGCACTTCGTCGCTCTCTTCTTTTCTTTTGTCCATGCCATGCCGACAAAAATTGGTTTTTATAATCCGGCGAAAAGTGCAGAACATATAGCCGACAAGCAAACAGGGCGGCATTGCGAAATGGCCTTATGGCCGTTTTGGACAGCCGATCCTCTGCCTGTCAATGCAGCGGAAAGGAGTAAAAACGAAAATGGCTAAGAATTCCAATCAGCTTGTGAACCCCAATGCCCGTGACGCGATGAACCGCTTCAAGATGGAAGCCGCCACCGAGGTGGGCGTCAACCTGAAGCAGGGCTACAACGGCGACCTGACTAGCAAGCAGGCCGGTTCCGTCGGCGGCCAGATGGTCAAAAAGATGATCGAGGCCTACGAGAACGGCATGAAGTAAGCACCTCTGTAAAAAGAGGGGCGGCGCGGCAGTGATGCCGCGCCGCTTTTTACCTGTCGGGGTACCGGACCCCCACGGCCATGGCCCGCTGGGCCAGGTGCCGCTGCTGGGTGAGCTCTTTTGGATAATGTATGAGCCCGTGGTTTTCATAGGGGTCGTTGAACCAATACCCCTCGGCGTCATAGCCCACCAGGAGCATGCAGTGCTCGTTGGAGGTCCACTCAAACGTCTTCCCGCTGTCCCAAAGCCGCCAGGAGGGGCCCCGGACCGGCGGGCGCATGTCGATGCAGGCCCAAAAGACTACCGGGATATCATAGTTTACATAATTTTCTATCAGTGCCTCCATAGGCGCCCCCGTCTCGTCCACCACAAGAGGCGGGTCAGGCATGCGGTCCGCCAGAACCTTTTCCAGAGCCGTGCGGATCACCGGGGCGTAGCAGCCCATGCCGTTTTCGTCATAGGGACTGCCGCAGAATACCCTCCTGGGGTCCGGGCCCCAGAGCTGGCCGTCCCGGGTCTCAAAGCTGCCCATGGGCAGGTAATTCCGGATAAACTCATCCACCGTGATGTCCACGCCCAGATGGCGCAGCAGCATCACCGCGCTGACGCTCTCGCAGCCGGTGGGATACGTCCCCTTTTGCCCGATATACGGGGCGTGTATCAGTTTCACGGTCAGCCCGCCGCGACGGCGTAGGCCTCCAGGATGGCGGGGCTTTCACCCGCCTCCGGCAGGGCGTGGGAGATGGTCACCTTATCGCCCTCGCTGAGGACGATCACGTTCCGGTCCTGGGCGGCGGAGACGGCGTAGAACACGTCCTCGCCCTTGAGGCGGATATAGTACCAGCTGGTGCCCTCCAGCACCGCCGTGCGTATCTCCTCAATGGTCCCCTTGGCCTCGCCCTGCTCCTCGGGCAGACCGCCGCCGGAAACCACGCCCCGCTCATTGAGAAGGTTAACATAAGTTCTCTCGCATGCGGATACCGTGGAGCCGGTGGCCACGATCTGGTACTGGGCCACGTTCACCATGGCGTAGCTCTTCACCAGGTTTGTGGCGTCCATCAGGGGGATGAAGTAGGTGGGCTGGCCGGAGATATTGAGAAGCAGCGGGAACGTGGCGGTGTAGCCCAGGTCCTGGACCACGCCCATGGCGGAGGCCCGGGCGGCCGCCTCGGTGGCGCCGGGGGCCACGTAGTACTTCGTCTCTTTGGTGCGCATATTGCACAGGAGGAAGCCCAGATTCGACTGGTCCGCGTTGGCGCTGGTGACGCCGGTATAGACATACACGTCGTCGTTCATGGCGATATAGTTATACCCGTCCGTGGTCATGGTCACGTCCCGCTGGCCCAGGATGGAGTTGATGAAGCCCCGGACCAGGGTGCCGTGGTAGTCGTACTGCTCCATGATGAGCTGGGGGGTATAGAGGGTGTCCACCCAGGTGGGGACGGTCTCATAATATTCGCTCTCGCCGGTGACCGCGTCCATGAGCACCGCGCCTTGGATGTCCCGCCCGCCGAAGAGGCCGATGGTCTTCACGAGGCGCGGGGCGATCCACCAGGGGTGACCCTCCTCGTCGATCTCAAATTCCGGCGTGGAGAACATCATGGTGGGGTACTGGAACCGCAGGTGGCGCAGCACATTCCGGTTCAGGGGCTCGGAGAAGGAATATTTCATCCCCTCCCCCGCCGGCAGGCGCACCACGCTGGCCTCCTGGGTCACCATGTCCACCACCACATAGGCGGGCAGGCCGCCGCCCCGGTTGGTGAACCACTTGAACAGGTCCGCGTATCCGATGGGGGCCACCCGCACGGGCCGGCCCTGGTAGTTGATCTGGGTGGAGTCGTTGGAATATTCAAACTGGCTCACCATGTCGGACAGCGTGCCCATCTGCCGGTCGCCCAGGTAGTTGGCGCTGGTCCTGTCCAGGGTGGGTATCTCATTGAAGGAGATCTGGGCCACGTCCTCGGCGAAGTCCCCGGTCTGCACGTCCAGGAGCTCCCGGTAGGCCCCGGCCCGGAACATGGGCAGGGAGATGACCTTGCCGATGAGGGCCGCCAGCAGCACCAGCGCCAGGGCAACGCCTACCGGCAGGCAGTGGGTCTTGATGAAGGAAAACCCGCTCTTGATCTTCCCCTTCACCGACGCGTCGTCCAAGAGCCCGGATATGCCCGTGGTCAGCACCACGCAGGCGATGTAGACCACGCACAGGAAGATGAGGAAGCCGTAAAATTCCCCGTCGTGCAGGTTGATGGCCGGCAGGGACACGTAGAAGTACACAAATCCCGCCAGGGCCGTGACGAGGATGCAGAAGACCGTCCTTCCCACCCGGCCCTTGGGCAGGTGGAACCTGTGTTTTTTCCCGTCCATAAGCGTTTCCTCCTGTATTGTTGCTTTTTCCTGTAGTTTACCACATTCTGCCTCTTCTTACAACCGGACAGGCCACGGCATTTTATGTTGCAATCCGTTGTACATATATGTTAATATATAAGTTAAAGGTCCGGCGGGCCGGACCCATCAAACGTGCGTTGGGAGTCCTATGAAAGCTAAACCGCAGAAAAAGAACCATATCAGTCTCTGGGACGCGATCGTCATCGGCGTGCTGCTGGTGTTCGTGTTCGTGTCCTTTTACCTGTTCGTCCGGGACAACCGGGCGCGCATCCTGGCCCAGAATGACAGCTTTATCCAGGCCGCCACCAGGCAGAAGGCGGACCGGCTGGACGACCTGGTGGACACGGCAATGATGGACGCCCAGGCCATGGCCCACCTCTACGGCCAGACGCTGACGGAGCCGAAGGTGGAGCCCGATATGCTGGAGGACATTACGGCACGGACCAACTTCGACTACGCCGAGTTCATCGACAAAAACGGCATGGACCTGACCGCCGACGGCAATTCGGTGGACCTCTCCGACCGGGACTACTTTCAGGACGGCATGAAGGGAAATTCCGCCCAGTTCATCCTCTACCACTCCCGCGTCACCGACGAGACCCTGCTCATCTCCTACGCCCCGTTCTACTACGAGGATGAGATCATCGGCGTGCTCAGCTGCATCATGAAGGAGAGCACCGTCATGGACGTGCTGGGCGCCAACTATCTGGGCGTACAGGGCGACACCTATCTTCTGGACCGGGAGGGCCGCATCCTCTTCACCACCAGCGCCGGCACGCCGGGCGTCGACCTTATCCAGTCCATGGCCCGGGGCGGGTATATCAACAGCGAGACCATGCGGGCCTTTAAGTCTGTGCTGAGCACGGACAACGACATCGACGAGGTCAGCATCAACTACGAGGGCACCAGCGGCGCCGGCAACGCCTATATCACCACGCTCCACGACGGCCGGTGGGTGCTGATGCAGACCCTTTCCTCCACCGCGACCACCGCAATGGCCCAGGAGGCCAACTCCATTGTCTTCCGGCTGGCAATATCCCTTGTGGCCGCGTTTTTGGTCTATGTCATCTACCTTGTTGTGAAAAACTGGCTGCAAAGGCGGCGGCTGGAGGAGGAAAAGCAGGCCGTGACCCAGATCGTGGATGCGGTCACCTCCCTGTTCGGCCGGTTCATCCTGGTGGACTACGAGAAGGATACATACGAGTATTTGAAACAGGACGACGTCCTTGATATCCGGGACAAGGGCTCGTTTACAAAGCTGATGGCCCATCTCTCCCCCATGTATGTGGAGGACGGGGAGCGGATGACCGCCTTTGTCTCCCCGGACTACGTGAAGGAGCACCTCACCGAGGACGTGCCCTACCTGCAGACCGAGTACCAGCTGGACGCGGGCGGCGGCCGCCGGTGGGAAAATCTGTCCATCCTCTGCCTGCGGCGGGAGGACGGCGTGCCCGTGGGCGTGCTGTACGCCATCCAGGACGTGACCGTCCTGAAGGAGCGGGAGCTGGAGATCCGGGCCGCCATGCAGGAGGCCTCCGACGCGGCCCAGGCCGCCAATCGGGCCAAGAGCGATTTCCTCGCCCGCATGAGCCACGATATCCGCACCCCCATGAACGCCATCATGGGCATGACGGCGGTGGCCGCCATGCACCTGAACGAGCCGGAGCGGCTCAAAGACTGCCTGAACAAGATCACCATTGCCAGCCGCCATCTTCTGGCGCTCATCAACGACGTGCTGGACATGTCCAAGATCGAGAGCGGCAAGGCCACGCTGGACGAGGCGCCTTTCGCCGTGCCCGACATGGTCCGGAGCGTGCAGACCATCATCCAGCCCCAGGCGGATAAAAAAGGCCAGCAGCTGGAGGTCATCACCGAGGCGCTGGAGCACCCCGCCGTGGTGGGGGACGCCCCCCGCATCCAGCAGGTGCTGGTGAACATCCTTGGCAACGCCGTGAAGTTCACCCCCGAGGGCGGGCACATCACCTTCTCCGTCCGGGAGCTCAGTTCCACGGTCCATGGCATGGGCTGCTATCAGTTCGTCTGCAGGGACAACGGCATGGGCATGGACGAGCAGTTCCTCAAGACCATCTTCGAGCCCTTCTCCCGGGCTGATAACTCCGCCACCCGGAACATCGAGGGCACGGGCCTGGGCATGAGCATCACCCGCAGCATCGTGCAGATGATGGAGGGCGACATCCGGGTAGAGAGCGCGCCCGGCCAGGGCTCCACCTTCACCGTGGAGATACACCTGAAGCTCCAGGACAGCGGCCGGCAGGCCGCCCCCGCCGGGGAGGAGCCGGCGCTGGGCGAGGACCTGTCCGAGCCCTCCTTCGAGGGCAAGCGGGTGCTGCTGGTGGAGGACAACGAGCTGAACCGGGAGATCGCCGAGGAGCTTCTCACCGCCATGGGCGTCACAGTGGAGCAGGCCGAGGACGGCAAACAGGCCCTGGACATGGTGTCCCAGGCCCCGCTCCATTATTACGACCTGGTGCTCATGGACGTACAGATGCCCGTTATGAACGGCTACGAGGCCGCCCGGGCCATCCGGGCCCTGGACCGGCCCGACGCCGGGGAGCTGCCCATGGTGGCCATGACCGCCAACGCCTTCGCCACGGACATCCGCGCGGCTCTGGACGCGGGCATGAACGGCCACCTGGCCAAGCCCGTGGAGGTGGCGAAGCTGGCCCAGACCTTAAAGCGCTGGCTGTGACCGGGAGGGCGCCATGTTCAACAAGGGAAAAATTCTGATCGTCGACGACTCTGAGATGAACCGCTCCATCCTGGCGGACATGCTGGAGGAGGAGTACGTCATCCTGGAGGCGGAGGACGGCGAGCAGGCCGTCTCCATTATGGAGGAGCGCCACGAGGAGCTCGCCCTGGTGCTGCTGGACATCGTCATGCCCCGGATGGACGGCTTCGGGGTCCTGGAGACCATGAACCGGCGGGACTGGATCGAGGACGTGCCCGTCATCATGATATCCGCCGAGAGCGGCTCCGCCTCCGTGGCCCGGGCCTACGATATGGGCGTCACCGACTTCATCGCCCGGCCCTTCGACGCGCTCATCGTGCGAAAGCGAGTGGTCAACACCCTGCTTCTGTACGCCAAGCAGAAGCGCCTGGCCTCCATGGTGGAGGAGCAGATCACCGAGACCGAGCGGCGCAGCAGCCTGCTGGTGGAGATACTGAGCCACATCATGGAGTTTCGAAACGGCGAGAGCGGCCTTCACGTCATGCATGTGCGGACCCTGACCAACTTCCTTCTGAAGGCCCTGGCCCGGCGGACGGACAAGTACGCCCTGTCCGCAGCGGACATCGAGCGCATCAGCGTCAGCTCCGCCCTGCACGACATTGGCAAGATCGCCATCGACGAGAAGATACTCAACAAGCCCGGCAAGCTCACCGACGAGGAGTTTGCCATCATGAAGACCCACGCCCTCCGGGGCGCGGAGATGCTCAACGCCATGGAGGAGCACCGGGACGACCCGCTGGTGCGCACCAGCTACGAGATATGCCGCTGGCACCACGAGCGCTACGACGGCCGGGGCTATCCCGACGGCCTGGTGGGGGACGAGATACCCATCGCCGCCCAGGTGGTGGCGCTGGCGGACGTGTACGACGCGCTGACCAGCCCCCGGGTATACAAAAAGGCCATCGACCATGACACCGCCGTGCAGATGATACTGGATAACCAGTGCGGGGTGTTCAACCCCCTGCTGATGGAGTGCCTGAAGGAAAATTCCGAGAGCATCCGGGGCCTTTTGAAGGGCACGCTGGAGCAGTCCGCCCGGCGGGAGGCCCAGGGCATCGTCAGCGAGTCGGTGCGCCCTGCGGGCGCCTCGGACCGGACCCTGCGGCTCCTGGATCAGGAACGAATGAAGAACGACTCCTTCTCCGCCATGACCAACGACATCCAGTTCGAGTACACCTCCTCCCCCGCCATGATCAGCATGAACCCCCACAGCGCCGAGACCCTGGGCCTGAGCGAGATCATCTCGGACCCGGCCACCGACCCCCAGCTCCAGACCGTGCTGGGCCCGGACGGATGGGCGCTGCTGTCGGAGAAGATACGCCTGGCCTCCCCGGAGGTACCGGACATCACCTATGACTGCGAGCTCACCTACGGCGGCCATACCCGCTGGCACCGGGTGGTGCTGAAGACCTCCTGGTCCGACGAGGACCCGCCCCGCTTCCTGGGGGCCCTGGGCAAGGCCACGGACATCCATGAGACCCGCAAGAAGCTGGAGGAGCTCACCCAGAAGGCCTCCCGGGACCCCATGACCAGCCTTCTGAACCGGGCCGCCGCCCAGGAGCGCATCGAGGCCCGGATGCTGGAGCGGCCCCAGAGCCAATACGCCCTGGTCCTGTTCGACCTGGACTTCTTCAAGTCCGCCAACGACACCTACGGCCACCAGTTCGGCGACGCGGTCATCCGCACCGTGGCGGACCGGCTCCGCCGCAGCGTCCGGGGCGCGGACATATGCTGCCGGGCCGGCGGGGACGAGTTCATGATCTTCCTGGAATACAATACAGACCTTGAAAAGACCGTGGACCGCATCTTCCGCCAGCTCACCGGCGACTATGAGGGCTTTTACATCTCCGTCACCATGGGCGTGGCGCAAAGCCGTATCATGGGCCTGAGCTATGAGCGGCTCTTCCGGGCAGCGGACCAGGCCCTGTACGCGGCCAAGCGGGACGGCAAGGGCCGCTACTGCTTCTACGACCCGTCCAACACCAGCACCTACTCCGCCATTTCCGACATAGACGAAGACGCAAACGAATAATAAAGGAGGACTTACGCCATGACGCTCCAGGATTGCTATAAGGCCATGGGGGCCGACTACGACGAGGTGTTCGGCCGGCTCCGCAGCGAGCGGCTCATACAGAAATTCGTCCTGCGCTTCCCCGACGACGGCAGCTTCAACCTTTTGGAGAGCTCCCTGGCCTCGGGGGATATCGGGGAGGCCTTCCGGGCCGCCCATACCATCAAGGGCGTGTGCCAGAACCTGGGCTTCACGGACCTGGGCCAGTCCAGCAGCGCGCTTACGGAGGCCCTGCGCTCCGGCACCCCCGCTCCCAATACCAATGAACTGCTGGAAAAGGTCCGGCAGGACTACAAGGTGACCATGGACGCTATCCGCGCATTTCAGGCGTCTCTGGCCTGACAGTTCCATACCCCGTCCGTCCCCGACACTGAGGAAAGGTCACAGGGAGAGTTGCCATGAAGAGAAAGACAAAACTGGACAGGAACGCGGTCGATACCCTGATCCTCATCGCCGTCATCACCGTGCTATTCATCCTCGCTTTCTTCCAGATCCGCTCCGCCATATGGAAACGGTCCATGCGGCGTATGGAGGAGGGCGTGGAGACCGTCATGGAGGAGATCACCTCCAAGCTGGACCGGGACAGCGCCATCCTGAACGCCACGGCGGACATCATCGCCGCCGCCAACCCCGAAGACGCCGATGGGCTGGATGTGGATACCGCGCTGAAGACCATCCGGCTGGCCTCGCCGCTGTTCTCCACCATGAACCTGCGCATCCTGCTGGAAAACAACATGGTCCTGACGGCGGAAGGGCGCATCTCCAACGTGGCCAAGGTGGACTCCATATTCTTTGAGGAGGAGGCGCCCCTGGGGGAGCACGTGTCCAACCGGGCCCGCAGCGTGGTCATGGATTCCTATGTCCTGCGCCACTATGTGCCCATACAGATCGACGGCAGGACCGTGGCGCTCGCCTACGGCGTGACCTACCTGAACGACCTGGCCAAGACCCTGAACATCGCCAATATCTATAATTCCACCGCCGACATCTATATCATCGACACCCGCTCCGGCGACTTCATCATGGACACCGCCCACCCCCATCTGGGCAACATCGACGACTTCTCTCAGGAAAACGACCCCGAACGGGAGACCAAGGGCGGCACCAGCTGGGACGAGTATAACGCCGACATCATGGACCAGGGCACCGGCTACGTGGTGTACCGCACCGACGAGACCGACGGCTGGGAGTACATGTATTACGCCCCCTCGGGCGTCAACCAGTGGTCCATCGCCGTGTCCGTGCCGGAGAAGGAGGCTTTCTCCAGCGTATTCGCCGCGCGGGAGATATTCTTCCTCATCGGCTTTCTGATGTGCCTGGCCGTGGCCATATACTACATGGTCATCCACCGCAAGGCCCAGCGGGCCATGGCTGAGGCCGTGGAGAAGGCGGTGCTGGAGGAGAAGCTGAAAAAGGCCGAGGCCGCCGAGCGGGCCAAGACCACCTTCCTCTCCAACATGAGCCACGATATCCGCACGCCCATGAACGCCATCATCGGCTTCACCACACTGGCGGAGACCAATATCGACAACAAGTCCCGGGTGCAGGAGTATCTGACCAAGATCATGTCCTCCAGCAACCACCTGCTGAGCCTCATCAACGACGTGCTGGACATGAGCCGCATCGAGTCGGGCAAGCTGCACATCGAGGAGAAGCCCTGCTCCATCTCCGATATTTTCCGGGATATGCGCAACATCATCCAGACCCAGATGCAGGCCAAGCAGCTGGACTTCTTCATGGACACCCTGGACGTGACGGACGAGGATATCTACTGCGACAAGCTGCACCTGAACCAGGTGCTTTTGAACCTCCTCTCCAACGCCATCAAGTTCACCCCCGCCGGGGGGTCCGTGTCCATGCTCATCCGCCAGAAGCCCGGCGCGCCCCACGGCTACGGCTCCTATGAGATACGGGTGAAGGACACGGGCATCGGCATGAGCCAGAAGTTCGCCGAGCACATCTTTGAGCCCTTCGAGCGGGAGCGCACCTCCACCGTCAGCGGCATCCTGGGCACGGGCCTGGGCATGGCCATCACCAAGAGCATCGTCAACACCATGGGCGGCACCATCGAGGTCAAGTCCGAGCAGGGCAAGGGCACCGAGTTCATCATCAACCTCCAGTTCCGGCTCCAGTCCGAGACGAAGCAGGTGGAGGTCATCCGGGAGCTGTTCGGCCTGCGGGGTCTGGTGGTAGACGACAACTTCTCCACCTGCGACAGCGTGACGAAGATGCTGACCCAGATCGGCATGCGGGCCGAGTGGAGCATGCACGGCAAGGAGGCCGTCCTGCGGGCCAAGCAGGCCGCGGAGCTGGGCGACGCCTACTACACCTACATCGTGGACTGGGCCCTGCCGGACCTGAACGGCATTGAGGTGGTGCGGCAGATACGGGCCATCGCGGGCCAGAACGTGCCCATCATCATCCTCACCGCCTACGACTGGGCCGCCATCGAGCAGGAGGCCCGGGACGCGGGCGTCACCGCCTTCTGCAACAAGCCCATCTTCCTGTCCGACCTGCGGGAGATCCTCATGACCGCCCTGGGCAGGATGGACGCCCCGCCCCAGGCGAACATCATCCCCGACCCGGTGGAGGAGCTGAAGGGCAAGCATATCCTGCTGGTGGAGGACAACGAGCTGAACCAGGAGATCGCCCGGGAGCTGCTGGAAGAGAGCGGCTTTACGGTGTCCACCGCCAGCGACGGCTCTGCCGCCGTGGACATCATGACGGACGCCAAGGCCGGGGACTACGACCTCATCCTCATGGACATCCAGATGCCCCGCATGAACGGCTACGAGGCCTCCCGGGCCATCCGGGCCCTGCCCGACAAGGCCGTGGCCTCCATCCCCATCGTGGCCATGACCGCCAACGCCTTCCAGGAGGACCGGCAGAACGCCCTGGACGCGGGCATGAACGACCACGTGGCCAAGCCCATCGACGTGGACGCCCTGCTGCAGGTGCTCACCGAGCAGCTGTCCAAGCCAGCTGACGGGGAAAAGTGACTTATATATGATAAGCGGGCCGCCCTCCCGGGCGGCCCGTTTCCTCGTCTCTTATTCTTCTGTCTCGCCGCACCAGTTACAGGGCTCATAGCCCATGGCCAGCAGCTCCTCCCGGGAGCCCTCAAATATCTTCCGCTTGCCGTCGTCCATCTGCACGGCGCTGAGGCAGAACATCCGGTGGAATTTCTTCGTCTCGGTGTTCAGGACCCACGCCCCCTCCTCCGGCTCGGGCCGGGCAGGCACATCGTCCGCCGGGGTGAAGGTGTCGGCATGGCCGCCCCGCTCCGTGGTGAAATATACGTGCTCCCCGTCGCTGGTGCACACCACCGTGCCCTGCATATCCGTGCGGTATACCTGGACCCCCGCCTCCTTCAGCCGCCGGAGCAGCGCCGGGGCCGGGTGGCCATTGTCGTTCCCCGCCCCCGCCGGGATGACGGCGTAATCCGGGTCCACGGCCTGCAAAAACGCCGCCGTGGTGGCAAAGGTGCTGCCGTGGTGGCCCACCTTCAGCACCGTGCTCTTCACCTCACGGCCGGAGGCAAGGATGGTCTGCTCCTCCGCCTCCTCCCCGTCGCCGGTGAAGAGGAAGGCCGTATCACCGTAGGTGACGCGCAGGACCAGGGACATGTCGTTGGTGTAGGGCGCGGTCCTATCGATGGGGCCCAGCACCTCCACCGCCGCACTGCCCAGGGAGAAGGTATCCCCCGGCCGGGGCACCGTGAGGGCCGTGCCCTGCTTGTCCAGAAAAGCAGTAAAGGTCCTGAAAAACACCGTGTCATCGGCGCTCACCGCCGACAAGGCATGCTTGGCCTTCGCCTGGAACATGGCCCCGGGCAGGCCGCCCATGTGGTCCTCGTGGGGGTGGGTGGCCACGATGTACTGCAATTCCTTCACGCCTTGGTTTTTGAGGTATAGGTAGATGGCTCCGGCGTCGGCCTTGTTGCCCCCGTCGATGAGCATGGCCTCGCCGTCGCACAGCACCAGCGCCGCGTCCGCCTGGCCCACGTCGATGTAATGGACGGCGAAACCAGAGCCGCCCGCGCCGCCGGAGAATATCCCCCGGAACTGCTCCAACACCTGCTCCAGGGGCCGCCGGGCGAAGAAAAAGCCCACAGCCAGCGCCGCCAGGAGCAGCACCACACCCACTATGAGCAATATCGTTTTCGCCCGCTTTTTCCTATAGCTGGGGGGCACGTAGGGCTTCCACCGACGCCGGGACGAGCCGAAGCGTCTTTTCATGACCGTTTCCTCCATTTTTCCCATCATACCACGTCCGGCCCCCGGGCGCAATGCGGGCCGTTTGACAGAGGGATTATAATGGTACCGTTGGGGGTGAAGAGATGAAGACCCTTATCTATGGCGGCCGGGTGATAGACCCGGCGGATAAGATAGACAGCCGCCTGAACGTGCTGATTGAGGACGGAAAAGTAGCGGCCCTGTCCCCGGAGGACATGGAGGCGGATGCGCGCATCGACGCTTCCGGCAAGGTGGTCTGCCCCGGGTTCGTGGACATCCACGTCCACGAGGACCCGGTGGAGAATGGGCATATCTACGCCGACCCGGAAAAAGCCGTGTTCGCCTGCATGCTCCGCATGGGCGTCACCACCGTGGTGGGCGGCAACTGCGGCAGCTGCTTTTATGACCCGGCCCAGTACTTGGATATCGCGGACCGGGACGGGACATACGTGAACGTGGCCATGCTGGCCGGGCACGGCTGGTTCCGGGAACAGGCCGGGGCGCTGGACCCCTACGGCCCCGCCACGGAAGAACAGATAGCCGCCATGTCGGCGGCCATCCGGGAGGCCCTGGACGCCGGGTGCGCCGGGGTGTCCTTCGGCATACGCTACAGCCCCGGCACGGACGGCCGGGAGCTTTTAGCCGCCATGGGCGCCCTCCGGGGCACGGGAAAGCTCACGGCCTGTCATCTGCGGGACGACGCGGCGGCGGTGTTCGCCGCCATGGAGGAGTTTCTGGACGCGGCGGAGGCTGCCGGCGTGCCCGCCCAGGTGTCCCACATCGGCAGCATGGCCGGCTTCGGCCAGATGGAGCGGGCCCTGGCTATGATGGACGCCCGGCGGGCGGCGGGGCAGGACGTGATGTGCGACTGCTACCCTTACAGCGCCTTCTCCACGGGCCTGGGCTCCGCCACCTATGACGACGGCTGGCTGGAGCGCTACGGCTGCGGCTACGACGTGCTGGAGCTGTGCGAGGGTCCTTACAAAGGGCAGCGCTGCACCGAGGAGATATTCCGCTCCCAGCGGGCCGCCCTCCCCTCCTGCCGCACGGTGTGCCACGTGATGCAGCCGGAGGAGATCACCCGGGCGTTGACCCACCCGGCCGTGATGCTGGCCAGCGACGCCACCCTGCACCTGGGCCAGGGCCATCCCCGTGCGGCGGGCACCTTCCCCCGGCTCATTGCGGAATATGTCCGCCCGGGGCACATGAGCCTCTACGACGCCATCGCCAAGATGACCGCCATCCCCGCCCAAAGATTCGGCCTTATCGGAAAAGGTACCTTGCGCGTTGGCACGGACGCTGATGTGGTCATATTCGACCCGGAGAAGATTCAGGATAAGGCAACCTTCGCCGACCCCATCCGCCCGCCGGAGGGCATCGATATGGTTCTCATCGGCGGCGCGGTGGCCGCCCGGGAGGGCAAGATCGTTGCCCCGCCCCGGGGCCGGGCCGTGAGAGTATAAGATAAGATAGCAAAACCCCAAGGCATGACGCCTTGGGGTTTTGCTTTGCCTTTTTTACAGCACGAAGTGGGCGAAGCGCAGGACCTCGAACCAGTCATCGGAGGTAAAGGACACGTTCTTTCCGTCCTCCAGCCTGGCGCCAGGATAAAAGCTGCGGGAATAGGCCTTCTGATGCTCCCGGAAGCGGACGGTGATATCGAACCGGTCCGGCATGGGCACGGCGCAGTTTTTGGCGTTCTTCACGGCCTTCTCGGCGGCTTCGCGTATCTGCTTCACGGCGGCGTCCGGGTGGATGGACACCACCGCGCCGCCCACGCCCTCGTTCACGGGGACGGCGGTGATGCCGGGGATGAACTCTTTCGCGAATTCGCAGAGGGCCTTATCCCCGGACAAAAACGCCACGGGCACGCCGTAGTACCCGGCGGTGTAGGCGTTCATCATGAATTCGCTCATGCGCACACCGTTCAATGTCACGAACTCATTCTGCCCGTTCATGGTGTGGCTCAGGGGGTTGCCGCTGCCGGCGGCCCAGGAGTGGTAGCCGGTGAAGAGCACCGCGTCAAAGCCGCCCTTGTCCACGCCGCTCATCATGCTCAGGGGGTCCCCCGACCAGCCCCGCATGATGCGGATGTTCTCCGGCAGGGCCGCCGGGTCCAGGTTCCGGGCGGAGTCGTGGGCGTCCTTGATGAACACCTCCTCCGCCCCGGCGGCGATGGCGCCCTCGCAGGCGGCCTTCACCTCCCGGGTCATCTGTTTCCGGAAGGGGTCATAGTCCATGGGGGTGGTGCGCTCCGTCTCCGCCCAGCAGGCGATGCCGCAGGTGCCCTCGATGTCGGCGCTCAAAAATACGCGCATGGTGTGATACCGTTCCTTTCCGTAAATTTAAAAGAGGCTGCCGATGGCGGTGATCTGCTCCGCCAGGTCCGGCCGGAAGTCCTCATGGGCCGGGTCCAAGCTATTGATGACCACGCCGTCGCTGCCGTTTTTGGCGGTGGAGTGGATGTACCGCCCGCCGCCAAGGTACACGGCCACATGGCCGGGGAAGAACAGCAGGTCGCCGGTATCCAGCTTCTCCCGCCCGATGACGTGGATGGGGTAGCCCTCCCGGATGGAGGCGTCCCGCCAGATGGTGACGCCGCTGAGGCGATAGGCCATGAAGGCGAGGCCTGAGCAGTCGATGCCCGCGGGGGTCTTGCCGCCCCAGAGGTAGTGGGCGTCTTTATAGAGCCGGGCCATGTCGGCGATATGGGCCCTAAGGGCCTTTTCATCCTTCAAATCCGGGATGTCAAAGAGGAATCCCGCCTTGGTGTATCCGTCCCGGCCGTCGGGCATGGATACCCGCTGCCAGCCATCGGCATTGGGCTCGCCGTGGACGGCAAGCGTCGCCCCTCTCGTGAGGCCGCTCACCTGCCAGCCCTGGACACGGGGCTCGGAGCGCACCGAGGCCATGCCCCGCAGGACGGTCTTTTTGGGCAGGGCCGCCCACCGGGCGGCGTTGCCGTCCCCCTCCACCAAGTACTCGGCGGGGGCGTAGCCCGTGTAGCCATAGTCGGTCCTGACCTGGTACCAGCCGGGGGCGGGGTCATCCAGTATCTCCACCTGCCAGCCCAGCAGGGCCTCGTCCGCCAGCTCGCACTGGCGGCTGGGGCGAAGGTACAGGGGGCATATGGGCGATGAGACCACAGCGTTCATTTTTGCTCTCCTTTATAGGCGTCGAATAGGACCTTGCCCAGGCGGCCGATGAACTTCTTCTGGCTCTGGACCGGGTCCCCGTCCAGGTCGGGGCCCTCCCAGGTGAAGATGCCCACGTACAGGGGGCCCATGGGGGCCAGGAACAGGCCGCTGTCGTGGCACACCCCGTCCAGGCCGCCGGTCTTGTGGGCGAAGGTCACCCGGTCGGGGACGTAGCGCAATATGCAGTCCATGGACCGCTGGCGGGTCAATATGTCCATGGCCGTGCGGCAGAGGTCCGGGGTGAGGATGCGCTCGGTCTGCAGGAGCCAATAGAGCCGCCGCTGGTCCAGGGCGGTTGTCACGTTGTCCCGGCCCATGCGGGCGGCCTCGAAGTCCAGCATCTTCCGCCGGCAGAGGGTGTTTTTGAGCCCCAGGGAGGCGCAGTAGTCCGTGATGAACGCCATCCCCACCGTGTCCAGCACCACGTTGGTGGCGGTGTTGTCGCTGACGGTGATCATCCAGTAGAGGAGTTCCTCCAGTGTGTACCGGCTCACGCCCCGGTCGAATACCCGGGTGTCCGGCAGTATCACCGCCTCGGGCACCTCCAGCTCCTGGTCGAGAGCCAGCTTCCCCTGCCGCACCAGCTCCAGGGCCGCGGCCAGGACCGGGGTCTTGATGGTGGAGGCGGCGGGGACGACGGCGTCCCCCAGGTGCTCGTGGAGGGGCGCACCCTCCATGGTATCCGCTATCACATAGGCACACTTGCCGGGGAAGGCCTCCGCTTCCTGCTGTAAGAATCTATCCAGTTCTTCTCTCGTCATGGTGCTCCCTCCGTCACAGAAGCTGCTTGCGGTATTCGTCCAGCTCCCACTGATCGCCCCGGACGAAGTGGCCCGGCTCCAGCTCCTCCCACAACGGCGGATCGGCCTCGGTGTATCCGTGCTGGTCCGGGTCGTAGACGATGAGCTTCTTGCCTCGCTCCCCCACCGGGTCCGGCATGGGGATGGCGGACAGCAGCGCCCGGGTGTAGGGGTGCAGGGGGTGGGCAAAGAGCTGCTCGCTGCCGGCAAGCTCCATGAGCTTGCCCCGGTAGATGACCCCGATGCGGTCGGATATGAACCGCACCACGCTGAGGTCGTGGGCGATGAAGAGGTACGTAAGACCCCGCTCCTTTTGAAGCTGGCTCATCAGGTTCAGCACCTGGGCCCGGATGGACACGTCCAGGGCGGAGATGGGCTCGTCGGCCACGATGAACTGGGGCTCCATGATGAGGGCCCGGGCGATGCCGATGCGCTGGCGCTGGCCGCCGGAGAACTCATGGGGAAAGCGGCTGGCGAATTCCGGCAGGAGCCCTACGTCGCTCAGGGCCTTCGCCACCCGCTCTTTGCGCTCCGCCTCGGGCATATGTTTGTGGATGGAGTAAAGCCCCTCGGACACGATATAGTCCACCTTGGCCCGCTCGTTGAGGCTGGCCATGGGGTCCTGGAACACCATCTGGATGTTGCGGATGACCCGCTTGTCCGTGGCCCGGCTCACCCGGCCGGAGATGACCTCGCCGTCATACTTGATGACGCCGCCGGACACCGGGTTCACCCGGATGATGGCCCGGCCAATGGTGGTCTTGCCGGAGCCGGACTCCCCCACCAGGCCGAAGGTCTCCCCCTTGTAGATATCGAAGGACACCCCGTCCACCGCCTTGAAGGGGTGGCGGCGGGAGCCGAAGGTGACGGAGAGGTCCTGGACCTCCAGGAGCTTTTCCCTTGTCTCAGGCATAGCTTCCGCCTCCTCTCTCCCTTAACTTCCTGATGTGTTCGGGGGGCTCCACCTTGGGCGCCCGGGGGTCCAAGAGCCAGGTCCGGGCCTTGTGGGTGGGGCTCACGTCAAAATAGGGCGGGCGCTTGATGAAGTCTATCTTCAGCGCCCGGGGATTCCGGGGAGCGAAGGCGTCCCCCTTCACCTCGTGAAAGAGGTTGGGGGGCGTGCCCTGGATGGAATAGAGGGCCTGGCCCTTCACCCCCAGCTGGGGCAGGCTTGAAAGCAGCGCCCAGGTGTAGGGGTGGCGGGGGTCATAAAACACCTCGTCGCAGGTGCCCACCTCCACGATGTCCCCGGCGTACATCACCGCGATGCGGTCGGCCACGTTGGCCACCACGCCCAGGTCGTGGGTGATGTAGATGGTGGTCAGGTCCAGCTTCTTTTGCAGGGTCCGTATAAGGTCCAGTATCTGGGCCTGGATGGTCACGTCCAGGGCCGTGGTGGGCTCGTCGCATATGAGTATTTTGGGCCGGCAGGCCATGGCGATGGCGATGACCACCCGCTGGCGCATGCCGCCGGAGAACTCATGGGGGTACTGCTTGTAGCGGTTCTCCGGGTCGGATATGCCCACGTCGGCTAATGCCTGGACCGCGGCGGCTTTGGCCTCGGCGCCCTTGAGGCCTTGGTGGAGCTCCACCGCCTCCAATATCTGTGCGCCCACCGTTTTGAGGGGGTTCAGGCTGGTCATGGGGTCCTGCATGACCATGGCGATCTCCTTGCCCCGGATGGTGAGCCATTCTTTTTCGGTTTTGAATGTGGCCAGGTCCTTGTCGTCGTACCAGATGTGGCCGCCGGCGATGGTGCCGTTGGCGTCCAGCAGGCCCATGGCGGACTTGGTGAACACGCTCTTGCCGGAGCCGGACTCCCCCACAATAGCCAGGGACTCGCCCTTGTATACGTCCAGGGAGATGCCCCGGATGGCGTTCAGTACCTGCCCCCGGAGGGTGAAGCGGATGTCCAGGTCCTCAAAGGAGAGAATGACGTTTTCTTTCATATCTGTCCCCTCCTCAATTGACGTGGTTCTTCGGGTCGGCGGCGTCGGCAAAGGAGTTGCCGATGATGTAGAAGGAGATGGTGATCACCGCCAGCACCGCCACGGGGAAGATGAGCTGGTAGCGCAGCACCGCCATCTGCATCAGGGACCGGCCTGTCTGGATGAGGTTTCCAAGGGATGGGATGGACACGGGCAGGCCAATGCCGATATAGGTCACGAACACCTCGCTGCCGATGGCGCCGGGGATGGCAAGGGCCATCCGCATGGTGATGACGCTCACGAGATACGGCAGCAGGTTTTTGAAGATGATGCGCCGGGTGGGCACGCCCAGGCACCGGGAGGCCAGGTTGTAGTCCCGGTCCCTAATGATGATGATCTGATTGCGGATGAACCGGGCCATGCCCAGCCAGCCCGTCAGGGACAGGGCGAAGATGATGGTGGACACGCCGGGCCGCATGATGTAGGAGATGAGGATGAGCAAAAGCGTCTGGGGGATGTTGTCCAGGACGTTATAGAGCTCCGTAAAGAAGAAGTCCAGCTTGCGCACATAGCCCCACAGCACCCCGGCGAGAATGCCCACCACCGCCTCCACCACGGCCACGGAAAAGCCAATGAAGAGGCTTGTGCGGGTGCCGGCCCATATCCGGGACCACAGGTCCTGGCCGATGGAGTTGGTGCCGAACCAGAACTCGCTGTTGGGGGGCACGTTATTGAGGGGCAGGCCCCACTCGCCGTAGTGGACCAGCAGGGGGTCCTTCTGCCCCGGCAGCAGGGGCTGGATAAAGGTGAACAGCAGCGTCACCGCCATGAGGACGAGGAAGAACACGGCGGTCTTGTTGCGGAAGAAGGCCCGGAGGGTGGCCCGCCAGTAGGAATAGTTGGAGTAGCCGCCCCGCTCGGCGGCCTCGGGATGGAACTCGGCGAAGGAGAAGGCCTCCGCCTCGCCCATTTTGGCCAGGGCCGCGTCCTCGTCCAGGTCTCTGGCAAGGCGCTCGTTCAGCTTGTCGCCCAGCTCGTCGGCAGGTCTTTTGAAAAAGCTCATCGTGACCCCTCCTTCTTGGAAAGGCTGATGCGCGGGTCCACGATGGCCATCAGGATGTCGCCAAAGAGGAGCCCCAGGATGGACACCACGGCGTAGATGAGCACCAGCGCCTGGACCAGGGTGTTGTCCTGGCGCTTGATGGCCGTGACCAGAAGGCCGCCCATGCCGGGGATGGAATAGAGGCTCTCCACGTACAGCGAGCCCATGAGGGTGGCGAGGATGGAGCCGGGGATGTACTGCACCAGGGGAACCATGGCGTTGCGGAACACGTGCTTGCGGGATATGGCCCCGCTGGACACGCCCTTGGCCCGGGCCAGCATCACGTAGTCCTTGTTGGCCTCGTCCACCATGTACCGGCGCAGCCACATGGCATAGTAGGCCGTGTTGCCGATGGACAGGGACAATATGGGCAGCAGGTAGCTGATGGGCTGGGCCGGGTCAAAGAGCATGGGGATATGGGCGTACTGGGAGCCCACGAACTGTATCACGATATGATACACCGCCGAGGGCACCGCCTCGACCACCACGATCAATACGGTACCCAGCCTGTCGCCGATCTTGAACCGGGTGCGGGTGCTGTGGGCCATCCATACGCCCAATGCCAGGCCGAACACCAATGACAGGGCGAAAGAGACCAGCCCGAACTTCACGGAGATGGGTATCTTCTCGGCGATGATGGTGTTGATGGATACGCCCCGGCGGTAGATGTTGGAGGTGCCCAGATCGCCGTGGAGGAGCTGGTCATAGAATCTTGCCAGCTGTTTGGGCAGCGGGTCATTGAGGCCCAGGGAGTTGAGCTTCACCTGGATCTCCGTGGAGGACACCTTGTCAAAGTTATCAAAATATCCCTCTATCGGCATGAGCCGCAGAAGGGTAAAGAGTATCGTTATGATGATAAACAGCGTGACAGATGCCCTCAGGACCCGTTTGAGGATGTATTTGGCCACCTAGTTCCCTCCTTTTTAGGTCATACTGAAAAGCCACAATCCCCCTGCCGCCGAAACGGCAGGGGGCGCGGCGTCATTGGTTCAGTTCTTGTTGGCAGCCCACTCGGCATAGGCGGCGTTGTACTCGTCGATGCTCATGGACTTATCCTGGATGTGCTGGTCCTTGTAGCGGTAGGTCACGGTATCCACCATGGCGTACTGGCCCTCAAAGACGTTCAGCTTGCTCATGGAGTAGCTGATCTCGTTGGTGTGGATGGGCACCACGAAGGCGTGATCCAGCAGGAAGGCCTCAGCCTTGGCGAAGGCGGCATAGCGGGCGTCCACGTCGGTGGTGATGGCCTTGGCCGCGTTCACCAGCTCGCAGTATTCCTCATACAGGGCCACGGTCTCGGGGGCCGTGCTCTTGTCGATGAAGTTATAGGAGGAGCCGGGCACGAAGGGGTCGGTCCAGGTCTCGGGGTCGGCGTAGTCGGCGCCCCAGTTGCACTTCATGAAGGCGTAGTTGCCCGCGCGGCGGACAGCGGCCAGGAAGCCGTCGGAGGGGCCGGCCTCGACGATGATGTCGATGTAGTCGGTGCCCAGGACGCTCTCCATCTGCTGCTCCACCACCTGGCACTCATTGGCCCAGTTGGAGGTGGAGGGGTTGTAGCACATCAGCACCTTCACAGGGAAGGTGGCGCCGGCGGCGGTCAGCTCCTCCACGGCCTTGTCCTTGTACTCCAGGGCCAGGTCGGGATCAAAGTAATCGAAGCCCTCGGCGGTGTAGGCGTCCAGGCCCTCATAGGAGGTGTAGTCCTTGCCCTCATACAAGGAGAAGTTGCTGGGGGTGATGGTGTTGGTGACGTTGGCGGTGGGGTTCAGAGGATCGTTGGCGGCCAGGGCGGGGATGCGGTTCATCGCATGCACCAGGGACTGGCGGAAGTTCTCGTTGTTCACCGCGATGGTCCAGTTCTCCGGCTCATACTCCTCGTCAAAGTTGGCGTCGAAGTTGAACAGGTACCAGTAGCAATAGGAGGTGCTGGGACGGGAGGAGTGGATCTGGTCGGCGGTCTTGGGGTCGGCCATCATGGCGCTGAGCAGGTCGGAGGACACGGTAGCGGCGTCCAGCTCGCCGTTCAGGTACATGGTGGTGGCGATGGAGGCGGCCTCGGCGTTATAGGTCTCCCGGACCTCCTCGATGTACACGCACTCGGGCTCCCAATAGGCGGCGTTCTTGGTCAGGACGTGCTCCTGCTGGGGCTTGAAGGAAGAGAGGATATAGGCGCCGTTGTAGAGCAGATACTCGTTGCTGGTGCCGAACTTGTCGCCGCACTCCTCCAGGAAGGGCTCATACACGGGCATGAACGCGCCGTGGCTGAGGAGAGACACGAAATAGGCCTTGGAGCCGGTCAGGGTGAACTGGAGGGTGTAGTCGTCCAGAGCCACCACGCCGATGTCCTCCAGAGAGGCCTCGGGGGCCTCCTCCAGGACCTCCTCCTCGCCGTCCTCGTTGACGATGACCTTGGCGGGATTGCCGTTCTCGTCGGTGCCGTCCTTGGCGGTGGGCAGGGCCAGCTGATAGGCGGTGTAATCATAATAAGCGCTGGCGCCGGCGATGTTGTCACGCAGGACGCTGTAGGTGCTGGCGTCGTTGGCGGCGTCGCAGATGTAGTGGGCGGCGGCCACCCAGTCGTTGGCGGTCACGTCGGCCACCTCGTTGCCGTCCTTGTCCACCCACTTGACGCCCTCCCGCAGATGGAACGTCCAGACGCTGGCGTCCTCATTGGGCTCCCAGCTGGTGGCCAGAGCGGGCTCCACGTTGCCGTAGGAGTCATACTCCACCAGGCAGTCGATCAGGTTGAAGGTGAGGGAAGTGGTGACAGCCTGGGTGCTGTCCAGGTAGTTCAGGGTGTCCACCTCGCTGGAATACAGGGTGCGGTAGGTGGTCTGCTCCCCGTCGGCGTAAGCGACGCAGCCCAGAGACAGGACCATCACCACAGCCAGCAGCAGGGTGAGCATACGTTTGGTCGTTCTCATCTTGATACATCCTTTCATAAAATGTGCATATCCATACCGCCCGCAGGCGGGAAGATACATCTTTACGCCCAGCAGTCCGCCGGGACGCGGACGCCTATGCCGGGCGATTCCGTCATGGCGATGACGGGGCCGCGGAATTCCGGCCCTCCCGGGAAGGGCTCACAGGCGCACAGGGAGGGTCCGTCCAGGTCCGCCATGGTGATGACGCCCCTGGCGGCGGCCAGGTGGGCCGCGGCGGCCACGGATATCTGGCTCTCCAGCATGCAGCCTATCATGCACTGTACACCGAAGCTCTCCGCCATGGCGCCGAGCCGCAGCGCCGGCCATATGCCCCCGGTCTTCATGAGCTTGATGTTGATGTAATCCGCCGCGTGCTCGGTGATGACCCGCGCCGCGTCCGCGGGGGAAAAGACGCTCTCGTCGGCCAGAATGGGGGTGTTGACCCGGCTCGTCACGTATTTCATCCCGTCAAAATCAGTTGCAGGCACCGGCTGCTCCACGAGCTCCGCGCCCACAGCCGCGTCCTCCATGGCGGAGATGATGCGCACCGCCTCCCGGGGGGTCCAGCCCTGATTGGCGTCCACCCGCAGGGCCACGCTGGGCCCCACGGCCTGGCGTATAGCGGCCAGGCGCTCCACGTCCGCGGCGGGGTCCTTCCCCACCTTGACTTTGAGGATGGAAAAGCCCCGGTCCACGGCCTCCAGGCTGTCCCGGACCATCTCGTCCACGCCGTTCACGGAGATGGTGATGTCGGTCTCGAACTCTCTTTTCGCCCCGCCCAGAAGCCGCCAGAGGGGGGCGTTCAGGGTCTTGCCCCACAGGTCCAGCAGGGCCATATCCACCGCCGCCTTGGCGGAGGTGTTGTGGACCATGGAGCGCTGGAGCTTATCCATCACCGCGTCCAGGTCCATCAGGTCCATGCCGGTGATAGCCGGGGCGATGAAGTCCCGAACGGCACAGGCGATGGAGCCCTTGGTCTCTCCGGTGATGACCGCCGTGGCGGGCGCCTCGCCGTAGCCCTCCAGGCCGTTCTCTCCCCGCACCCGGACCACGATGTCGTTTACGTGCTCCACGGTGCGCAGGGCGGTCTTGAAGGGATGGGCCAGGGGAAGGGAAATCTCCCCGATGTCAATGTGTTCGATGCGCATGGGTCCGCCTCCCGGCTGCGGCCGTCTTGGGGTACTATACTAAAAAATCGCCGCAATGAAAATAGTGCAAACTGCTCTTTAGATTGCAAAAAGTGCTGTCCGGGCTCTCCCGCCGGTTACGACGGGGTCCCGCCGCCCGTGGCGGCGGGGCTTTCCCGTATGTATCACTCTTCCTCGTTGGAAGTGGCAGTCTCTTCCTCCTCGTCCTTCTCCTTGGAGAGCATGACGTTGGCCAGGATGCCAAGGATCAGGGAGCAGGCCACGGTGCGGATCTCCACGGCGCCGAAGCTGACGGACAGGCCGCCCACGCCGGTGATGAAGATGATGGAGGCCACGAACAGGTTCCGGTTCTTGTTCAGGTCCACGCCCTGGAGCATCTTGAAGCCGCTCATGGCGATGAAGCCGTACAGCGCCACGCACACGCCGCCCATGACGCAGGAGGGGATGGTCTCCAGGAAGGCCATCAGCGGGGAGATGAAGCTGACGATGATGCACAGCACCGCCGCGCCCCAGATGCTGACGGTGGAGGCGTTGCGGGTGATGGCCACGCAGGCGATGGACTCGCCGTAGGTGGTGTTGGGGCAGCCGCCGAACACCGCACCGGCCATGGAGCCTATGCCGTCGCCCAGCAGGGTGCGGGTGAGGCCCGGGGTCTTCAAGAGGTCCACGCCGATGATGGAGGACAGGTTCTTGTGGTCCGCCAGGTGCTCGGCGAAGACCACGAAGGCCACCGGCACATAGGCGGTGAACAGGGTGAGAAGGTAGGTAGGCGTGATGTCCTTAAGGCTGCCGCCCAGGAGGAAGGTGAAGTCCGGCACGGCCACATAGCCCACGTTGGCCAGGGCGCTGTAGTTGATGACGGTGAGGGCCGGGTTGCCGGTCATATAGCCCAGCAGGGCGAAGAGGCTGGCGCAGGCGTAGCCGGCCAGGATGCCGATGATGAAGGGGACGAGCCTGACCATCTTCTTGCCGTAGGTGGAGGCCAGGATGGTCACCGCCAGGGTCACCAGGCCGCAGATGAGGGCCACGTACACGCTGCCGCCCTCCACGCTGGAGGAGGTCAGGTCGCCCACGGCGTTCCCCGCAAGGGAGAGGCCGATGATGGCCACGGTGGGCCCAATGATGACGGGAGGCATCAGCTTGTCTATCCAGGCCACGCCACAGAATTTTATCACGATGGCCAGCACCACGTACACCGCCCCGGCCATGGCCGCGCCGATGATGAGGCCCCAGTAGCCCGCGGCCATGCTGGCGGCGCCGGAGAAGGCGCTCATCATGGAGCCGATGAAGGCGAAGGAGGAGCCCAGGAACACGGGGCTGGCGCTCTTGGTAAAGATGAGGTAGACAAAGGTGCCCACGCCGGCGCCGAAGATGGCGGCGGAGGCGGGCAGGGCCGTGCCGCAGGCGGAGTTGACCACCGCCGGCACCGCGATGGTGGCGGCCATGATGGCCAGCAGCTGCTGGATGGCGAACAGGACCACCTCGCCGAACTTGGGCTTGTCCTTGATGCCGTAGATCAGGTTCATTTCAGTTTTTCCTATCCTCTCCCATGTTTTGGTGGCCGCGGCGGGCGGAAAAATGCCCCCTTGCCGGGGCAAGAGGGCATGGCCGTATTACCATATCGCGTCTCGCCGACGGCGCTGTCGCGGGGAAAGACACTACATACTGTATCACGCTAAAACGATGATACCCCATAGGTGGGCGGATGTCAATCTGTGTTTTGCCCAAAATCCGAGCCTTTGCCGCCGCCGTTTTTTTATCGCAAAACTTTTGCTTTCCGAAATGTCCCTCCCGCCTGCGAAACGTTATATTACTTTATATTTTGGGCGTCCAGATGAAGCTCGCGGAAATACTTTTCGTAATTTTTCCGGAACATCTCCCGGTAGGCGGCGTTGTCGGAGTGGTGCAGCTCGTGGAGATACCGGTGCTCCTGGCCGCTGATGGCCGTGTCGTCCCGGCTGAGCATGTAGATCGCCAGATCCGAGCACTGGTCGGACACCCGCTCCAGGTTCTGGAGGATGTTCTGATACTGGATACCGGCCGTCACGCCGCAGGTGCCCGCGGTCATGCGCGCCACGTGGCGGCCCTTCATGACCTCGACGAGGTCGTCGATGACCTCCTCCAGGGGCTCCACCGCCCGGGCCTGGCCCCTGTCGTCCTTCAGGAAGGCATCCACGGTGAGGGCCAGGATATCGCCCACCACGGTGATGGACCCCTGCAGGTCCGTCCGGGCCTGGGGCGAGAAAGTCTCGCCGCTCTCCGCCAGGCGCAGGGCGTCGTGCTGGATGTTCTGGGCCAGGTCGCCGATGCGCTCAAAGCAGGTGAGCGCCTTGATGAGGAAGTTCTGGCTGCGGGTATGGGCGGCCAGGGTGATATAGGGGGAGAGACTGACGATGTACTGGTTGGTGGCGTCCGCCATCCGGTCCAGCAGCGCCTCCCGCTGGTCCACCTTCTCCGCCTTTTTCCCGTCGTATCCAAAGAGCTGTCCGGCGGCGGTCTCATAGTTGTCCCGGGCCACGGAGGCCATGTGGCCGATGAGATGGGCCGCCTGGTCCAGGGCCACGGCGGGGTTGGAGATGAGGCGGCTGTCCAGCTCCCGCAGGCCCTCCTCGATGTCCCGCTCCTCCGGGTCCATGGGCTTATCCGGCACCAGCTTCTCCGCCACCCGGGCGAACACCCCGGACAGGGGAAGCAGCAGCACCGCCGGTATGAGCCTGAACAGGCCGTGGACGTTGGCCACGCCGCCGGAGTCCAGCATGGTGTTCCAAAGCCCGTCGCCGATAATGCCCGTGGCCCGGCCGGCGGCCAGCACCGCCGTCACCAGTAGCGCCGCGCAGATGTTGTAGAGCACATGCACTGTCACCGTGCGGACCTGCTCCGGCTTGGCCCCGATGCGGCAGACAAGATACGCCGAGAGGCTGTCGCCCATGTTGACGCCCAATATCACCGCCACGATGCCGCACAGCCGCAGGCCGAAGGAGCTGGCGAAGGACTGCAGGATGCCGATGACGGCGGAGGAGCTCTGGATGACGCAGGTGGCGGCCGCGCCGGTGAGGAAGCCCAGGATATAGTTCCCCTCCAGCTTCATGAGAAAGCCGCCTACGGTGCCGCTCAGGCCGCTGACCGCGTCCCGCATGTAGATGAGCCCCATGAACAGGATGCCAAAGCCCACGGCGATGGAGCCAGCGCTCTTGGCGGCGCTCTTTTTCACGAACATGATCATCACGATGCCGGCGATCAGGGCCAGGGGCGCGAGATTTTCCGCGTTGAGCATGTACAAAAGCCCCGTGGCCCCGCTCTCCACATCCATGAGCCGGATGATCTGGGCGGTGATGGCGGTGCCCACGTTGGCGCCCAGAATGACGCCGATGGACTGGCGGAAGGTGAGAAATCCCGCGCCCACAAGGCCCACCGTGAGCACGATGGTGGCGTGGGAGCTCTGGATCATGCAGGTGACGAACATGCCCAGAATGAAGCCCAGAGCGGGCTTCGCCGTCACCTTGGCCAGCGCCGAGCGCATGGCCCCGCCGGAGCAGCTTTTGAGGCCGTCGCCCATGACGCGCATGCCGTACAGGAACATGGCCAGGCCGCCCAGCAGGGCGATCAGTTGATAGAAAAGGTCCATGGCGTCTCCCCCTTGTTCACTTGTTGATCGAAGCCGAAACTCCCTCAGTTTATATATTACCTGAAAGCATGCCGGAGCGCAAGAAAAACCGGAGCGCTTGCCGCGCTCCGGCCTCTTTTACATCGTATCTTCTTACATGATCTTGCGGAACAGGGCTTTGAAGTCCTCCACGGCGGCGGGCTTGGGGTTGCCGGGGGCGCAGGCGTCCGCGGCGGCGGACTGGGCCAGGAAGTCCAGGTCCTCTTCACGCAGCTTGTCCAGCTTCGCGGGGATACCCACATCGGCGGACAGCTTCTTCACCGCCTCGATGGCGGCGGCGCGATACTGCTCCTGGGTCATATCGTCCACGCCCTTCACGCCCATGGCCCGGGCGATCTCCCGGTACTTCTCGCCGGTGGCGTCGGCGTTATACTCCATCACGATGGGCAGCATCATGGCGCAGGCCACGCCGTGGGGCGTGTCGTACACCGCGCCCAGGGTGTGGGCCATGGAGTGGGCGATGCCCAGGCCCACGTTGGAAAAGCCCATGCCGGCGATATACTGGCCCAGAGCCATGCCCTTGCGGCCCTCGGGGTCGTTCTTCTGGGCGGCGCGCAGGTTGGCGGAGATGAGCCGGATGGCCTCCAGGTGGAACATGTCCGTCATCTGCCAGGCCGCGGCGGTGGTGTAGCCCTCGATGGCGTGGGTCAGGGCGTCCATGCCGGTGGCGGCGGTGAGGCTCTCGGGCATGGACAGCATCATGTCCGGGTCCACGATGGCCACGTCGGGGATGTCGTGCACGTCCACGCAGACGAACTTCCGCTTGCGCTCCACGTCGGTTATCACATAGTTGATGGTGACCTCCGCGGCGGTGCCGGCGGTGGTGGGCACGGCGATGGTGAACACCGCGTGATTTTTCGTGGGGGCCACGCCCTCCAGGGAGCGGACATCGGCGAACTCGGGGTTCGTGATGATGACGCCAATGGCCTTGGCGGTGTCCATGACGGAGCCGCCGCCCACGCACACGATGCTGTCCGCGCCGAAGGCCTTGAAGGCGGCCACGCCGGCCTGGACGTTCTCGATGGTGGGGTTGGGCTTGATGTCCGTGAAGATGGTGTACTCCATGCCCTTTTCCTTCAGGGCGTTCAGGATGCTGTCGATCTGGCCGGACTTGACCACATGATTGCCGGAGGCGATGAAGACCTTTTTGCAGCCATGGGCGGCCAGCTCGTTGCCGATCTCGGCCACGGCCCCTGCGCCGTGATAGGATACGTTGTTCAGTACGATGCGATTTGCCATTGCTTGATTCCTCCTGATATATGATAAATAGTTTTCCCGCTCTTACGCCAGATACCCCGCCCGGGGAGACACGTTAAAATGTTCCGCCAGCAGATGCATCTCGTCGTCCGTGAGAGTCTGCTTTATGGGAAGGTGGGCGATCTTCATCCAGATCTTCGCCGCCTTCTCCGCCGTCTCGATGAGGCCAAAGGTCTCGTCCAGGTCCTTCCCCGCGCCGTATATGCCGTGCTGGGCCCAGACCACCAGCCGGGCGGTCTTCATCTTCTCAGCAGTAGCCTCGCCGATCTCGTTGGTGCCGCAGAGCATCCAGGGCAGCACATTCACCCCGTCCGGGAACACCACGATGCACTCCGTGCACATCTGCCACAGGGTCCTTGTGAACGCCCGCTCATTAAGGTCGTGGACGTAGGTCATGGCCAAGAGATTGGCCGGGTGGCAGTGCATGATGACCCGGTTTGCCGGGTCCACGGCCAGGCGCGCGGCGTGGCTCATCATGTGCGGGGGGAACTCGCTGGTGAACTTGCCGCCGTCGGCGAAGCCCCAAAGAAGCTCCGCCGTCGCGCCCTTATCCCTGAGCCGCACCAGGCCCAGGTTCACGTCGGGGGCGTACTGGACATTCTTGAAATACTTGCCCGTGCCGGTGACGAGAAAATACTTCCCGTCCAGGGCCGGGGCCTCGAAGCCGGTGGGGATGGTGCGGATGACCGCGTTTAAGTTTACATAATCTTTAACATCTGCCTCGTCCAGCAGCAGGCTTATATTGCCGCCGTTGCGTTCGTCCCAGGTGTGGGCATACATATTGGTGCAGGTGCGGACCATCTCTGTCATGAAGGGGGCGGTGAGGATGTCTTTCATATCATTATCTCCTTATCTCGTGATCACGTCCACGGGGACGTTGAATATTTTAGCGACTTTCAGGATGGTGTCAATATGCCGTCCCACGGCGGCGGCCATGTGGTGGGTGGGGCCAGCCTCGCTCCAGCGGTCGCAGAACTCCCTCGCCCCGCAGGTGAAGCGGGTGCGCATGTTGGTGTCCCCGAAGGTGAAGATGGGCCCGGGCTCGTTGACGCCCTCGGCGGCGACGAATTTGAAGTGGCCGTCCCGGTCCTGGGTGATGCCGAGATATGTCACCGGCCCCGCGGGGGGATAGAACTGGGTCAGGTACCCGCCGCCAGTCTTGCCGTGGAATACGGGCACGATCTTCATGGTGGGTTTCCGCGCCTGGGATATGTCCGCGTCCCCGGACCCGGAGTGGCCGATGATGCAGATGTCCTCGTCAAAGTCGATGGAATACATCTCGGAGAGCTGGCCCGTGCCGGCAATGGTCTTGAGGATGCTCATGGCCATAGCCACCTTGATGTCCCCCTCCACGGCGCAGGCCGTGCCCTGCTTGATGAGCATGGAGAAGGCGGGGATGAGCATGCTGTCCAGCTTCCCGGCCACCCCCTGAGCGAAGCCGTCATAGTGGGAGGCCACGAAGGCGAGCTGCTCATCCTTCACCCACTGCTCGAAGGCCACCACATATTTCGCCATGTCCCAGACCTTTTCCACTGTCCCGCCGCCCTCGATGTCGAAGGTGTCCAGGATGTCCTGTGCCTTGGCCCGGATGGCCGCCTCGTCGGTGACGCCGTCCGCGATGGCCCACATCTTCTCCCAATCGAACTGCTTGGTGTAAAGGCCCATCCGGTGGTAGAGGTTGGTCTCGTCGATGTAGAGGTCCATCATGCCGGGATAGGGCCGGCCGATCTGGGCCAGGTTCGTATCCCGGAAGCGGCGGCGCACCTGGGCGGCGCGGCACCAGTCCTCTATCTCCGCCTGGGCATGCTCGTCGCCGCCCTCCACCACGCCGGTGATGACCGCGTGGCGCTTCCCGGCCCGCTCCAGGTCCGCCACCATCTCCCCCACGGCCCCGCAGGCGTACAGCGTGCCCAGCCATGCGGCCGTGTCGGTGTGCTCGTAGTCGGGGGCCCGTTTTTTCTGCAGGTTCACCAGCACCACGGGCACGTCCAGATCCCGCACGGCGGGGAGCATGTTGTAGCTGGTGGCGTAGGTCAGAAGCTGCAATATCACCAGGTCCACATCCGCGGCCCGGAACCTGTCCCCGGCGGCCATGGCCAGCTCCTTGGTGGTCACAAGGCCGCCGTCTATGAGCTCCACAGAGTCCGGGATGCGCTTTTTGAAGTCCGCGTACTGCCCCTCGAACTCGGGCACCAGGGAGGGGAACTGGGGCAGATAGGCCCCCAGGGCGATGGCGAATACGCCCACTCTTGCTTTCGTCTCCACTAACATGACACTGCCTCCATTTGTACTTTCAAATTGCCCAGGGCCGTGGCCTCGATGGGCAGGGCCACGACCTGCAGGCCCGTGGCCTCCTCCGTCAGGCGGTTCAGGAAAGCGTTTTTCGCCCCGCCGCCCACGATGTACAGCTTTTCGTACGTTCGGCCGGTATTTCGTTCCAGCTCCCGGATGGCGTCCCGGTAGCTGAGGGCCAGGCTCTCATAGGCGCAGCGGAAGTAGTCGCCGGGAGCCTTGAGCGCCCCGCCCGCGGCCTGGTCAAAGGCCGAGACCATGCTCTCCGGGGCCAGGAATGCGGGGGCATTGGCGTCCACGGTGATGTTACAGGTACTTGCCTCCGCCAACCTTACTATTTCCGGAAAAGGCGTGTCCGGGCACAGCTCCTTTTGAAGCTCATTTATGAGCCACATGCCCATGATGTTCTTCTGATACCGGTTGTACCCCACGCCGCCCTCGTTAGACCAGTTGGCGGCGAGGCTTCCCCCGTCCGTGATGGGCTTCGGCGTCTTCACACCCAGCAGGGACCATGTGCCGGAGGAGATATAGGGCTCGTTCCCCTCCATGGGGATGCCCTCCACGGCGGAGCCGGTGTCATGGGTGGCGCAGAGGACGCATTTTATCCCCTCGTATTCGCCGATGGCCGTCCCCGGCTTGGTGAGCTTGGGAAACAGCGCCCGGGGCAGGCCCAGTGCGTCCGCGATGTCCAGGTCAAATTCCCCCGTTTGGGCGTTCACCATGCCGGTGGTGGTGGCGTTGGTGTACTCCCGGGCCCTGACGCCGCAGAGCTTCCACATAAGATACTCCGGCAGCATCAGCATGTCCGTGACGCCCTCTAAGCGCCCGGCCAGCTTGTCCGCACAGAGCTGGTAGAGGCTGTTAAACGGCTGGAACTGGCAGCCGGTGCGGCGGTAGAGCTCCCCGAAGGGTATTATTTCGTGGACCTTTTCAATGACTGCCTCGGTGCGGCCGTCCCGGTAGGCGTAGCAGGGCAGTTGTTCTATGTCCCCCCGGAGCAGCACATAGTCCACGCCCCAGGTGTCGATGGCGAGACTGTCGATGGGGCCAAATTCGGCCTTGGCCTTTTCGATGCCCGCCCGGACCTCCGCCAGCAGCGCGGCCACGTCCCAAGTCAGATGTCCGTCCCGCTCTTTTGGCCCGTTGGGGAAACGGTGGACTTCTTTTGTCCTCAGCCCGCCGTCCTCCCGCCAGCCCACGATGTGCCGGCCGGAGGACGCGCCGATGTCGATGGCAAGATGGTATTTCAATTCATCACCTACCCGGCTCAGTCCAGATGGAACACCGGCACCAGGTCCGTGGAGACGGGGCTGTTGTCCGGGTTGGTATCCATGATGTCGGCCATGTAGTCCCACCATTTGCGGTTGATGGGCGTGTCCGCGGAGGCGGCCCAGCGGGCCTCATCCTCGATCTCGATATAGCCGTAGAGCACATTGGTCTCCGTGTCCAGATAGATGGAGTAGTTGTGCCCGCCGTACGCGTGTATCATATCCCGCATCTCCGGCCACAGGGCGTTGTGCCGCCGGGCATATTCCTCCGCCATGCCGGGATACAGCTTCATTTTGAATCCCTTGCGTATCATATGTCTCGTCCTACCTTTCTATATAGCCGCGGCAGTCACTGGCCGGAGGCCTCGGTGCCCCAGGCCTCGATCTGCGTCAGGGCCGGGAAGGGGCTGGGGTCGTCCGCCTTGATGAGCTTAAAGAGCGTCAGCTCCGTGACCGTGCGGGGCGCGATGGGAAACCGCTGGGGCGCGGCGTCCCGGCGCAGGGAGAGGGTCTCCTCGCTCCCGTCGCCGAAACGGACCGTGGCGCGGGTCCACCAACTGTCGTGGGGGAAATCCGCCCGCAGGGTGAGGCGCAGCTCGTCCACCGTCACCGGCCGGCCGAAGGAGAGGGTCAGCGCGGCGCTGGGGTCCCGGTTGATGCCCCAGCTCTGGTAGGGCCAGACGCCGTGGGCGTCGTTTTCATAGACGCCGTCGATGGCGTTGCGGGCGGCGAACACCGCCTCGCCCCGGGTCTCCACATTGGCGGCGGCGTGGGGATAGAACCCCGTGTCGCCGTGACTGTCGTAGGGGTCGAAGGCAAGGTTCCGCCGGGCGGCGATCTCCTCCGGTGTCGCCAGCCGGGCCCGGATGACATGGCAGGAGCCGGTAAAGCTCTTGGGATTATAGACCGTCGCCTGCTCCCCGAAGGGGATGGCAAAGTTGATCTCCCGCTTCACCACGTAAATGAGCGCCGGGGACATGGTGTCCTCGAACTGCACCACGCAGTACTGCCCCGGCCGGCCGATCTCCAGGGCCACCCGGTCCCCGGGGGCGTAGGCGTTGGCGTAGACCAGGCTCACCTGCTCCGCCGCTGGGGCGGTCAGCAGCACCCGGCCTGCCGCGTCCAGTATTTTGAGTTTGATGGGTTCCTGTGGCATTTGTCTTCCCTCCTATATCAGCGCACTTCGATCTTCACCCTGCCGGTGAAGTATATCCGCGTTCGGTAAATGGTCTCCGGCCAAGCCGCCCGCAGCCGGGCGTCCCGGATAGGGACCGCCTCCCATGTGACGCGGTCCGCGCCTTGTACCTCGGCCTTGCCCAGGGTCCCGAAACGGACGGTATCTCCCGCCGTTTCCGGCTTTTCGGCGCTCATGAGGCCGAGGGCCACCGTTCCCGGATAGTCGGTGACATCCTCCACGGTGAGGCCGTCCGCCGTGAGGGCCATCCGGCGGCGGTAACAGCCCAGCCCCGGCACAGGCCCGTAGGCCGCGGCGATGTCCATGGACAGGCCGGAGAGGTCCGGGACCACTTCCACATGCTCCGCCCGGGCCTCCGGACCGGAGCGCTGCTGGTATTGCCCGCCCGCCGGGTCGAATTCCGGCAGGTTGTGCCAGCCGGACTGCATGGTCCATATCTCATAGCGCCTGTCGCTGAAGGTC
This sequence comes from uncultured Oscillospiraceae bacterium, assembly GCA_947626265.1. Lineage (GTDB taxonomy): Bacteria > Bacillota > Clostridia > Oscillospirales > Oscillospiraceae > CAJOIG01. Next base: position 33,996 of record CANQRM010000006.1, read on the forward strand.
TTGGCGGTGTAGCTCTCCACGCCCACGTCGATGAGCAGGGGCCGGCCGTCCTTATAGAGGATGAGGCTGCCGGTATCGTTGTGGTTGTGACTGTCCGCGTTACAGCCGGCCTTGGCCCCCAGCACATATGTCCCCCGCCGGACGGAGAGCACCCCCACGCTGGGGTACCATATGTCCGCCGCGGCGGGGATGGGCCGGCCCTTTATTTTTTCCGCCTCGGCCCGCATCTCCGCCTCTGTGAAAGCGGACTGTATCCGCTCATAGAGGCTGATGCCGCTGGAGTTGTCCGCGGGGCTGTCCTGGGCCGCCTCTGCGGCGTCCCGCGCCGCCAGGGTCCGCAATGGCTCGCTGCCCATCCGCTTGGCGAACAGATATTCCCGCGCCCCCCGCCGCCCGGCCAGGGGGCTGCAGTCGGCGAAGTTGAGATAGTATGGCCCCGCCACGTGCATGTGTACGATGTACTCCGCCATATTGCGCAGCTTGGGCTCTTTCCACAGGCTGTCCAGCGCCCACGGGGCCATTTGGCACAGCAGCTCCAGGGCGTTATAGCATGTCAGCGCCGCGTGGCCGTAATACTGGGCGCCCTCGTTGCAGCAGCCGTCCTCGCCGTATTCGGCGAGGAAGCTGTCCAGCCCCGCCGCCGCTTTATGCACGTAAGGGGGCAGCGCCCGGGCCGGCAGCAGCGCCGCCGCGGCCAGCAGCACGTTCTGGGTGCACCAGGGTGTCCAGTTGCACACAGGCTTGTCCTTGGGGTCAGCCGTGTCCGCCATCCACCAGAAGTGGTCGTGGAGATAGGGCCGCAGCACCCGCCGGCGGACCTCGTCCTTCATCCGCTCAGCCAAGCCGGGGGCGTATGCGTCCAACTCACGGCCCAGAAGCCTATGGGTCAGCGCCAGCGTGGCCCCCGTCTCCGCGGCGAACAGGTCCACCACTGGCCGTTTTGTGTCCGGCAGGGGCAGGGCGGGGGTATCCCGCACATACACATTGTGGGCAGGAAGCTGCCAGGCGCTCTCCTCGCATATGGCCCACAGATAGTCCGCGATGGCGGGGATATACCGCCCCCCGCCGGCGGCGCATGCCGCCATGACAAGGTCGCACAGCGTCCGCCGCCGGGCGAAGTAGGGCGTCTCATAGCCCGTCCTGTCCCCCCGCTCCGTATAGGCCAGCCACAGCTTCAAGGGCAGCGCGGGCGGCTTTTTCGCCCGGCGCAGGGCCTCGTCCCCCGCCGCGAGCAAACGCTCCGCGCCGGGAAGGCTCTTCCACGCCCCGCTCCCCGGGGGCGGGGCCAGGCGGGGCTTTTGGGCCGTCCAGGCGCTCTTTTCCAGAAGTTCACGTATCATCGGTCTGATCTCCCAGCTTCTTCATGTACTCCCGGGGGCTGACGCCCTCCAGCTTCTTGAACACCTTGCTGAAGTAGAAGGCGCTCTCAAACCCCACCCGCTCGCTGATCTCGTATATCTTCATGTCCGTGGACGCCATCAGGTGCTTGGCCGCCTCGATGCGGGCGCTGGTGACGAATTCTACGAAGCTCCGCCCGTTCTGGGAGAACATCTGGCTGAGATAGTTGGGGCTGAAATTGAAGGCGGAGGCCACGTCGTTCAATGACAGGCGCTTATCCAGATTCCGGCGGATATATTCCTGGGCCTGGGCCACCAGCCGGGTCCGGCTGTCGGGGGACCCGGCGGGGGAATCGGGGCAGAAGCATATGGGCCTCGCCGCCCCCAGCAGGGGCAGGGCGTCCATGGCCGCCTGCTGGCTCCGGCCGGCCTGGAGGATATCCGTCACCGGCGGTCCCACCACCCAATAGAGGGGCGTGCTGAAATACTTATATAATATCTCCCCCGTCTTTTCCAGCACGGGCCTTAGCTGCTCCGTCAGCCCCTGTTTGTCCTGCAGGGGGATGAGCACGGAAAAATGGCGCAGGTCCAGCCCGGTCACCCAGCAGGGCATATACCGGGGCATGGTCTTGGCCGCCATACCGGTGACCCCGGCGCTGAGGCCCGGGGACCGGGCCGTCTCCTCGTCGGAGCACTGAAGCTCCGCCAGCGCCACGGTGTAAGAGGGCGCGTCGAACCGAAGCGCCAGCTCCTCCGCCGCCCGGTCGAAGGTCTCCCGCTCGGTGAAGAAGCCGCCGTAGAGCTGCAAAAACAGCCGCTCCCTGTACATATCCACGCTCCCCGCCGGGGGCGCCGCCGGGGCCCGCAGGACCATCTCCTTCTCCACGGCCTTCCGGGCCCGCTCCAGGGCCGCCCGCAGGCTCTGGGCCGTCAGGTCCATCTTGTTGAGATATTCCACCGCGCCGAAGCGGATGCTGCGCTTCATGTAGTCCAGCTGCTCGTAGCTGGTGAGGATGATGAACACCGGCAGAGTGGGGTCCCGCTTCCGGCAGGTCTCCGCCAGCTCCAGCCCGTCCATAATAGGCATCATGATGTCCGTGATCACGATGTCCGGGTGCAGCGCCTCTATGTCCCGGAGGGCGTCCGCGCCGTTGGAGGCGGTTCCCACGATCTCATAGCCCAGGGCCGGCCAGTCCAGTATCCCCTGCATCCCGATAAGGACCAGGGGCTCGTCGTCCGCAAGATATACCCGTATCATCCTCTCGCCTCCCCCTCCCGGCCGGGCAGCCGGACCGTGACAGTGGTGCCCGCACCGGGGGTGCTGTCGATGGAAAGGCCATAGGCCTCCCCGAAGATATATTGCAGCCGCCTGTGGACGTTCCACATGCCCACATGGCGGAACTTGGCGGCGGCCTCCTCGGGGCTGGGCTCGGACAGGGCCTTTTCCGCCTGCTCCGCCGTCATGCCCACGCCGTCGTCGTGGAGCCTGAGTAATACGTCCCCGCTCTCCCGCTCCCGGGTCACCGTGAGGCGTATCTCCCCGGCCCGGCCCTTGGGCTCGATGCCGTGGAAGATGGCGTTCTCCACCAGGGGCTGGAGGGTGAACCGGGGGATGAGGCATTCCCGCGCCAGGGCCTCGTCCTCGATGTAGTCCACGTCCAGGGTGATGGTGCCCCCGTAGCGGTACTGCTCGATGGTGAAATAGTCGTTCAGGAGCGCGAACTCCTCATACAGCGGCACCAGCCGCTCGTTGCCCTTGGACACGCTCTTTAAAAGCCGGGACAGGGCCGTCACCATCTCCTCGATGCCGGGGGCGTGCTGGATGGCCGCCATCCACTTGATGGAGTTCAGGGCGTTATAGATGAAGTGGGGGTTTATTTGGTTTTGCAGCATGCGGTATTCCATGTCCTGCTTCTGCTTCTCGTCCTCGATGCGCTTGTCCATGAGGGCAGTGATGCTCCGGGACACCTGATTGAGGCCCCGGCCGATATCCCCCAGCTCGTTGTTCCACTCGATGTCCGGGTCCACGGTGAAGTCCCCGGCGCTGATGCGCTCTATCCGGCGGCGCAGGGCCACCACCGGCAGAGCCACCTGCCTGTGGAGCATCAGCGCCAGCACCACGCCCAGAAGGAATATCACCAAAAGGCTCGCCGCAGCGGGCTTTAAGAGCGCGCCGATCATGCCGGCGTATACGGGCCGGGGCATGGTCTCCACAAGGTACAGGTCATGCACCCCCACAGGCCGGCTCACCACATAGAGGGCCTGGCCGTCCCGCTCGGTCTTGAACAGCTCCGTATCGGGGGACAGCGTCTCATCGGAGCGCATGGCATACGCCTCCAGGTCCGCCAAGGGCTCCGCCTGGGTGAGCGTTCCCTCCTCCACCGCGTAGAGCACGCCGCCCATCTTCCAGTAGAGCCGCCCGCCGTCGGTGAGGCTGATGGTGCGCAGGGCGTCGGTGATGAGGGACGGGGACACGCCGATGCACACCCGGCCCCTGTGGCCGCCGGCGTTGGTGAGGGCGCGGACCACGGGGATGCTGTCAGGGGCCCGGCTGGCCAGCACCAGGGGGTCGGAGACGATCTGCCGCCAGGCTTCCTCCGCCCCGAAACCGGGCAGGGATGAGCGCACTTCCTCGCTGCCCAGGTTCACAGCGATCTGGCTGCTGTAGGTGCCGAAGCTCATGTAACTGCCGTCGGCGCTGAAGAGGACGAAGTGCTGTAAATAGGGCGCGGCCCGCATGGAGTTATATTTGCCCGTAAGGGTGATGTACACGTTCTGTTTCCTGGACTGGCTGCCGCCCTCCAGAAGCCACGTGCGGATGGAGGGGTCCGCCGAGCACCAGGCGGCCAGGGAGTCCACCTCGTCGATGCCGCTGCGCACGGCGGAGGAGGCGGTCTCCAGGGCGTACTCCGCCGAGCGGAAGGCCGTGCTCTCCAGCCGGGCCGCCATCACCCTGGCGCTGCCCGCGGCGATGACCGCCGCCGCCAGGAGAGTAAATACCAGCGCCAAAAGGAGCACCCGCCGCTGGATGCTTCCCCGGCGCAGTCTCCTGCCCTCGTTCATGGCGGCGTCCCTCCCCTCTTCCGGTATTCCTATTGAAATTTATGGTATCCCACCTTCTCGCGCCCTGTCAAGGAAAACTTGCGCAAAGCGCACAAAATGGGCCCGCGTTTTGTGGAGGCGATTTGGCGAAAGAGAAATTTTACATGTTTTACGATAAATATTACATATTTTCGGGAATAACCGGCCAAAACCGTAAAAATTATATGGTTTTTCCTGAAAAATACCATGCCTTTTTATCACAATTATACATTAAAATCAGACCAGAACGAGTCGGCGGGCATGCCTGCCGGCAAAATACATTTTAATTGGAGGATGAACACCATGCGCAAACTGCTTGCTCTTGTCCTTGCTCTGATGATGTGCTTCTCCCTGGCGATCCCTGCGATGGCCGCGGAGGAGGAGACCCTGACTTGGGCCCTGTGGGACCTGGAGTCCACCGCGTACTGGCAGGCCCTGGCCGACGGCTATGAGGCCAGCCATGAGGGCGTCAAGATCGAGATCGTCGACCTCGGCTCCACCGACTACATGACCAGCCTGGCCACCCAGCTGGCCGGCGGCAACGGCGAGCTGGACGTGCTGTCCATCAAGGACATCCCCGGCTATGCCAACCTGATCAACCTGGAAGTGCTGGAGCCCATGAACGACCACCTCACCACCCCCGTGGAGAGCTTCGGCGGCATCCTGGAGCAGCTGACCGCGGCCGACGGCAACTTCTACGCCGTTCCCTTCCGGTCCGACTTCTGGGTCCTGTTCTACAATAAGGACCTGTTCGACGCCGCGGGCGTTGCGTATCCCTCCAACGACATGACCATGGAGGAGTTCGACGCGCTGGCCCGCCAGATGACCTCCGGCGAGGGCGCTGAGAAGGTCTACGGCAACCACTATCACACCTGGCGCTCCGACGTGACCCTGTTCGGCATCCTGGATGGCGAGCACACCATCATCGACGGCAACTATGATTTCCTGAAGCCCTACTATGAGATGGTCCTGGCCGAGCAGGAAGACGGCATCGTCATGGACTACGGCGAGGCCAAGACCAGCGGCGCTCACTACAGCGGCGTGTTTGAGAACGGCCAGGCCGCCATGTGCAACATGGGCAGCTGGTTCCTGGCTACCCTGCAGACCTATAACGCCGAGGCCGAGGCCAACGGCGTGGAGCCCGTCAACTTCGGCATGGTCAAGTATCCCCATCCCGAAGGGGTCGAGGCTGGCACCACCCTGGGCACTGTGACCAGCCTTGCCGTCAACGTCAATTCCGAGAAGAAGGACCTGGCCATCGACTTCGTCGACTGGTGCGCCTCCGCTGAGGCCGCCGCCATCCTGGCCGACACCGGCACCTTCCCCGCCGTCAGCTCCCCCGACATCAACCAGATCATTGCCGCTACCGATGGCTTCCCCGATGACGAGGCCTCCGTGGAGGCTCTGAACACCGTGGCGGTGTATCTGGAGATGCCCCTGACCGACAAGGCCAGCGAGATCGAGACCGTCCTCAACACCGAGCATGACGCCATCATGACCGGCGCTGAGACCGTGGACGAGGGCATCGCCAACATGAACGAGCAGGTCGCCGACATCCTGGCCGGCTGAGCCTGAGCGAACGTTTCTGCGATAACTTATCAGGCGGGGCGGGCGTGTTCGCCCGTCCCGCTTTCATATCCTGAAAACATGTCAGGAGGTCGCCTATGTCAAGAGATAACACCCAACCGGCGGTAAAACGAAAAAGCAAAAAAGCCCTGCGCAGCAACCTGGTGGCCTACAGCTTCATCGCCCCCAACTTTATCGGCTTCTGCGTCATCACCCTGGTGCCCATGGTGTTCGCCATCGCCCTGGCCTTCTGCAAGTGGGACGGCGTGCATGAGATAGAGTTCATCGGCCTGCAGAACTTTATAGACCTCTTAGGCGACAAGACCTTCAAGAAGGCCTTTGTCAACACCATCGTCTTCTCCCTGGGCACGGTCCCGCTGACGCTGATATGCTCCCTGGGCCTGGCCATATTGCTGAACCAGAACGTAAAGCTCAGAAACTTCTTCCGCACCGTCTCCTTCTTCCCTTACGTGGCCTCGCTGGTGGCGGTGGCCGCGGTGTGGAACATGATCTTCAGCCCCTCCATGGGCCCCATCAACATGATCCTGTCCCGCCTGGGCGTGGAGAACCTGCCCCGGTGGGCCGCCGGCAAGGATACGGCCATGATCACCGTCATCATGTTCAGCGTGTGGAAGAACATGGGCTATTACATGGTCATATACCTGGCGGGCCTGCAGGGCATCAACCCGGACCTGAAAGAGGCGGCCAGCCTGGACGGAGCCAACCGGTGGCACACCTTCTGGAACGTGACGCTGCCCCAGCTTCGCCCCACCACCTTCTTCGTGGTCATCATGCTGACCATCTCCTCGTTCAAGGTATATGACCAGATGTACATGATCACCCAGGGCGGCCCCGGCAACGCCACCATCACCCTGGTGTACGACATCTACAACGTGGCCTTCGTGAATACGCCCAAGTACGGCTATGCCAGCGCCATCTCCATGGTCCTGTTCATCCTGGTGCTGATCATAACCCTCATCCAGTTCAAGGGCGCGTCCGGCGACAACTGAGGAAGGAGGATGTGTGAAAATGTCTGAACCGACCGCAATAATCAAAAACAGCTCCCGCAGGCGCAACCACGCCATCGCGATGACGTTCATCTACATCCTGCTCATCCTCATCGCCGCGCTGATGCTGGTCCCCTTCGTGTGGATGATCTCCGCGTCCTTCAAGATGAACAAGGACGTGTTCACCTTCCCCATCGAGTGGATCCCCTCCAACCCCCGGCCCCAGAACTACATAGACATCTGGACCAAGATACCCCTGCTGACCTTCATCAAGAACACCGCCTTCCTGACGGTGGTGGTGACGCTTTTGCAGGTGCTCACCTCCAGCTTCGCGGCCTATGCCTTCGCGAAGCTCCAGTTCCGGGGCAAGAACATCCTGTTTTTGGGCTATATCGCCACCATCGCCGTGCCCTGGCAGGCGTACATGGTGCCCCAGTTCATGATGATGCGGGCCTGGCACCTCAACAACACCCACCTGGCCATCATCCTGCTGCAGGCCTTCTCCGCCTTCGGCGTGTTCCTGATGAAGCAGTTTTACGAGGGCGTGCCCACGGAGCTGTGCGAGGCGGCCCGTATCGACGGCCTGTCCGAGTACGGCATCTACGCCAAGATCATGCTCCCCCTGTCGCTGCCCGCGGTGTCCACGCTGGTGATCTTCACCTTCGTCAACACCTGGAACGACTTTTTGGGGCCCCTGATCTACCTCACCAAGAACGAGCTGAAGACCATCCAGATCGGCCTTCGCATGTTCATCAGCCAGTACTCCGCGGAGTACGGCCTCATCATGGCCGCGTCGGTCATCGCGCTGATACCGGTGCTGATCGTGTTCCTGTCCCTGCAGAAATACTTCGTGCAGGGCATTGCGTCCACGGGCCTGAAGGGGTAATATCAACTTAAACACCCGGCGGGGGCGCGGGGCGGTCTTACCTGCCCCATGTCCCCGCCCCTTTTTTCGAGGGATCGCCATGAAAACTTTTGACATCACACCGCTCACCACCGCCCAGGCTTTGGAGGCCCTGGACACGGCGGTGGGCCTGGTGCGGCAAAATCTGCCCCTGTTCACCGACCGCTGCCAGAACCACTCCAGCGTCAACGACATCTACCCTCCCTGCGACAATGTCCAGTGGACATGCGGCTTCTGGCCTGGGGAGATATGGCTTGCCTACGAGCGCACCGGCGACGCCGCCTTTAAGGACGCCGCCCTCCACCTGGTGGACAGCTTCCTCTACCGCATCCAGAATAAGATCGAGGTGGACCACCACGACATGGGCTTTCTCTACAGCCTCAGCTGCGTGTCCGCCTATAAGCTCACCGGGAGCCAAAAGGCCCGGGAAGCTGCTCTTCTGGCGGCGGATCAGCTGTGCACCCGCTTTCAGGAGAAGGGCGGCTTCATCCAGGCCTGGGGGCCTTTGGGCGCCGCGGACAACTACCGGTACATCATCGACTGCCTTTTGAATGTGCCCCTTCTGTACTGGGCCACGGACGAGAGCGGCGACAGCCGCTATGCCGGCCTGGCCCACAGGCATGTGGCCACCTGCCTTGCCAACTCCATCCGCCCCGACGGCAGCACCTACCATACCTTCTTCATGGACCCGGCCACCGGCGCGCCCGTCCGGGGCGTCACCTGCCAGGGCTACAAGGACGACAGCTGCTGGGCCCGGGGCCAGGCCTGGGGCGTGTATGGCACGGCCATCAGCTACACCTATACCCGCCGGCCGGAGTATCTGGACGCCTTCCGCCGGGTGCTGGCCTATTACCTGGACCAGCTGCCCGCGAACATGATCCCCTACTGGGACATGACCTTCACCACCGGCGACGACGAGCCCTGGGACTCCTCCTCGGCCTCCATCGTGGCCTGCGGCCTGCTGGAGGCGGCCAAGTTCGTCCCCGCTGAGGAAGCCGAGACTTTCCGCACCCTGGCCGGGCAGATGCTCTCCAGCGTTGCCAGCCTGTGCGCGGTCAAGGAAGGCCCCGCCGGCATCGGCCTTGTGCGCCACGGCACCTACAGCAAAAAGAGCCCCTACAACACCTGCACTCAGGAAGGCGTGGATGAGTGCGTCAGCTGGGGCGACTACTTCTACATGGAGGCCCTGACCCGCTACACCCGGGACTGGACGCCTTACTGGTGAGCGTTATGGAACTGCACGACAGAAAAGACTTTGCCGCCCTGATGCATAAGCTCCTGGACCCGCTGGTGCCGCTCTATTCCCCCGGCGGGGCGCGGCTGATGCTGGGCGAGACGGGCGTCACCTACGATAAGCCCGCCATCGGTTTGGAGGGCTTTTCCCGCCCCCTGTGGGCCCTGGCCCCCTTCTGGCTGGGGGGCGGCCGCTGGCCGGAGATGGAGGCCATATATCAAAAGGGCCTGGCCGCCGGCACGGACCCGGCCAGTCCGGAATACTGGGGGGACACGAAGGACTATGACCAGTGCTTCGTGGAGATGGCCGCCATCGCCTGTGCCATCCTGGAGGTGCCCAAGCTCGTCTGGGAGCCCCTGGATGACGGGGCAAAGCGAGACCTTGCCCGGTGGCTTTACTCCATCAACGAGCACTTCGTCCCCCACTGTAACTGGCTGTTCTTCCGGGTGCTGGTGAATCTGGCACTGGAGCGTGTAGGCATGCCCTTTGACGGTGATGCCGTGGAGAAGGACATCAAGGAGATGGACGGCTGGTACGTCTCCGACGGCTGGTATACCGACGGCCCGGCGGATGTGAAGCCCCAGAAGGATTACTATATCCCCTGGGCGCTGCAGTACTATGGGCTCCTCTACAGCGTGTTCGCCGCGGAAAAGGACCCGGCGCGGGCGGCAGTCTACCGCCGGCGGGCCATGGAATTCGGCGTCAGCTTTGCCGCCTGGTTCGACGAAAACGGCGCCGCCCTCCCCTATGGCCGGAGCCTCACCTACCGGTTCGGCCAGTGCGCGTTCTACGCCGCCTGCGTCTGGGCGGGGCTGGAGCCCCTGCCCCTTCCCGTGATGAAGGGCATCATCGTGCGCAATCTCCAGTGGTGGCTGGATAGGCCCATTCTGGACCGGGACGGGGTGCTCACCATCGGCTACTGCTATCCCGACCTTTACATGTCCGAGCGGTACAACGCCCCCGGCAGCCCCTACTGGGGCATGAAGAGCTTCCTGCTGCTGGCCCTGCCAGAGGACCATCCCTTCTGGAAGGCAGAGGCCGCGCCCCTGCCGGCGGACATCGCCGCCCCGGGCGTGTACCCCCAGCCCGCCACCGGTCTTCTTCTCCAGCGCCTGCCCGACGGCCAGCTGAACGCCTACGCCGCCGGCGAGGTGGAATATTCCGAGCACGGCCAGTTCGCGGAGAAATACGCCAAGTTCTGCTACAACACCCGCTTCGGCTTCTCCGCCAGCAGAAGTTATGTAAACTTAGAACAGGCCGCGCCGGACAGCATGCTGGCCTTCGTCCTGCCGGGAAAGGACGGGGGCTGGACCTTCGTCCGCCGCCACAGCGAGAGCTTCAAGCTCTATGCCGACCGCCTGGTCAGCGTATGGCGGCCCATGCCCGGCGTGCGGGTCACCACGGAGCTTCTCCCCTGTGAGGGCGGACACATCCGCCGTCACACCGTGGAGAGCGATATCGCCTGCGAAGCCTATGACTGCGGCTTTGCCGTGCCCAAATTCGCCCCCGGCTTCGCCCAGCGGGCGGAGGGGGCCGAGGCAGGGGCCCGCAACGACTCTGCCGCCTGCTGTGTCCGGTCCCAGGTGGGCGGCGGCGAGGGCGTCATCCTGGAGGCCTGGCCCAACACCAGCCTCTACAGCCCCAACACCGTCATTCCGGCGGTGCGGTACGACATCCACCCCGGCACGGCGGAGTTGGAGACTTATGTAAACTCCCACGTGGAGTGATCCCATGGCAGCGGAGAGCACAAATAACGCCCGCGGGGCGCGGGCCAAAAACTGGTGGTATTACCACTGGAAAATAGTTCTGCTCATCCTGGTCCTGGCTGCCATCGGCGCCGTATGCGCCGCGCAGTTCTTCGGCCAAAAGGAGCCGGACATGTCCGTGGGCTACGCGGCCCGGGAGGAGCTTCCCCCGGACGCCGCCGCCGCGCTTATAAAGGCGCTGGCGGGTCTCTGCCCCGACAGGGACGGGGACGGCGAGGTCACGGTGGAGCTGGAGCAGTTCGCCGTGGACCTGCGGGAAAATGCCGCCCCAGCGGACATGAACGCCCAGATGGCGGGCATCACCCTCATGACCGGCTTCATCTACAACGCCGGCGGGGCGAATCTGTTTTTCCTGGAGGACCCGGAGGGGTTCCAGCGCCGGACCGGCGCGCTGCGGTACCTGGACGGCACGGCTCCCGATGAGGCCAACGCCTACGACGCGGCCCATTGGCGGCAGATGGTCTATGCGGTGGCCGACTGCCCCGCGCTGGCGGGGCTGGACCTGCCGGAGGGGCTGTACATCGGCCGGTGCGCCCCCGGGGGCCGGGCAGACCCGGCTTACGCGGCGGCCATCGATGAGCTGTGGGCGGCCCTCACCCAGGGGGCCGTACCCCCTGAAAACTGAAAAAACCTCCTGCGCGTGCGCAGGAGGTTTTTCTTTATTCTTTTGGCTCTTCTTCCTTCAAGCTGGCGGCGTATTCCTCCGCCCGCTGTTCGTGCAGGGCGCGGATGGCGTTTTCCAGGTCGAAGGCCTTGTCCAAATGCCGGTAGATCACCATGAGCCCGCCGGACAGGGGCAGCCACAGGTTGGTAAAGACCACCGCCAGCATGCTCACCGGGAGAAAGACCATCACCAGCGCCAAGTATACCAGGCATATGAGCGCCGCCCCCAGGGTGGGGAGCAGATGGCCCAGCATCAGCAGGAGGGCGTTTTTCGCGATGGAGGGAAAGGGCTGATCAAAAAGCGGTATCAGCGCCCACATCCACAGGAAAAAGCCGGTGGTGAGCACTGTGCCCGCCAGAAGCAAGGCCAGGATGAGCATCCCGGACCCGCCGGGGGCTACATGGCGGAAGATGAAGTACTGCAGGCCGAACACCAGCGCGCACAGCGCTCCCGGGAGAAGGCTCTGCCCGGCGTTTTTCTTAAGGGCGTCCCGCCAGTTATAGGAGAACATTAGCGGCTCGTCCCGCAGGCTCCGCAGCAGCATGTCCATCAGCGCGCTCCAGAAGGGCCCCGCCAGCATTCCACCCAGGACGCACACGGCGATGAGCACCAGCAGCAGATGGCTGTTTATGGAGAAGTACATGCCGAAAAACCAGGGGATCATGGTGACAAAGGCCGCGAGGCCGCTGATCCAGAACGCCCCGAAGTCCCGCCCGGCCACCTCCCGCCAGCGGGCAAAGCCCTTCTTCCGGGGCGCGTTGGGGTCCACGCCCGGTCCGGGCCGGTCAAATCTCAGAAAGGGAAACACGCTGCCGTCACCTCCGCCGTTCCATGCTCATGACAGCAGTATATACCAAATCCCCCTCGCCCGCAATCCCCGCCGGGCGGTTACTCCCCGGTGAGCAGCCTGTAAAGCCACCGCCCCGACTGGGACAGGTCCTCCGGCGTAAAGCCGGACGTCTTCGTGCAGCCGCTTTGAAGGATGGCGCTGGACTCGTCCTTGTTGGACAGGTTCCAGTTTACATAACTTATCCCCAGCTCGTCCATCAGCGCCACCCATATATCCGCCTGCTCCTCGTTCACCGCGCCGCTGCCGCTGGCGTCGCAGGTGCCGTACTCCGTGACGAATATGGGCAGTCCCGCCTCCGCCGCCGCCTTCATCCGCTCGCGCAGGTCGTCCCGGTGGGTGTCGGCGTAAAAGTGCAGGGCGTACATGATGTTATCATATTCCGTGATGGGGTCGGCCGCCGCCTGGTCCACCATCTGGCTCCAGTTGGGCGTGCCCACGATGATGACCGCATCCGGGTCGTTGGCCCGGATGACGGGGATGACCTCCAGGGCGTAGGCCTTCACCGCCGCCCAGTCAACGCCGCCGTTGGGCTCGTTGCATATCTCATAGAGCACATTGTCCTGCCCGGCGAAGGCGGCGGACATCTCCTCAAAGAAGGCAATGGCCTCGTCCTTGTGGGTGTTGGGGTCAAAGTCGGAGAGGATGTGCCAGTCCACGATGGCGTACATCCCCGCCTCCGTGGCATACCTGACGCCGTCCTTTACGAGCTTTTTCAGCGCCTCCTGGTCCCCGCCCTCGCAGTAGCCGCCGTACTCGGCCGTGTACATGGCCAGGCGGATGACGTTCGCGCCCCAGTCATGGAGCTCACGGAAGCAGTCTATGTTTACATAATCCGGATACCAGGCCAAGCCGTGGGTGCTGACGCCCCGCAGCTGCACCGGCCCGTTCCCGTCGCAGAGCCGGGCCCCCTCCACATGGAGCGGCCCCGGCGTCCCCGCCTCTGCCGCCAGGGCGGGACCCGGCGCCATGGCCGCCAGCGTCATGGCGGTCAGGATGGAAATGAGTTTCTTTTTCATATGGCTCCCTCCAAGTTCATTTGCATTGGATCAATTGTAACATCCCCGCGCCGCCATTACAAGCCATCCGGGCCGCTGAATGACGCAGGGAAGCGGCGCATGAGCGTGCCGCTCCCCTGTTTTCTTTCACTCTATCCCTGCCGGCGACGGAGGGCTGATACAGCCACGACCAGACCCACGCCCAGGACGGAGCCTGCCACGTTCAAAAGGGTCTCATCCCACTGCAGATGCCGCCCCGGTACGTACAGCTTTCCCACCTCGGCCGCCACGGCCAGCGCGGAGCAGGCCAGCGCCGCCATGATATAAGGCCAGGCCCGGCGCTCTGCACGGGGCAGGCTCACAGCCAGCGCCGCGGCGGCCAGGAGGCCGTCTATGAAAAACACGCCGAGATGGGCCGCCAGGCGCAGGCCCATATGAAACGCCGCCTGGTCCGGATATATGCCCACGCGGGCCAGCAGCCCCAGCAGGAACCGGGCCAGCTCCATGCTGAGCGCCCCGGTATCCTCCCCCGGCTGCCAGGACAGAAACAGGCTGAACCCCGCCCATCCCAGTGCCAGCAGCCACAGCACGGCCGCGGAGAGTTTACGTCTCATGTTCCCGGACGGGCTTTTCAAGGCTGTCCTCTCAGCATGGCCATGAACGCCTCCTTGTTCTCCTTCGCCGTGGTGGTGGGCCTGCCCAGGTCCGCCCGGGAGCCGATGGCGCACTTGGCCTCGATGAACGTCAGGCCCTCCCCCGCTTTGGCCTCCTTCAGCGCCGCGTCCAGCGTCTCAAAGCTGTCCGCGCAGGCCACATGCTCATAGCCGCAGCCCCGGGCGATCTGCGTAAGGTCTGTCTTTCCGGCGGCCGTGGGCATGCCGCCCACGGTCTCATGGGCGCCGTTATTGACGACGATATGCACCACATTCTTTGGTCTCACGGCCCCCATCACCGCCATGCTCCCCATGTGCATCAGCACGGCCCCGTCGCCGTCGATGATCCACACCTTTTTCTCCGGCTTTTGCAGCGCGACGCCCAGGGCGATGGAAGAGCTGTGACCCATGGAGCCGACCGTCAGAAAGTCGGTCCCATGGCTCTGGGCGCCCGCCTGGCGTATCTCAAAGAGCTCACGGCTGGCCTTGCCCGTCGTGGAGACCACCGGGTCCGTTCCCGTCACAGCCACGATGTGCCGGATGATCTCCTCCCGGCGCATCGTGTTGGCGTTTTTATACTCCACCCTGGCGTCAAATTCCAGAGCGCCCCTGCCGATGACGAAGGCGCACTGCTTTCCCCTCTCCCACAGCGCCCGGTATTCCCCGAGCTTGGAGCGCACCTCTTCTTCTGTGGTCTCTTGGCCGATGATGAAGCTGGCGATATCCATGTCCTCCAGGAGCTTTACCGTCACCTGGCCCTGGTAGATATGCTGGGGCTCGTCATGGACGCCCGGCTCGCCCCGCCAGCCGATGACGAACAGGCACGGGATGCCGTACACCCTGTCGTTCATCAGCGACGCCACGGGATTGATGATATTCCCCTCGCCGGAGTTCTGCATATAGACCACCGGCACCTTCCCCGTGGCCAGATGGTACCCCGCCGCCAGCGCCGCCGCATTGCCCTCGTTGGCCGCGATGACATGATGCGCCGGGTCTGTGCCATATTTTTGCATGAGCCAGTCGCAGAAGGGCCGCAGCTGTGAGTCCGGCACACCGGTAAAAAAATCAAATCCGCTCAAAAAGTCCGCTTTCATTTTCCGCATCCTCTTTCCAGACGGCCAGTGCTCACTCCTCGGGGATGAGAGTTATGATATCCCGGATGGGCATGCAGATGTCGTCGCATTCCTTCGCCCGGTGGTTCTCCAGGATGAGCCGCGCCGCGTTCTGCATGGCGGGAAATCCCGCCCGCGTCAGCTGGTTGGCGTAGATGACGATGTTCGCGCCCCGGGCTTTGAACTCCTCCTCCGTCACCGCGTTGAACATCGTTGGCACCACGACCACGGGCGTCACGCCGTCCTCTTCCCGGAAGCGCCTGAGAAACTCAAATATCTCCGCCGGGTCCTTCTTCCGGCTGTGTATCATGACCGCGTCGGCGCCCGCCCCGACATAGGCATGGGCGCGGGTCAGCGCGTCGTCCATGCCCCGCTCCAGGATGAGGCTCTCGATGCGGGCGCAGATCATGAAGTCCTTTGTCTTTTGGACATGTTTTCCCGCCGCGATCTTGGCGCAGAAGTCCTCGACGCTGTCCTGGGTCTGCTCCACCTCTGTACCGAAAAGGGAGTTCTTCTTGAGGCCCGTCTTATCCTCAATGATGACCATGGACACGCCCATGCGCTCCAGGGTGCGGACCGTGTATACAAAATGCTCGGCGAGCCCGCCGGTATCCCCGTCGAAGATGATGGGCTTGGTGGTGACCTCCATGATGTCGTCCACGGTCCGCAGGCGGCTGGTCATGTCCACCAGCTCAATGTCGGGCTTTCCTTTCGCCGTGGAGTCGCACAGGGAGCTGGACCATATGGCGTCGAACTGGAAGGTCCTGCCATCCTTGAGCACCGTCGTTTTCTCGGCGATAAGGCCTGTGATGCCGCTGTGCGCCTCGATGGCCGTGACCAGGCCCTTCATGGACAGGAGCTTTTTCAGCCGCCCCCGGCGATAGTCCGGCATGGCCAGCTGCTGCCGGCTCATCTTATCCAGTTCCTCATATTTCTTATCCGCGGAATACGGGAACTCCACCAGCTCGCCGCCATACTCGGCCAGCACGGAGATGACCTCGTCCCGGACGGGCTTCTGGAAGCCCTCGCGCCAGTTGTCCCCGTGGACCACATAGGCGGGACAGAGCTGCCGGAGCATGTCCGCGTAGCTCAGTGTCTTCTGCTCCACGACCTCCGCCACGCCGGTGATGCTACCCACCAGCGCCTTGCGCTCCTCGCAGGGGATCAGCGGGAAGCGCTTATAGCTTGCCACCGCCTCATCGGACAGCACGCCGATGACGAGCCTGCCCAGGCGGGCCGCCTTTTTTATGATGGCGATATGGCCGCTATGGAGGATATCCGCCGAAAAGCACATGTACACAACACGGCTTTCGACCCTTCGCAGGTCCTCCGATACCGCGGCCAGGTCCTCCGGCGTGTCGATCTCCGCGCAGAGTTTTTCCTTTACGTCCAGTCCGCGGATTTCGCACCTGTCCAATACCTCATTGAAGGCGCCCTCCGCGTAGCAATTCCGCCTGCCGCTTTCGCAGTAAGCGCAGATAGCGTCGAGCCAGACCGCCCAGTCGTCCTTTTTCAGCTTATACAGCGGCTGGGCCGCCAGCGCATCCTGGAAAAAATCAACACCGATCTTCCGAATGCGGCCGCCGCTCATAACGGCCTTGAAGTCCTTTTCCGGCAGGGGCTTGGCAGAGCTGACCGCCATGCAGCTTTCGGCGCCGGCCAGCACCGCGTCCAGCACCTGCGCCTCAAAGACCATGTCCCCATGTACGAGCAATATGTCGTCGTCCCACAGATATTCGCGGGCGCAGTAAATGGAATAGATATAGTTGGTCGAGGCATAGTCCGGGTTGTTGACGCAGGTGACGCGGACAGGCAGTCCAAGGGATCGGCAATAGCCTTCCAGCACCTTGTGGCAGTATCCCGTCGTCATCACGACGTCCTTGATCCCGTCCTCAGCCAGCAGCCGCAGCTGCCGGCTGAGGATCGTCTCCCCGCCGCCCAGCTCCGTCATGCACTTCGGATGCTCCGATGCCAGGACGCCCATCCGCCGCCCCAGACCGGAATTCAGGATAAGAGCTTTCAAGGATATCACCCCATTCGCACATCACACGGTCACTTCGCCGCTATGGCTTTTTGTTCTTCTTCAGAGCCCCGGTATACCGCATGAAGAACAGCGCCGCAAAAATGAGGACCGCCAGGCACAGCGCATAGCGGATGACAGGATATCTGTATATCCAATTGCATGCCAGCGCGATGCTCACCATTATCATCGACAGCAGCCCCACATACTTCATGTCGTAGACCGGGCTCCGCACCACTTTCCTCATAGCCCAATGATCGGCCGCCGCCTGCAGAAGGTAGCAGACGAGGGTTGTATACCCCGCGGCGATGTATCCGCATCGGGGAATGAACACATAGTTGAGCGCGATGTTCAGAACCGCGGAGCTCACGCTGGCATACATGACGTACCTGGGTCTTTTGTAATAGTAGATGACATTGGCGTAGATGAAATACTGTACCTGAAAAAACACGCCTGCCACTACCGGCGGAATGGCATAGACCGCCTCCATGTACTCCTTCGTAGCCATGACGGCCACGACCTCAGGCCCCAGCATGATCACCGCGGCACAGAGTACCGCCACGCCTGTCAGGATGGGCATGGTCACATCGGATACCGCCTTATGGTCGTTCTCCCGGCATTTCTCATATGTATACGGTATGAGCGAGGCGTTTATGGAGGACCACACTATGTTCGCGATGGACGCCACCGAATATGCCACGCTGTAATGGGCCGTGGCGGCGTCGCCCACGAGCTTCGCGATCATCAGCTTGTCGGAGCCGCCAAGAAGGCTCCCGGACAGATAGTGCGGGATCAGAGGAAGATTGAAAAGAAAAGCGCTCCGCCAGTAGTCCACGCGCACCCGGCCCTTTACCTTCAGGCCAAGATAGATGTAAAAGCCAATGTATACGGCGATCAGCGGAAGCTCCGCGCCGAATATCCGCGCGTATGTCCTGCTCCCGCCGGTAAACAGGACGCACAACAGCGCCGTGAGCGGAGAGATGAGCGCGCAGCCTATGGCCCAAAGGGCTGTCGCTTTATATTTCAGCTCATATCTCTGCCGGCTCACCCAGAAATTATAGGCCGGCTGAAACAGGAAAACGGCTCCCATGAGGAGCATGAGCGGCCAGTCAAGTCCGATCCACCGCCGGAGACGGGGAAAAAAGCACAGCAGCAGGCCAAAAGAAACGATGGTAATAAGGTTGGAGAGCATCAGCATCGAAAAAGAGTATTCGTCCCGGTTATCGAGGTAGTCCGACATGCCGTTATTGAATACGCCCGCCGAGAGGCTGAACATGGCCACGATGCCAAAAAGGCCCATCCATGTCTGGAATACGGAGACCTGGCCGTATTCCTCCGCCGTCAGGAGGCGGGTAAAGACCGGGGTGGTGAGGTATGCGATCCCCTTCGTGACGACCGTCGCGAAAAACAGCGCCGCGGAGGCCTTTATCCCGCGGGGCACTTTTTCAAGCTGTTTCCATATGCTCAACACTGATCACTCTCTGTCAGAACGGTTCCTGGCTGTGCCTTGGCCTTAATGAAAACTTCTCAAAAGGATAGAGATACTCCGGAAGGGCCTCCTCTATCCGCCGTATGTCGCCGGCCAGCTCCGGGTGTTTGAGGAAGAGCTGGGTATTGTCTATGGACACCGCCGGGTCAAAATACTTCTTCTCGCCGCTTCCAATATCCCCCAGGCCGAGAAAGTCCGTCAGCCTTTTCCCGGTCCGCTCATAGTCGTATATCAGGTCCTCATACCGCATCCGCATTATATCCGGATCCGAGGGAAGCGCATCGTTTCTGACAAGTCGGTGATAGCGGATATAGTCCTCCACATCGTCCGTCGGGATGAAAGCTCCATTGCTTCTCAAATAGCACTTGGCCAAAACGTAGATATCCCGCGGGTCCCGGTCCACCAATACCGCCTTCGGATCATCGAAAAACTTCATGCTCCGCCTGGGATCATATACGTCAAAGGGCTGGTTGAGAAGCACCGTCCTGCCCAGGTCATATCCCAGCATCTCCATCACGTCCCGGAGATAACTGCGCGCACTGTCGTAAAAGTTCTCCGGCATGACGGAGAGATACATAGTGTCGCGCTTGGAATAGGGCCACTTTCTGCCGCTGACGCGCTCATAGATGCTTATCAGGTGGCGCTTCCTTCCTGCCATGATACTTCCGGTAAAGCCCTTTCCATATCGGTCTATAGGTGTATTTCCCCTCCATGAGACCTGGACGAGCTCGTCAATGAACCGGAAAGAGCGGGCCCAGAATCCGTTCCCGGTGAGCTTTCGGAAACGGCATCTTGGCGTATCCATCCCGCATATCATCTTTTTAAAGTCCCGGATGGCACCATGAGAGGATATGTACCGCGTCCGTCTCTCCATCAGTTGGTATTCCAGATCCTGGAGCCCATGAGGGACATACGAGATATCAAATTCCGGTACAGTCAGGCTGCAGCTGCACTCATCCCACTGGCGAAGGTAGTCCAGCAGCGCCCCGCTGCCGCTGTAGCCGTATCCGCAGACGCCTATCACCATATCCGCTTCTCCCCTGCCAGATGGGTCTTCTCTCTTTTTAAAGCACGCCGCACGCCTGACCGTCGCTCTGCTGACGCCAGGGCTCTTTCGATCCGCGGCGCGTGGTACACCATGGTCATGATAGCGAACAGCGGCGTCATATTCGTGATGGCCTCTACCTGCCCAACGATGAGAAAGCACAGGATCGTGACTAGAAAATACGCGCTGTACTTCCTGTTTTTGACATTTTTCAGCGGCCTGTCGAGTATCAGTATCGTTGCCAGGAAGAAGACCATCCCCAAGAGCCCGGACTCATACAATATCTGAAGGAAGTGGTTATGGCAGTGGGAAAACCCCGCAAGACGCGCGCGGGTGAGATCCGTGTCCACGACACCCCATCCGAGCAGCGGTTTTTCCCTGAACATTTTGAGCGCCACATCCCATCGAACGGTTCGACCGGTAAACGTCATATCCTTGCCCAGAATGTCCACGATGAGCCATTTGAACAGATACTGCATTCTTCCGATCACGACCAGGAAGAAAAAGCCTCCGTGCAAAAGGACGACCCTGCGAGCGCTCAGCAGATTCGCTCCCGCTCTCGCTTTTGTGATGATCCACAAAACGATCCAGACGGTCACCGCGACCACCGACGCGCCCGACCAGGTGATATATACCGACGCGGAAAGCAAAAGAATAATAAAAAACTGCACGATGGCGGGGACGCGGGTCTTTTCAGCATAGACAGCGAAGACGCACAGCGAAGGCAAAATGATCGGATAGTGGGTGTTGTCATAGCCCAAAAACCAGTTCTGCCAAAAGCGGGTCGTTCTATACATACCGCCTGGGAATGCCACAACTGTAATCAGATTGACGATGACCTCAAGGGAAAAGAGATATAAAAACGCCTTGACCATGGCCTGGGCGTTTCTGACGGACATCAGATCCACAAACATGCACACAGCGAGCACGGAACCGCATTCCACCGCCAGACTCCAATACTCCCCGTCGTTTAACAATGTACTGAACAGGAGCGTCATTTCATCGGCAAAAACAGCTATGATGATTTTCGAGAGTCTTCGGTCGGCAATAAAAATGGCAAATATGATAGCAAAGGAACAGAGCCTCAGGATATCATGCACTATATCAAGCTCCGGGAAAAGATCGCTGAAAGCGGCCGGCCAAAAAAACGGCAGGATGATGAGGGACAGAACGAGCGGATCATTCAGAGGCCGAAGCTTTAGTTTTACGTTCATCAAGCGCTCTCCTTATATGCCGGCTCTCTTTTCTACCTGTTATGTGTTCCGTCGACGAACCTTTTTCCCATGTAGCACAGCTTTACCGGCCAGACCCAGGGCAGACGTAACACATGCTTCAAAAGAATCTCTTTCCAACTAAGATATGCATTTTTGTGGTTCCATATAGCGGCGTGAAACAACGGCTCATGTTTCATCGCGCGGAGCTCCGCCGCCACTTCAGAATAGGGCTTGGAGTTCGACGGATGGAAAAAATAACATCGAAGGTTAGTTTCCATCAACTTAAACGCACTGAAAATCAGTGCTTCCTGATAGTCATTTTTATCGGGCTGTCTCGACAAAATGGCGACCAATTTTTCAATATATCTCTTACGCATACTGGGCCAGTTGGGATTGAATCGGTTCATGGATGCAGTTTCAATATAGGTCCGATAATGGTAGCCGATACACTCACATGCCACTACGTCATTGGCCCTTTCAAATACTGACAAGTTGAAAATCGTATCTTCACCTGGATGCAATAATAAATCAAACTCTATATGTTCTTTTTTCAGAAAAGCTGTGCGGAACAATTTGTTCCACGGAACGCTGAGGTTTGACTTATCACATAGTTCTTTCAATCCGTACCCAGGCACAAGTGTTTTTTTGATCAGCGTCTGTCGGTCAACAAGGCCCGCGTCACAGACGTCAAAAATACGCGCAACCACCGGACCGGAACGCTGTTCATTATAATTTCCACTGACACATAGCACATCGGCCCCGCCTGTCGGGATCAAACTTACCATCTGCTCATAATAGTTCAGTTCAAGCCAGTCGTCCGGATCAACAAAAGCGATCCACTCTCCCGCCGCCGCCCGGATACCGTCGTTCCTGGCCGCTCCGACGCCGCCATTGCGCTTGTGAATGACACGTATCCTATGGTCACGGCTTGCATATTCGTCACAAATCGCGCCGCAGGTGTCCGGTGAACCGTCGTCGATCAATATGATCTCAAGGTTTTGATACGTCTGATTTGCCACGCTGTCCAGGCACTGCCGCAGATACGGTTCTACATTGTAAATAGGAATAATGACGGATATCAGTAGTCCCATATTTTCCTTCCTGTCGCGCAGCAGAGCATTACGCATTCCCCTCACCAAACAATTCCGTCAGCGTCTGCGCGTCTTCTCCACGTCATATCCCGCGTCGTATACGTCCCGCCAATCGTTCTCACGCTCATGGGCCAATCCCTTGTACTTCAAAAGGCTGTCCCGCCATACCGTGGCGTCCCCCGGCGGCAGGAACTCCATCCGGCCGGACACGTCCGCTTCCCGCGGCACCACATTTGAAACGACGCAGGAAAGGCCCGACGCCTGCGCCTCCATGTTCACGATGCCAAGCCCTTCATAAAGACTTGGCAGTACGAATACGTCCATTGCGCAGTAATACCGCTCCGTCCACTCCGTCACGCCCGCGAAGAACACTTTGTCTTCCAAGCCATATTGGTCCACTTTCTGCCGGATCTTCTCCTGCAGTGTTCCCTCACCCAGCAGGAGGAGCCTGGCCTCGGGGCATACCTTGCTGACCTCAGAGAAAATATCTATTAGGAACCGATGATTTTTCTGCTCCTCAAAACGCCCGATGTGGCCTATCACATAGTCAGTCCCGGCAAAGCCAAGCTCTTTCCGGCATTCTTCTCTCACGGACGCAGAAAAGGCAAACCGCCTCGTGTCGATTCCGTTTTTCAGAATCGTCGCCCTTTGGCCCGCTTCTTTTCCAAACAGGTCCTCCGCCGCCGGCCGGGAGCAAGCCAGAAGGTCCGTCGCGTTGTTCACAATGATTTTCTTGGCAAAACCGCGAACAAGCTCTTTTACCGCACTTCCCGGGATCTTTGTATTGTGAGCATGGGCGATCCGCCGGGGAATACCGCACCGCTTTGTCGCCGCCAGCAGAATTGCCAGAGATATAAACGAGAAGGAATTAATGTAGACTATGTTAAATCTTTCATCCTTCTGCAAACGTTTAATGTTTTTGCTTACAATATGTACGCACTTGCATTTGGAAAGAACTGACTTATGACGATAACTGTCAAGTTCCAGATATACCGATCTATCAACGACACAATTAATCTTTTTTGCAAGTTCTTCTGCAATGATTTTCCCGGATGAAAGAAAAGTTATATCAAAGATTGACCTCTCTATCCGACTAAATGTATTAATCAAGTATATTTCTATACCGCCAAAAGTAACGTTTGAAGGACTTACTACTAATATTTTCTTCGGAATAGTATTATCATTATTAACTACTTTCCGTTTCACGTTTCTCATAGACCCTCAATCTATACGCGCTACATTCTTCTGTCCCTTGCCTATGCCGTTCACAGCTCTTTCAAACCTGAAGCACAGCTTTATCGGCCAAGCGAAAGGCAGGCGCAGTGCATGCTTCAAAAGGACGTCTACCTTTTTCAGATGTGCGTTTTCACGCCCCCAAATGGCAGCATGACACAGCGGCTCCCGTTTCATCGCGCGAAACTCCGTCACGATCTCAGAATACGATTTGGGATTTGACGGATGAAAATAACAGCATCGGAGATTGGCTTTTATCAACATAAACACCCTGATAAGGATCTCAGCCCGATACGCTTCCTGATCCGACTGTCTTGACATAAACTCAGTCATTATATCTATGAATCTTTTGCGCATGCAGGGCCAGTTGGGATTGAAGCGATGTCTGGCCGACGTCTCAACGTTATCACGATAATGATAACCGGTGCACTCACATGCCACTACGGCAGCGGCTCTCTCAAATACATGCAAATTGAAAAGGACATCCTCAAAGGCTTGCAGCACAATATCATATTCTATATGTTCTTTTTTCAAAAAAGAACAACGGTACAACTTATTCCATGAAACACTGAGACATGACCATCTGTGCTGCTCCATCACTCCGTATCCCGGCACCAATGTTTTTTTGATCAGCGTCTGCCTATTGACGATCCCCTCATCATAGGCATAAAAAATACGGGCAGTTTCTGCGCCGGAACGTTTCTCTATAATATGGCCGCTGGCGCAGATCACATCAACCCCGTTTGACGGGACCGAATCGACCATCTGTTCAAAATAGTTTGTTTCAAGCCAGTCGTCCGAGTCGGCAAACGCGATCCACTCCCCTGCCGCCGCCTGGATACCGTCGTTCCTAGCCGCTCCGACTCCTCCGTTTGCTTTATGGATGACCTGGATACGCTTATCCTTCGCGGCATACTCGTCGCATATGGCGCCGCAGTTGTCCGGTGAACCGTCGTCGACAATGATGATCTCCAAATTTTTGTATGTCTGATTTACCACACTGTCCAGGCACTGCCGGATATACGGCTCTACGTTATAGACAGGTATAATGACCGATATCAGTGATCCCATCCCCGGTTCAGACGGCATAACAAACCTCCTGTTTACTTTTGTCCAGCGCCGCACGGATCACCTGGTCCATGTCGTAATACCTATATTCCCCCAGGCGGCCGCCGAAGATAACATTCTCTTCCTTATCCGCCAAGGCCCTGTATTTGGCATACAGCGCTCCGTTCTTTTCATCATTCACCGGGTAATAGGGCTCGTCCCCCGGCTCCCATGTCTTGGGGTACTCCCTTGTGATGACCGTCCTGTTCGGATCGCCCGCGCCGAACTCGAACCATTTATGCTCGATGATACGCGTCCAGGGCGTCTCGGCGTCCGTAAAGTTCATTCCCGCTATGCCCTGATAGTTCCCCGTGTCCAGCGTCTCGGTCTCAAAGCACAGCGAGCGATATTCCAGCCGTCCCAGCCGGCAGCTAAAATATTCGTCGATCGGGCCGGTATACACTATCCTCTCCGCCAGGGCGTCCAGCCGCGCTTTATCCGCCAGATAATCAATGCCCAGCCGGACCTCGACACCCTCCAGCATGCTGGCGATCATCTTTGTATAGCCGCCTATAGGGATACCCTGATAGGGATGCTCAAAGTAGTTGTTGTCAAAGCGCATGCGCACCGGCAGCCGGCGGATGATGAATGCCGGAAGCTCGCTGCAGGGCCGCCCCCACTGCTTCCGGGTATAGCCTTTCACAAGCTTTTCATAGATGTCCCGCCCCACCAGGGAGATGGCCTGCTCCTCCAGATCGCGCGGCTCCCCTTTGACCTCCCCACGCTGCTCTTCCAGCTTCGCGAGGACCTCCTCCGGGGTATTCACGCCCCATATCTGATGGAAGGTGTTCATATTAAAGGGCAGGCTATAAAGTTCTCCTTTATAGTTGGCCACCGGCTCATACCGGAAGTGGTTGAACCGGGCAAAGCGGTTCACATAGGCCCATACCTCTTCGTTGTTGGTGTGGAAGATATGGGGCCCGTATTTGTGAACGACGATGCCGTCCTGCTCATATGTATACGCGTTCCCGGCGATATGGTCCCGCCGGTCAATGACAAGACAATGTTTTCCGGCGGCGGTCATGCGTTCGGCAAATACGGAACCAAATAGGCCGGCTCCGACGATAAGATAGTCATATGATCTCATAGCTCTGTATAACGCTCCTCTGTGTACAGAACGCTATGCACATTTCTTTCAGCCCCAGAAGGGGGCGTCATATAATCTCCATATATCCGGGCCAGATAGGAATGATGATCTTCCGGCCCTTTCAGCTTCATCCCCTCGAACTCATACATCGCTCCAGGTCCAAAGACCCTCTGGGGAAACATTTCCTTTGCCTTATAGACCCCTATCCCGTTTATGATCCAGCTTGCGTCATGGTAAGGATACTCTCTCAAAACTCTGTCCAGCACATTCAGCCATTTGTCCGTATTCAAGTATCTCCATACGCCTGTTATCCTCGCCGCATATATGATCATTCTTTCATGTATGGGCCTGTCAGGACGTTTCAGATTGACCCTGTCAAGAGTTGAAATATGGTACATTGCGCGGGTGAACAGGATCTTCAGAAAATGAAATCTCCGTGCAACTGCGCTCTCCGGCATGCCATCCAGAGGAAACAGATCTATCCATATATTCTCTGTGCGTTCTATCATGCTTCCCATCCGTTTGACAGAATACCTCGTGTCTACGATACGGGAAAAGTAAAAATGATGTGTCAGATTGCCGTCGTCCTTCTTATATGTTACCAGACGCAGATGGTCCGGCAGTTTCTCCCCAATATAGGCCAGCAGCCTGTCGTAGTGCTCTCGCGGGATACCAATATCGAAATCATCGTCCCAGGGAATAAAACCCTTGTGCCGGACCGCACCCAACAATGTGCCGTCAATGATATAATAATCGATATTTGCGCTGTCCAAGAGCGGTTTGACGGTCGTAAAAATATCCCAGATCACACGCTGTACCAATGACAGGTCAGATCCATTCTCCATACTCTTCTTATTCATTCTCTGCGCTCACCATATTCCGCATCAGAAATCAATGGCCGGAACCGACCAGATCATCTCTGCGGGAAAAACTTTCTGACGAGGAAGCGGCCGCCCTTTTTCAACCAATTTATTCTTTCCATAAACATCACGGGAAGTTCTCTATAAGCTATTCCTTCCACTTCATTCCAGGTGTCGATCATAAATTCTCCCATAGCCCCAGCTGTCCGTGCCTCCAGCGGAGAGTAATATGTATAGTCGATCCGCCGTTCCGTCTCGATCATAATAGGAAATAACCATTCACAATATCGGTCGAATACGTCCTTTTTCATAATAAATATATTGAACATATGGGCATGTGTCCTTGACACCACAGCATCAAATGCATCAACATATCCGGGCTGAAGTTCTTGTATCACGTCACGGAGGATCGCAAGGTTTTCCTCGTGCTCGTTAGGGGTATGTGAGAAATGGCTTCGCAGGCTCTCGATATAATACTTTCGCATTTTAGGCAGCACGAGATCGCAGTCTTTTAAAACAGACTCTAATTCCTTTTTTGAAAGAATGCAGTCAAATTTATCCTTTCCGATCCTTCGGAGCAGAGGCAGAGCCGTAAAATGGCGCCTATAATGAACGAGCCCTATATATTCCGCGCTTATATTCCTCCATGCCCAATAAATGCCTGTGAGCTCGCACAGATGCGGATTCAGGGAAGATATATTATCACCCGTATCATCGCCAACATAGCCCATTCCCTCTTTTCCGTTTTTACCAACGTGCACCGGAATATACATCGGGTCAGCCGGCATTCTATATCTTTTGTGAGCAGCCACTATTATTTTTATATCCATACTTCCACCCAAAAATCGCGGGGACCGTCAGTGCCAGGATCTTTGCGTCGGTCCACACACTCTGTTCTCGGATATACCCCAGATCCATCTCGATCCATTCGTCGAACAGGATGTCATATCTGCTCGATATCTGCCAATAGCAGGTGATGCCCGGCTTTACCAATTCCCGCTGGCGCTGATAGGCATTGCAGGCCAATTCCTCTGCTACAGGCAGCGGCCGGGGCCCGACCAGGCTCATGTCGCCTTTCAGCACATTCCATAGCTGGGGCAGCTCGTCGATGCTCGTCCTGCGGATAAAACGCCCCACCTTTGTCACACGCGGGTCGTTTTTCATTTTAAAGACCGGGCCGTCCGCTTCGTTGCGTTCCATCAAGGACGCCTTGACCTCATCCGCGTCGGTGTACATGCTCCGCAGCTTGTAGATGGTGAATTCCCGCCCGTTCAAACCGATACGGGGCTGGCGATAGATCACCGGCCCCTTGGGGTCCTCCAGCTTGATGGCGGCGCCGCATACCAGGAATATCGGGATGCAGACGATCAGTCCTACAGCGGACGCCATGATGTCGAACGCGCGCTTTATGAACCTGTATGCCAAGCTGTTGTTTGGCGCCGGCGTCTCTCTTTTTGCCGCTGCGGCTTCAGTTTCCCTGTTCAAATAGCTCTCCTCAGCTCATTTTCCCATGAGCCCTCTGTAATACTCAATGGTCCGGGCCAGGCCCTCGCCCAGGGGCACCTTCGGCTCCCAGTCCAGCAGCTGTTTCGCCAGGGTGATATCCGGCCGGCGCTGCTTCGGGTCGTCCGTCGGGAGCGGCCGGAACATCAGCTTTGACCGGCTCCCGGTCCGGCGCAGCACTTCCTCCGCCAGTTCCAGCATCGTGAACTCCCCGGGATTGCCCAGATTCACCGGGCCCGTTACCTCCCCGGGGGCGGCCATCATCCGGCATATCCCCTCCAGCAGGTCGTCCACATAGCAGAAGCTCCGGGTCTGTTTCCCGTCGCCGTATACCGTGATGGGCTCGCCCCGCAGGGCCTGGTTCACGAAGTTGCTGATGACCCGCCCGTCGTGGGGGTCCATCCCGGGACCGTAGGTGTTGAAGATGCGCGCCACCTTGACCTTCGTCCCGTACCGGCGGTGGTAGTCGAAGCACAGCGTCTCCGCCGCCCGCTTCCCCTCGTCGTAGCAGGCCCGGGGCCCGTCCGGGTCCACGCTGCCCCGGTATGTCTCCGGCTGGGGATGGACCTGGGCGTCGCCATAGACCTCCGAGGTGGAGAACTGCAGCACCGCGGCGTCGTTTTGCCGCGCCAGCTCCAGCATGTTCAGCATCCCGAAGACGCTGGTCTTCAGGGTGTGCACCGGGTCCGTCTGATAGGCAGGCGGGCTGGCCGGGCAGGCCGCGTTGTATATCTGGTCCGCCGCCAGATCGATGGGCTCCACGATATCGTGTTCGATGAACTGAAAATTGGGCAGGCCCATCAGCTCCCGGATGTTCTCCATCCGGCCTGTCTGGAGGTTATCCAGGCAGATGATATAGTTGTCCGGGTCCTTCGCCAGCCGTTTGCACAGGTTGGACCCCAGAAAACCCGCGCCGCCGGTCACCAATATCCGCATATGCTCCGTCCTCAATCTCGCCGGAACAGGTCCCGGGTATAGAGCTTATCCGCCGCCGGCGCCAGCTCCTCCTCATACCGGTTGGCAAGGATCACGTCGCACCCGGCCAGGAAGCGTTCCAGGTCGTTGTTCACCGCATAGCCGTTGAAGCTGGTCTGTCCTGCCAGTGTCGGCTCATAGACGACGATGCTCACGCCCTCGCCGGCCAGGCGTTCCATGACGCCCTGCACGGCGCTGTCCCGGAAGTTGTCGCTGCCGGACTTCATGATGAGCCGGTACACGCCCGCCACGGGCTTGTCCTTCCCCGCCAGGTGCTTCATCACCTGGGCGGCGATGTGGTCCTTGCGCGCGTCGTTGGTCTCCACGACGGCCCGGATGAGCCGCTGGGGCATATCCGCGCAGCCGGCCAGCAGCTGCTTCGTGTCCTTGGGGAAGCAGTAGCCCCCGTAGCCGAAGGAGGGGTTATTGTAGTGGTCCCCGATCCGCCAGTCCATGCACACGCCCTGGATGACCTCCCGGGCGTTCAGGCCGTTCAGCTCCGCGTAGGTATCCAGCTCGTTAAAAAAGCCCACCCGCATGGCGAGGTAGGCGTTGGCAAACAGCTTTGCCGCCTCCGCCTCCGTGGAGCCCATCACCAGCACGGACACGTCCCTGTTCAGGGCCGCAGCCTTCAGAAGTTCACCGAACCCCTCCGCGGCCTTCACCATCTCTTCGTCGGCCATATCCGTGCCCACGATGATCCGCCGGGGATAGAGGTTGTCGTACAGGCCCTTGCCCTCCCGGAGAAATTCCGGGCTGAACAGGATGTTCCGGCGCCCCGTCTTCTCCCGCAGGCTCTTCGTATAGCCCACCGGTACGGTGGACTTGATCACGATGAGCGCCTCTGGGGCATACGCCGCGGCCTTGCGCACCACGTCCTCCACCGCGGAGGTATCGAAGCGCCGGGTCTGCGGGTCGTAGTTGGTAGGGGCCGCCACGATGACCAGATCGGCCCCCGTATAGGCCTCCCGCTCATCCACCGTCACCGTCAGGTCCAGCTCTTTCTCCGCCAGAAACCGCTCCAGCTCCGCATCGCGGATGGGCGATCTTTTCCCGGCGTTCACTAGGTCTGCCTTTTCCTGATGCCTGCACACGGCGTATACCTTGTGCTCCTGGGCCAGCATCACCGCCAGGCTCAGGCCCACATACCCGATGCCCGCCACCGCTATTTTGTTGATGGTCGTCTGTCTCTTCTCCATGGTCTCTTTCTGAAATGCTCCTATTTCCGGCTCACCCCGCCGGCAGGTAGAACAGCTCCAGCGCCAGATCCAGGAGCGCGTCCTCATCCGGGTGGAACTCGGTGTATTCTCTGTGAAGGATCTCCCCCTCCGGCACGATAAAGCCGGCCAGGGCATAGTCCGCCAGGCCCTGGGCGTAGGCGGACAGCTCGTCCACCTTACAGTCCGTCACCAGATAGTCCGCGATGGCGTCAAATACCGTCAGGACAAAGCCCGGCTCTTCCCTCACGCCGTCCCGCAGGACCTCTGTCAAGCCCTCCATATACGCCCGCTGCCGGCGCATGCGGGCGGTGTTGGCGTCGTCCGTCATCGTATAGCGGGCGTGGACGAAGTTGAAGGCGTGCTCCCCCATGAGGGTGACCGTCGCGCCCTTTATAAGGGTGTCGTCCACGCCGGTGAAGTCGTCCTCCACCGTCACCGTCACGCCGCCCACGGCGTCGTTGAGGGCGGTGACGCCGCCCATGGCGAGGCTGACGTAGTTGTCAACGCGCGCCCCGTAGAGGAGCCGGGATACCGCGTCGGCGGTGTTCCGGCAGCGTATCTCCGGGGTGGTCCCGTAGTCATGGGCCAGGCATATCTGCTCCAGGGCCGTGCCCGCGGGCCGGTCGTTCCCGTCCAGGATGGTCACCTCGGCCATAGTGTTGCGGTCGATCTGCAGAAGCGTGCATGTCCTGGCGCCCCGGTCGAATATAGCCAGCACGATAAGGTCCGCCTGACTGGACACGAACGCGCCCTCGTCCTCGTCCGTGGCCATATCGTCCGTGCCCAGGATGAGGAGCGTGGACAGCTCCTCATTGCGCCGGTACCGCTTGCCGTCTACCGTCATGACATAGGCATCCTCCCCGCCGGAAGCAGCGGCGTCCTCCGTCTGAATGGAGCGGGTGCCAGCCCCCTCCGGCGGGGCCTCTATGCGTTTTTCCAGCCGGGAGAGGGCAGCGACGCCCGCTGCGGCCAGCACGGCCACTGCCAGCGCTGTCAATATGACTTTCAGCGTGGACCGCTTCATGCCGGGTCTGTCACCGGGTCTTTTTGGCGCGGGCGAAAGCGAAGCAGCAGCCGGCGCAGAGGATGGCGATCGCCGCGGCCGCGGCCCATCCCGCCCATTCAAAACCCGTCTGGGGAGACGTGGGCGCGATGGAGCCGGAAGCGCCGCCCTCGCCGCCGGGGTTACCGCCTTCGCCGCCGGGGTTACCACCTTCTCCGCCAGGGCCGTCAACAGCGCCGCCGGGGCCCACACTGGCGCCGTCGCCGGCCGCCAGCACGGGGATGGCCAGCGCGAACAGCATGGTCAGCACGATCATGATCGCGAGAAATTTCTTCATAGTCCGGGTCCTCCATTCATAATTAACGCTTTTATTGGCACGGTCACGGGAGCAGCGCCCCCATGACCAGATAGCGCCTGGTCCTGTCCACCTTCAGGCACGTGGACAAAATGATGATCCTGTCGCCGAACGCGGGCCGGGCGTCCCTGTCCAGCTGGGCGTCCGCGTCGGTGATAGCGTATATGCCGTCAAAGAAAGCGTCGAAGTCCTCTTCATCAGCAAAATCGTGGGCGTACAGGATGTGCTCGTTGGAATAGGGCACCGCGGCAAATATCCTGTAGTTCCGCTCTTTCTCCGGGGTATAGACGGTGATCGACCGGTGCTCGGCAAAGAACGCGGGGTCGGAAAAATCGTCCCTGAGAGCGCCGAACATGGTGCCGGAGGCCATGCGGTGGCCGTACAGAACGGTGACGGGGTCTGAAAAGTCAGTGCCGTTGTACGTCTTCTGGGAGAAGATGGCGCCGTTGGCGGAGTAATTGCCGTCGCTGTCATGGGTCAGGTAGAAGTCGTCGTCGCTCCCATGCTGCACCACCGGATAGTCGACGGGCGTTCCCTCCACCTGAAGCCAAGCATAGATGTCGCCGTTGACGGCCCGCAGCGCCTCAAAGTCCACGGGGCTTATATAGGGCTCCGGCGTGGGGCTCGGCACGGCGGTAGGCGCCGCTGTGGCCGTCGGCCCCGGGGAGGGGGTGGGGGTGGGCGCCTGCGTGGGGACGGCCGACGCAACCGGCGCCAAGGCCTGGGACTGCGCCGGCGGCGTATAGAGGGTCCGGCTGTATATGTATACGCCGCAGCCGATGGCACACAGCAGGAAAAAGCAGCCCAAAACCAGGAACACACGCCGTCTATTCATCGAAACATCCTTCGTCTCCGGCCAGGAGCGCGTCTCCCCCGGCGGCAAACCGCGCCAGGGCGTCCCGCCCCAGTTTTTTCTCTATGCACGCCATGGCCTGCCCCAGGTCCGGCGGCCGGTCCGTCAGGTCATGGGCGTCCGAGCCCAGAAACTGCACCTGCCCCCGGCGGAGCATCCCCATGGCCCGGTGGGCCGTGCGGCGGGAGCGGAAGAACGCCCCGTTGCACTGGATGAGCGTGCCCAGGTCGAAAAAGGCCTCCATGGTCCGCCGGGGCTGTATGGCCAGGTACCGCTCGATATGGGCCGCCGCCACGCGCAGGCCGTCCCGCTGGAGGCTCTGCACCTCCTGAAGGACCCTGTCGGTCCAGGGCGCGAAGGGCATCTCCAGCAGAAGCAGGTCCGTCCCCTCCAGGCATAGCCCATCCAGTCCGTCCGCGGCACTCATGCCGCTGAAATACAGCGCCTCGGCCCCCAGCCGCACCCGGGGCAGATCATCTCTACCTTCCGTGGCCTCATTGAGCTTTTCATATGCCTCCTGACGCCGGCGTAAAAACCGTGCAATGCTGTTTTCCGCGGCATAGAAGTGGGGCGTGGCTGCCACGGTGTCCACACCGCAGGCGGCGCTGCGCTCCAGCATGCCCAGGGAGGTCTCAACGTCCCGGCTTCCGTCGTCCATGCCTGGCAGGACGTGCATGTGGAAATCCGTCATCTTCCGCCGCCATACTGGCCGGAGGCGTAATAGCCCTTCCTGTAGTAGCCTTTTTTGTAGTACTTCCTCTCGCCGGAGGCCGCGCCGTTGAACACGAAGCCCAGCACATGGGCCTCCGCCAGGCGCAGCTGGCGCATGGTGTCCGCCAGGCCGCCCCGGACCGCGTGGCCCGCCCGGACCACCACGATCACGCCGTCCACCAGCCGCGAGGCCACGATGGCGTCCGTGACCGCCGTCACAGGCGGCAGGTCCAGGATGACGAAATCGTACCGCTCCCTGACCTTCTGCAAAAACGTCCCGGCCCGGACGGAGCCCAGAAGCTCCGAGGGGTTGGGGGGGATATCCCCGGCCACCAGCACGTCGAAGGAGACCTCCCGCTCCCCCGCCGTCACCCGATACTGCCGTATGGCATTGGAGGCGTTCTCCGCGCCCACCAGCACGTTGGAAAGGCCGGGCCTCGCCGGGAGAGCCAGCCGGCCCGCCATGCTGGGCATGCGCATATCCCCCTCGATGAGCAGGATGTCCCGGCCCGTCTCGGCAAAGGTGTAGGCCAGGTTGATGGCCGTGAGGCTCTTGCCCTCGCCGCGGAAGGAGCTGGTCACGCCCAGGATGTGGGACTCGTTCCCGCCGGGGAAGGAGAACATCACGTTGGTGCGCAGCAGCTTATAGGCCTCCGCCGCCGCGAAGTTCAGCTTCGGCCCGATCATATAGCGGCGCTCGGCCGTGTACCTGCCGGCGGACGTCGACAGCGCTTTCTTATCGCTCCTGGCCATGACCTGCGCCCTCCTTTTCCTGTTCCTTCATCTGCTCCCGGCCGTGCTCACGCCCGGGCGCCGGTGCGGCCGGCGTCCGGGGCCGGCGGGGCTGTCCGCTCCCGCCGGTGCGCCTGGGCCGGCCGGCGGACGCGGGACCGCGGGAATAGTAGCTGTCCCCGCCGTCCTCTGCCAGCATATCCGGCACCACCGCCAGCAGCGGGACGTCGGGATAGGTCTGGGCCAGATAGCCCTCCTCATGGATCTGGTCGTCGAACAGGTACCGCAGGATCACCACGGCCGCCGCGAAGAGAAATCCCGCCAGCGCGCCGATCACGGTGTTCAGCGTAAAGCTGGGAGATGTCCGCTCCGACGGCACCACCGCGTAGTCCACGATGCGCACGTCGCTGCCGTCCACGATGGACGCGATGCGCTCCGGCAGCACCTGGGCGATGGTGTTGGCGATGCGCTCCGCCTCATAGGGGTCCGGGCTGGTGACGTTGATGTCGAATATCTCCGTGGAGTTGACCGGCCCGGACTCGATCATGTCATAGAGCTCTTCATAGTCGTATTCCAGGTTTTCCCGGGCTATGATGTCCTCCAGGGTGGTGCGGCTCTTGAGGATGACCACATAGGTGTCCACCAGGCTCTGGGCCGCCGTCAGCTCGGAGGAGGAGATGCTGAAGGACCCGCCCACGGAGATGTTGGAGTTGTTGACGTACATCATGGCCGTAGAGGTGTACTGGGGGGTGATGAGGAAATAGCTGATGCCAAAGGCGGCCGCCGCCGCCAAAAGCGTGACGGCGATGATCGCCCCGGCCTTGCGCAGCAATATCTGCCCCAGCTTCAAAAGGTCGATCTCGATCTCATCTGTTTCCGGTCGGTCGTTATACATGTCTTCTCCTGCCTGCCATATCCTTTTCCGGCCCGTTCCGCGTCACGGGAACGTGGTAATTAAAGTAGAGGTTTTGTGACACCCGTTCAGCCATGGAGCCCGTTCGGGCGTAGCAGATACAATAATATCATTTAGAGCTTATCAGACGCCGGCCAAAAATTCAATAGTTTCTGCTTATTTGGTAAGTTTTTTTGCCTATTTGGTATCTGTTCGATGGAAATTATGTAAACTTTCTGCGCGGCGTTGACCCTCCGCTCTGCCCGAAAATGTCCCGTCACAAAACCTCTACTTTTTGAGCCGGCCGGCGGCGTTCCATCCACCGGATGAAGGTCTGATGGGACACGCCCAGGCGCTTTGCCGCGGCCCGGGCTGAGATGGCTCCCGCCGCCCAGGCGGCGCCCATCTCCTCCAGTTCCTCCGGCGGCTCCAGCGGCCGCCGCCCAAACCGGACGCCCCGGGCCTTTGCCGCCGCGATGCCCTCCGCCTGGCGCTGGCGGATGAACTCCCGCTCCGTCTGGGCCACATAGGACAAAAGCTGCAGGACGATGTCCGCGATCAGCGTCCCCGTCAGGTCCTTGTCCCGCCGGGTATCCAGAAGGGGCATGTCCAGCACGACGACGGCCACCCGTCTCTCCTTTGTGAGTATCCGCCACTGCTCCAATATCTCCTCATAGTTTCTTCCCAGCCGGTCGATGCTCTTGATCACAAGGGTGTCCTCCGGCTTCAGTTTTCGCAGCAGCCGCCGGTAGGCCGGGCGGTCGAAGTCCTTGCCGGACTGCTTGTCGGCGTAGACGCGCCCGTCCTCCACGCCGAAGCTCTCCATGGCGAGCCGCTGCCGGTCCAGATTCTGGTCCCGGCTGGATACACGGATATATCCGTATGTCATGTTCGCTTCCTCCTTCATGGCATACAGTATACCCGCCAATCCGCAGGGCCCGCACGGTGGGCTGATAAAAAAGCCGAGGGAGACGATTTCTTTGCGAAATGTCTCCCTCGGGTGCGTCTTTCTTCTTAGCCGGCTCCGGCGCATAAGCAAGAGGCCCCCCATCCGGGGAGCCTCTTGCTGTGTGTCAGGGCCGCCAGTCACTCAGGGTCCCGAAGATGATCTGCCCTCCTGTATCACCGCTGCCGCCGGCAACGGCTTCCACGTCGTCGTCGGACAGCGCGCCATCGGCGGACACGAAGAACTGGCTGAAGCCGGTGTCCTCCAATATGGCGGCAACGGCGGCGTTCACATTCGTGAGCCGGAAGTGGCCCTCGCCCATCTGCTTATACATGATGAGCATGACCCGCAGGCCCGCGGAGGAGGTGTATTCCAGGTTCTTGAGGTCCAGGGTGATGTCCTTCACGGCGGTGGGGATGTCCCAGAACGCATTCAAAAGCGCCGGGGCGCTGATGGAGTCCATCCGGCCCGCGAGACGTACGGTGAGCGCGTCCCCGTTCAGTTCCTGGTCGATGGCGAGCCCGCCGGCCCCCGTTCCGGCGGGCTGGGCAGCCTTCGCGCCGCTGGGGGTCATGATCCACACATTGATCTTCTCCAGGGCCGCGGCAATGGCCGCTCTCTGTTCCGGCGTGCAGGCGTAGAGGGTCCGCAGGCCCATGTTGGCCACGCCGGTGATGGGCCGTCGCTCCACAGAAAGGCCCATGCTCTCCAAAAACGTGATCTTCTCCTCGTCACTGGCGAACACGGGCGCGTGGTCCGCGTCGGCGGTCTTCTTGTTCACCTGGGAATTCACCAGCTTCAGGAACTTTTCCCCCTGGCCGCCGGTGACCGCCTGGATGATGGCGAAGAAGTAGTGGTCGCTCTCAAAGTCCGTGGTGACCCAGCAGCCGCCCCGCTGAGCCAGAAGCGCGGCGAAATTCTTGACCATGGCGGTCATCTCGTTCTTGTCCAGGTACGCCACCAGCCCCTCGCAGTCGATGGTGACGGGCCCCTCCGGCAGCTGCGCGGCCGCGGCCGCGACGCTCTCGCCGTTGGTCACGTCCACCGCCCGGAACAGCGCCTTGCCGCCCAGCAGCTCCTTCGACACCCGGGCCATGTCCTCCACCACCGCGGGCAGGTCGCCGCCCACGTAGTTATAGCCCCGGTCCATCAGGTACTTGGCCTTGGGCGTATAGCCGCAGGCCAGGTCCAGCACGTTCTTGTTCCCCGCCTGCTCGATGAGCCGGTTGGCCAGGGCATAGCGCAGCTCGATGGTGATGGCGCCGATGCGCTTCAAAAGCTCGTACTCTTTGCCCTTGGCGTCCACGTGGGGCATCTGCTCAAAGCCCAGCGCCTTCTCAAAGGCGATGGAGTCCTCGTTGCCCACGGCGCTCAAGAGCGTCAGAGTCATCTTCGCGGTGTTGAACACAGGGTTCGTAAGTTCATAAAGCTCGTTCATAGGTGGTCTCCTTTCGTTCCTATCCAGATGGTCATTTCACATATTAACTATCGTCTCGCCTGCCGTACTGTATAGCCTTTTTTCCGGCGATCTTCCATGCAGCTTGGACACAATGAACAGTTCACATCGCCGCACAGACAGTGCTGAACGCTCTTGTCCTGCCGGAGACAATCAATGCATATCAAATACTGTTCGGTGCTGTCGTCTGTCCCTCCGGACACCGCGCCCAAGGCCTCGTCGGGCAGGGCCTCATAGCTCTTTTTATTGTTCTCCACGACAGTTCTCCTTTCTGGCTTCTGTCCCTTTATACGACCCACCGGGGCAAAAGAGCCGGAAAAAACGCTTTTTCTCATGCGTCCTCCCTGCTGTTCCACGCGGACAGCAATATGTCCTCCACCATTTCCTCGTAGGCTATCCCGGAATACTCCGCCGCCCGGGGCATGAGACTCTCCCGCTTCAGCCCCGGCACCGCGTTGATCTCCAAGGTGTAGATGCGGCTGTCAGCGTGGCTCACCATGAAGTCCACACGGGCCACATCCTTCGCGCCGGTCACTTTGAATACCTTCTCCGCTGTCCGCTCCATTTCATGCAGGAGCTTTTCTTCCAGCTTCGGCGGCTCCACGCCGTACTCGCCAGTGAACAGCGTCAGGTCGTTCTTCTTATGCACCCGCGCGCCGGACAGCGTCTCCACCCCTTCCACGCACTTGAGGGTGACGAGCCTGCCCTCCTTCTCAAAGAGTCCCACGGTGTAGAACCCGCCGTCGATAAATTCCTCCAGAAGGATGGGGTCGTCATACTGAAACACATGGGCCATCTTGGGCAGGTCCTCCGGGGAGCGGATGAGCTCGATGCCGAAGCTGCCGCCCTGGCTGGGCGCCTTCGCCACGAAAGGATAACCCAGCGCGGAATAGTCAAAATCTCCCCGCTCGTATTCCTCCTTCCGCAGGATGGTCCACCGGGGCGTGGGCACGCCGTAGTGGTCGAAGAGGAATTTGCAGAGTATCTTGTCGTTGATGAGCATGGCCGCGTGGGTCCGGCTGCCGGTATAGGGGATGCCCTCGTGGTCCAGCATGGCCTGCAGCGTGCCGTCACCGTGGTACTTTCCCTGCACGCAGAGGTAGACGATGTCGGCTTTCTCCTTCCGCAGGGTGTGGACCATGTCCCGGCCGTATTCCAGCATGCACACGTCGTAGCCCTTCTGCCGCAGGACCTCTTCTATGCTCCTGGCGTTCTTCGTGGAGGCATGCGCCTCGCTGGAGGTCCCGCCGTATACGATGGCAACTTTCATATGTTTATACTCCTTTTCTTTCCGGGGAAGCCCGGTATCAGATGGTGATGAGCAGGTTGTTCATATCCATCGTGTTGGTATAGGTCACGTCCTTGGACAGGGCCAGCACCATGCGTATGCCCACGTTCTCCTCCGGGCGTTCCGGGTCCAGGGTCCAGGAACGGACCTTTTCCTTCAGGTCGAACTTGGCGCAGTCGTCCCGCAGCCGCAGCAGCACGTCTCCGTCCCGCAGCACGACCCGGATGTCCACGCTGTGCCGCTTTCCGTCGGCAAAGCCGTAGGTCACGGTGTTGCCCGCCATCTCCTCCACGCACAGCGCCGCCAGATAGCTTCTCCGCCGGTCCACGCCGTGACCGGTGCAGAAGGCGTTTATCGCCTCGGAGATGCCGATGACCTGCTCGAGGCCTGTGACGGACACGGATATGTAGTCGCTCTCAGGAAGGCTGAAGCCCCGGGGCAGGAACAGGAGCTTTTCCGCCCCCTTCGCGTCCGTATCGCGCCGCAGCGCGCCGCACAGGAGGAACACCGCCAGCGTCAGAAGCTGGCTTATGCAATAGGCCGCCCACACGCCGTTGATGCCGAACAGCTTTCCCAGCACGGCCACGCACGCCACCAGGCTTATGAGCTCGTTGCCGATGTTGATGATATAGGCGCGGCGCCGGTCCCCCAGGGCCGTCAGGTAATTGCCCACGCACATGTTCACCGCCATGGGCGGCAGGGACAGGGCAAACCAGCGCAGCGCGCTGGCCGCCATCTTTTTGGCCTCCGGCGAGTCCGGCAGATAGAACGCCGCCAGGGCGGGCGCGAACAGGATCACGGCCCCGGCGATGACGCTCATCAGGCCGACGGCGTACCACAGCGTCACACGCACGGTCTGCTTCAGGCCGTTCACGTCCTTCTCCCCCGCGTACACGCCGGTCATCAGCATCACCGCCCCGGCCATGCCCACGATGGGGCTGCGGACCACCAGCTTCACGTTGCTCTGCGCCGACAGAGCCGACAGCCCCGCCGTGGCGGCCACGGACAGGACGATGCTGTTGATGAGGATGGGCCCCACGGCCCGGCATATCTGGGTGGCGCCGCTGGGAAGGCCTCCCGCGACGATCTTCGGCGTCAGCCGCCAGTTCATGCCCTTGGCCCGGAAGTGGAAGAGCCTGTCTTTCTTCCTGAAATGGGTCAGAAGCACCGCCAGGGCCGTATAGTTGCTGACCGCCGTGCCCAGGCCCAGCAGGCCCATCTTCATCACGACCATAAACAGCACGTCGCCGATTATGTCCACCACCGTGATGGTCAGGCTTGCCACGGTGGTCCGTTTCGCCCCGCCGTCCAGCTGGACGATGGGCGAGAGGATGGCCACCATGATGAAACCCGGCGTGCCGCTGAACAGGCCTATGAGATAGGCCCTGGCGTAGGGCAGAAGCTCCGCCGAGGCGCCCCGGGCGCCCAGGAGCCGCGCGAAGGGCCCCGCCAGAATGATCCCCGCTGCCGTCAGCACACAGGACAGTACCATCCCCAGTGTGCAGCCGAGGGAGAATACCCGGTCCGCCTCGTCCAGCCGGCCGCTTCCCACGCTGCGGGCGCACATGGTCTGGCAGCTGGTCATCAGCACGCCGCTGATGACGGCGGCAATGCTGTAATAGGGCGTACATATGCCCAGGGCGGCCAGCTCCGCCGCGCCCAGCAGCCGCCCGGCCATGGCTCCGTCCACCAGGGTCGCCGCGGCATGGGCCAGTTCCATCATGGTCATCACGATCATGGCGCCGAAAAACTGCTTATAGATCACAGATGATGTATGGGCTTTTTCCATTTTCCTCTCCCCGTCTTAAGGCAATATTCAACCTGTTAAATTTTATCACGGCCGCCGGGGTCCTTCAACGAGGGGAGCCTGACGTTTTCGCAGTCAGACCTGACGTTTGCGAAGTGGGCCGCTGTCCTTTCCCCGGTTCTAACGGCATATCCCCGGCGCATAGACTGTGGCAAGTAAACGCAGCGGGGTGGTATGAGTGCGAGAGGATATCGAACAGCGGGCCCGGGACCTGGCCCTGTACATCGTGGAGAACAACGCCACCGTCCGGGACGCAGCGACCCATTTTCGGGTCTCCAAATCTACCGTGCACAAGGACCTCACGGAGAGGCTTCGACACGTGGACCGGCCTCTGTACGCCCAGGCCCGGGCGGTGCTGGAGCAGAACAAGGCCGAGCGGCACCTGCGGGGCGGCGAGGCCACGCGCAGGAAATACAAGGGAAGATGACATACGACGAGGGGGAACGCCAAAAGGCGCTCCCCCTCCGCTTTTTCTTGACAGGTCCAGGCGTAAATGGTAAGTTTGGTAAGGTCATTCACAAAGGAGACAGATATGGACGAGATATACGCTTCTCTGGGCCTGGGCCCAGAGGTATACGCCTTCGGCGGGAAGGTGCTGGCGGGGCTCACAGGCCGCTTCGCCGCCATCGACGCTGTCGCGGAATATAACCAGGCCAAGGTCCTCAGGGCCATGCAGGCCAGCAGGGTCAGCGGGGCCTGCTTCGCCACCAGCACCGGCTACGGCTACAACGACCTGGGCCGGGAGACATTGGAGGCGGTGTACGCCGCGGTGTTCCACACCGAGGCAGCGCTGGTGCGGCCTCAGATCACCTGCGGCACCCACGCCCTGGCCCTGGCCCTGGGGGCCGTGCTCCGGCCGGGGGACGAGCTTTTATCCCCCGTGGGCACGCCCTACGACACCCTGGAGGAGGTCATCGGCATCCGCCCCTCCCTGGGGTCCCTGGCCGAGTTCGGCATAAGCTACCGGCAGGCGGACTTAAAGCCCGACGGCAGCTTCGACTATGACGCCATCCGGGCCGCCATCAGCGATAAGACGAAACTGGTCACCATCCAGCGCTCCAAGGGCTACGCCACCCGCCCCAGCTTCTCCGTGGAGCAGATCGGCGAGCTCATCGCCTTCTGTAAGAGCGTGAAGCCGGACGTGCTGTGCATGGTGGACAACTGCTACGGCGAGTTCGTGGAGATGCGGGAGCCCTCCGACGTGGGGGCGGACATGACCGTGGGCTCCCTCATCAAAAACCCCGGCGGGGGTCTCGCCGCCGCGGGGGGCTATATATGCGGCACAACGGCATGCGTGGAGGCCTGCGCCCGGCGGCTCACCGCCCCGGGGCTTGGCAAAGAAGTGGGCGCGAATCTCGGCCAGCTGCCCGCCATGTACCAGGGCCTGTTCCTGGCTCCCACGGTGACGGCGGGGGCCCTCAAGGGTGCCGTGTTCGCCGCCAACGTCTATGAAAAGCTGGGCTTTGCCTGCGTGCCCAATGCCGCGGAACCCCGCCACGACATCATCCAGGCGGTGACCCTGGGCTCCGCGGAGCGTATGGAGGCCTTCTGTCTGGGCATCCAGGCCGCCGCGCCGGTGGACAGCCACGTCACCCCCGTGCCCTGGCCCATGCCGGGCTACGACAGCGACGTCATCATGGCCGCCGGGGCCTTCGTGCAGGGCTCCTCTATTGAGCTCTCCGCCGACGGGCCCATCCGGCCGCCCTACGCCGTGTACTTCCAGGGCGGGCTCACCTGGTACCACGCCAAGGTAGGCATTCTCATGAGCTTACAGAAACTATACGAAAGAGGCCTTGTGAGCCTCAAGGAGATAAAAAATGAGTAATAGCTGGTTCTGGCTTTCCGTTATAGCGCTGCTCTGCTGGAGCGGCTCCGACCTGTTTTCCAAGATCGGCTGCCGGGACCAGAAGGACAAGACCTCCCACCTGAAGATGGTGATGGCCGTGGGTGTGGTCATGGGCGTCCACGCCGCCATAGAGGTGTTCGTCCAGGGCGTGCACATCGACATGCACACCATCGTCACCTACCTGCCCGTGAGCCTCCTGTACATCTTCTCCATGGCCCTGGGGTATCTGGGCCTGCGGTACATAGAGCTCAGCGTTTCCTCCCCCATCTGTAACTCCTCCGGCGCACTGGTGGCCATCCTCACCCTCGTCACCGCGGGCCTTGGCTCCATCTCGGGCCTGCAGCTGGGCGCCACGGCGCTGGTGTGCGTGGGCGTGGTGGGTCTCGGCTTCGTGGACATGCACGAGGACGACGAGGCCCGGGCCGCCCGGCAGAGCATCTCCAATTATAAATACGCCAAGAGCTTTATCGCCATATTGCTGCCCATCCTCTACTGCGTGCTGGACGCCGCCGGCACCTTCGCCGACAGCCTGGTGCTGGAGACCTTGGACGAGGACAGCGCCAACGTGGCCTACGAGCTGACGTTCCTGGCCGCGGGGGCGGTGTGCTTCATTATTTTGCTCTGTAAGCACGAGAAGTTCACCCTCCGGCAGGAGACGCCCAAGTACGTGGGCGCATGTTTTGAGACCGCGGGGCAGCTGGCCTATATCTACGCCATCGCGGACAGCGAGCACGTGGCCATGTCCGCGCCCATCATCTCCGGCTACTGCCTGGCCTCGGTCATCTGGAGCCGCATTTTCCTCAAGGAAAAGCTTTCGTGGAAGCATTACCTCATGATCGGCCTCGCCATCGTGGGCATTATCCTGCTCGGTCTTTCTGACGGGCTCACGGGCGACGTGTAGGCCGGAGGGCTCTGCTCCCCCAAAATGATACTAAACCCGGACGATTTCTGCCAGATCCGGGTGTATGAATTGTATAACGATGCCTCACCGGTATTGCCGGTGGGGCAATTCTTATAATGGGGGGAGAACATGGCAGATAAGACGATAGGCGAACTGCCGTCAGCATCGGCGATCTACGACGACTCGCTCCTGGTGATGGAGCAGCAGGGCGAGGCCCGGAGCGTTTTGGGATCGCTGTTCAGGGGATTCGCGGAGGCGGCAGCAAAGGAGCACGCGGATATCGCCAGGGGGCATATGGACGCCGCCAGGGCCAGCGCGGCCGTAGCGGCGGAAAGTCTGGCCAGGCTGAACGGCCAGGCGGAGCTTGCCGAAGAAGCAAGGAAAGGCGCAGAGGCGGCCCGG
This sequence comes from uncultured Oscillospiraceae bacterium, assembly GCA_947626265.1. Classification (GTDB taxonomy): domain Bacteria; phylum Bacillota; class Clostridia; order Oscillospirales; family Oscillospiraceae; genus CAJOIG01. The sequence goes on from CANQRM010000006.1 coordinate 77,201, forward strand.
GAGGCCATTGAGGACATGACCGTGAGCGCGGAGACGCTCCCGTGCTGGAGCGAAGCGACGGCTGTCAAGACGGCAACGGAGAGTTCCTTCAGCATCCACTTTGGCATCCCGGCCGGCCGGGGATTCACCATTCTTGGCCGGTACGACAGCCGGGAGGAACTGGAGGCCGCCGTGCCCGACCCGGCCGTGGGCGACGCCTACCAGGTGGGCGCCGGGGCGCCCTATGACGTGTACATCTACGACGATGTGAACGGCTGGGTAAACAGCGGGCCCATCAACGTGGACCTGCCGGCGCATCTCATCGTGGGCGAGGACAGTGATCTGGGAACGGTTCTGTCGCTGAATGCCGATACGTTGGAAGGGCATCCGGCTGGATATTTTGTATCTGATTCGAAAATGACGGCAGAACTTGCGAAAAAGCAGGATGTGATCCCGTATTATACGAATCCTAATCTGCTTGATAACTGGTATTTCGTCGGTGGCGGGTCTCAACAAGGTGGTAGTCAGTTTCCCATCAATTGGAGAGGACAGACGGAGTATACAATATCAAGTTATACGATTGATAGATGGGCAATTAACCAATCGGAAAACATACGGGCTAAAATAGAGGCTGACGGCATTTTGCTTACAAATAATACCAGCGATCAATATCCACAGTTTTTCGAAATCATAGAGGGGCTTGATACTGATAGGCAATATACAGCAAGCGTTCTGTATACTGTCGTATCCGGCGCAGGATCGCTTAGTCTTGGCCAGCATAACGAACCTTGGTTAAGTGAATTCGTGACCCTTTATCCGGAGGGTGTTGCTTCTGTTACATCCACCGTGGAGGAAGATTTGAGGGGGCAGCATCGAGTATCGATAACTGTCGCTCCTAATTCCTCAATAAAAATAAAGGCCGTCAAGCTCGAACTTGGCTCCACGCAGACCCTCGCTCACAAAGAAGGCGACGCATGGGTGCTGAACGAGATGCCGAATTACGCTGAAGAGCTGGCGAAGTGCCAGCGGTATTATCAAGTATTCAAAACCGAGGAAAAGCGTCCTGTAGAGGCGGAGGACTTTAGGCCAGTCATGCGCATAAAGCCAGCGCTGGGCGCTATCGAAGTAAGCGGCGTGACATACTACACGGCTGATGCCAATCTATAGGGGGTGACGACATGCCTGAACAAGCAAAAATTATGACCCTCCATGACCACGACACGGGGAAGCCCATTGCACCTCGTACCGTCGTCGAAGCCTTGTCCGGCGAGGGGAAGAAATGGAACTATGTTGGGTTCGCGGAGGATAATGTCGTCGGCGTTGTAGAGGGGACCTGGCCTTGCAATAGGAACCTGCTAGATAACTGGTATTTCGTTGGTGGTGGGTCTCAGCAGGACGGTGGACAGTTTCCAATAAATCAGAGGGCCAAAACGAAGTATTCCGATACCGGTTATACAATAGATAGGTGGATCAATACAGTTGACAGCTCGTCCGTATCGGTAAACAGCCAGGATGGGGTGCTTGAAATAACGAATCCTGGAAATATATCTTTCGGTATTCTTCAGGTTGTAGACATGAAAATACTTGAGCCGATGACTGTGACCTTATCTGTATTGTATAAAGGCTCTGTGTCTATCGGTTATTGGTCCAGCGGCTATAATCGGACCAACAAGACAAGTAATGAGTGGGACATAGCCGCTTTTACTTACGAAATACCGACAAGCTACGAGCCCGTCTATCGTGTATACTGTCCGCACATTAGCGCGCAAGAAGGAATGAGCGTACAGATCGCCGCCGCCAAGCTGGAACTCGGCTCCCAGCAGACCCTGGCCCATAAAGAGGGCGACACGTGGGTGTTGAATGAGATACCGGATTATGGCACGGAATTGGCGAAGTGTCAGAGGTACCAACAGGTTCTTTCAAAATGGGAAGGATATCCTCAACCGATCGGAACATTTATTACGTTAAATGCAGAGGGCCTTACGCGGTTTCATATACCCCTTCCCGTCCCTCTTCGATGTCCTCCGGCAATTATTCTGATTGGATCGCTTCGCTTAGAAGCTGTTTTTCCAGATGAAAATTTTATTACTCTTTCTCTCGACAATACTGATGGGATGTCTGCTGAACTAGGAGTAAACTCAATATCTTTATTGAAACAAATTCCCGGGCTGAAAGCAGGCATGGTTGGGCGTTTCGATGGTAGTTTGAATGCTGGATATATTATTTTGGATTCTAACATTTGAGGCTGAGGTGACAATTATATGACTGAATTTATGTTTTATAACAAGCATTACATAACCGTGGACGAGCAAAACCGTGTCATTGACGGCTGGTCGGACGGGCCGCTGCGGGACAAGCCTACAGAGGGTGCCGTCTGCATCAACAATAAGGGACGATACCAGTTCCAGCTGTTCCCGGGCGGAGAGGAAAACCCGCCCCTGCGGACCATGGACGGGATACCGCTGTACAAGTGGGACGGTGAGACTGTACATAAGCGGAGCGAGGAGGATATCGAAGCCGACCGGGCGCTGATACCGCCCCCTCCGCCCAGTGAGATGGAGAAACTCAGAGCCGACGTGGACTATATTGCTGTGATGGGAGGTGTCGACCTGTGAACGTGTATGAGCTGGCGAAAAAGTATTACCCCGCCCTGTGGCCGAAGGAGCGCATCGAGGCGCTGGTCAGGGCCGGGAAGCTGACGGAGGAAGAGGCGAAGGAAGTGACCGGAGAGGATGATGACATGTGAGCGACGCGGTAGTGTCCGCCCTCATCACCGGCGGGCTGGCCCTGGCCGGGACCATGGCGGGGGCCTATTTTTCCAACCGGCGGGCGGGCGCCCTCATCGAGTACCGGCTCAAGAAGCTGGAGGAGAAGGTGGACAAGCACAATAACGTGGTGGAGCGGACCTACGCCCTGGAGGAAAAGGCAGCCATCCACGAGGAAAAGCTGAAGGTGGCCGATCACCGCATCGGCGACCTGGAACGACAGGCCGGGCACGGCAGCCCGGCCTGATATTTTTATGGAGGTACATAGCATGAAGCTGAATGACAAAGTATACGACATTCTCAAGTGGGTGACCATGGTGGTCATCCCGGCGCTGACGGCGGCCTATGTGGGTCTCGCGGCCATATGGGGCTTCCCCTGTGCCGCTGAGGTGAGTAAGACCTCCGCCGTGGTGTGCACGCTTCTGGGCGCGCTGCTGGGCGTGAGCACGGCCCAGTACAACAAGGAGATGAATGACGATGGCGACGGCCGGTGATGTCATGGAAAAGCTGGCCGCGCTGGCCGGGGAGGACGAGGCGGCGGTGGGGTCCAATAACACCGCCGTCAACAAATTCTTCGGCGCCGTGGGCCAGGCCTACTGCGGCTATTCCCTGCTGTACGCCTTCACCAAGGCGGGCAGCTCTCTCTTAAACGGCTCCGGCGCCTGGAACGTGGGTTCTCTCGCCCGGTTCTGCGAATCAAAGGGCTGGCGGGTCAGCTTCCCCCAGGTGGGCGACATCTTCGTCATGCGCGCCGGAGGCTATGAAAACGGCCACACCGGGTTCGTGTATGAGGTGCTGGGCAGCGGGTATTTCATCACCCTGGAAGGCAACTACGGCGCGGTGAAGGCCACGGCAGCGGAGGCGAAAAGCGGCACCGGCGCGAGTTTCGAAGGCATCGGCTACCGGAAGGCGCCCGTCAGCGGGGACTATAAATTCTACCGCCCGCCCTACACGGCGGCGGCCGCCGCCCCGGCGGAGAAAACGGGCTCTGCGGTGACCGTGAGCGTGAACACCCTCCAGACCGGCAGCGCCGGGGCGCAGGTCGTGACAGTCCAGCGCCTCCTCGCCGCCGGGGGCTGCAAGGGCGCGGACGGAAAGACTATCCAGGCGGACGGAGAATTCGGCCCCAACACGGCCTGGGCCGTGAAAGCGGCCCAAGGGAAGCTGGGCCTCGCCGCGGACGGCGTGGTGGGCAGAAACACCTGGGAGGGCCTGTTGAAAAAGCTGGCATAAGCGGCCCCGGGCGCATAGGATGGACGGAAGGGGGAGTCGGACATATTGAGACGGCTCATAGCGGCGGCCGCGGTGGCGGCGTTCATGGCGGCGGCAGGCTCCGCCGCACCCCGGCAGCGGCCCCATGAGGCCTGGGAGGACATGTGCCCCGCCCAGCTCACCTGGGTGGCGGAGGGCATTAGCGAGCAGATAAGCGAGCTTAAGGACGACCTTGCCTATGTGTGGCAGCTGCAGGCTGAGAAGATGGCCGAGGCAAAAAAATGACACGCGCCCCGCCGGGATGACCCGGCGGGGCGCTTTTGCTGTCTGTCTGTCTATCAGTAGTTCTCGGCGTGGACCTCGAAATAGGCCTGAGGATGGTTGCAGGTGGGGCAGATCTCGGGGGCGGCGGTGCCCACCACGATGTGGCCGCAGTTGCGGCACTCCCACACCTTGACCTCGCTCTTGGCAAAGACCTGGGCGGTCTCCACGTTCTTCAGAAGGGCGCGGTAGCGCTCCTCATGGCTCTTCTCGATGGCGGCCACCAGGCGGAAGCGGGCGGCCAGCTCGGGGAAGCCCTCCTCCTCGGCGGTTTTGGCGAAGCCGGCGTACATGTCGGTCCACTCGTAGTTCTCCCCGTCCGCGGCGGCGGCCAGGTTTTCAGCGGTGGAGCCGATGCCCTCCAGCTCCTTGAACCAGAGCTTGGCGTGCTCCTTCTCGTTGTCGGCGGTCTTCTGGAACAGGGCCGCGATCTGCTCGAAGCCCTCCTTCTTGGCCTTGGAGGCGAAGTAGGTGTACTTGTTGCGGGCCTGGCTCTCGCCGGCAAAAGCGGCTTCCAGGTTCTTCTCGGTCTGGGTACCGGCATATTTGCTCATGATACATTCTCCTTCGTGTCGTATTTTGCGCCCCGTATCCCCTGAGGATACGGGCTTTTTCGTGCATATCTGGATTTTACCATACCCCGACCGCCGCTGTCAATCGGCTCCCCCGCGCCCGCAGCCCCAAGACTTGCATTTTTGGGTGGGGTATGGTAATATACTAAAATTAGTAAACATAATGCCGTAGTCTGTGGTCTCACAGGCGGAGGAGGAGCTATGTCTATCCTGTACGCGGCGCTGCTGGGTCTGGTCCAGGGGGTGGCGGAATTTCTGCCCATCTCCAGCTCCGGCCATCTGGCGCTGCTGGAAAATATCCTGGGCGGGACCGGCCTCATGGAGCTGGACGGGAGCGCGTTTTTCAATATCCTGCTCCACCTGGCCACCTTGGTGGCCGTGGTCATCGCCTACTGGCCGGACATCGTGGACATGGTATATGAAGTGGGCGATATGGCCGGGGACCTGGTCCACCGCCGGAGCCTGTCCGCCCGGGGAAAGCCCACCCGTCGGCTTATCTATATGATCTTGCTGGCCACGGTGCCGCTGTTCGTCATCGTGCCCTTCAACGACGCCATCGAAAAGCTCAACGCCATCCCCTGGTTCATCGGCGCTGCCCTCATTTTGACGGGCACGCTCTTGTACATATCCGACCGCCTGCCCCGGGGCAAAAAGACGGAAAAGACCATGACCTGGCTGGACGCCGTCATCATCGGCCTCGCCCAGGGTCTGGCCACCATGCCGGGCCTCTCCCGCTCCGGCACCACCATCGCCGCCGGCATGGGCCGGGGGCTGAAGCGCAGCTTTGCGGTGCGGTTCTCCTTCCTCATGAGCCTGGTGTCCGTGTCCGGCGCGGTAGTGCTGGAGGTGATGAACGTGGTGCAGGAGGGCATCAACGCCGCCATGCTCCCGGCCTACGCCGTGGGCATGCTGGTGGCGGGGTTCACGGGGTACCTCTCCATCCGGCTTTTACAGCGCATCGTCCGCAAGGGCCGGTTCGGCGGCTTTGCCTATTACTGCTGGTTCGTGGGCGTGATCAGCATCATCGTCTGGTTCCGGCTGAGCGCATGATAGTTTCGAGGTAACATATGGCACAGAAGAAGACTTCCACGGGCCGCACGGCGGCGAAAAAGCCGACCGCATCGTCCCGCAGCGGAGGAACGAAGAAGAAAACTGCATCCACCGCCGGCCGCAAGACCACCGGCGGCAGCCGCGGCTCCGCCGCCAAAAAGGCCCCGGCCAAGTCCGGGTCCCGTTCCGCGGCTTCATCCCGGAGCACATCCGCCCGGACCAATACCGCCGCCCGCAGCGGCGGCAGCCGTGCCGCGGCGCCCCGCTATGAGCGGCCCATGGCCCGGCAGATCGGCGCGGTGGCGCTGCTGTTCGTGGGGCTCATCGCGGTCATCGCCTACTTCCCGGTGGACGGCTGGCTCATCGGCGCGGTGAGAAAGCTCTTTTTCGGCCTGTCCGGCTGGGGCTTTTACCTGTGGCCGGTGTGCATCCTCTGGGCCGCCGGCATCCTGGGCTTCCATCAGGACAAGCCCGCGGCGGTCAGGGTCACCTGCGTGCTCTGCCTGCCCCTGGTGTTCGGCGCGTTCATCCACGCGCTGCTGTGCGCCCGGGAGGGCGTGTTCGTCTCCGGCATGGGCTACGGATTGCAGCTTCTCTGGCGGCTGGGCCAGGACGTGACGGAGCACTGCGGCGGCGTCATCGGCGGCACCGTGGGCATCGCCTTAAAGACCTCCATCGGCCTCATCGGCAGCTTCATCGTGCTGGTGGTGGCGTTTTTGCTGCTGCTCCTGCGGGGGCTGGACCTGTCCGCGGCGGAGATCGTGGACCAGCTGCAGAACCGGGAGAAGCCGGACGACGATTATGCCCTGGACCCAGATGAATACGACGACGATGACGACTATCCCTTCAGCTATGAACCGGAGCCCAGGGTAAAGGACGAGGACGTGCTCTTCCCCATGGACGGCGGCAAGCGCTACCGGGTCATCGAGCCGCCCCCTGTCAACATGCCCGCGCCCAAAAAGGCGGCGGAGCCCGCCCCCAAAAAGCCCCGGCGCAATTTCTACGACCAGAGCAGGGAGGCGGACAAGGAGCAGCTGTTCGCGGACTTTGACGTGGACCCGGACGCCCTGGCCAAGGTGAACGCCGCCCTGGCCGCCAAGACGGCGAAGCAGAAGGCGGACAAGTCCGCCGCCCTGCGCTCCGAGGCCAAGAAGAAGGCCGCCGGTCCCACGGAGGACGTAAAGCCCCTCACCGTGGAGGAGGCCGCGGACATCGCCGGGGTGGAGATACACTCCGGGGACATGGACAGCGCCGCCGCCCCCGGCAAGCCGGAAAAGCTGAAGATAGACAAGGACGCTGAGGCCGCGGCTGTGGCCCGGGAGATAGCGGCCGACGCCGCCGAGGACAAGCCCGAGTACGTCTTCCCTCCGGTGGACCTTCTCAACGCCAGCGGCGACGAGCGCTACGACGCGGACGACGCCGACGGCATGGAGGAGCAGCTGGAGAGCGCCGTGCGCTCCTTCGGCGTGGGCGCCAGCGTGGTGGGCGCGGTCCACGGCCCCACCATCACCCGCTACGAACTGAAACTGGACCAGGGCGTGAAGCTCAACAAAATAACCAACCTGGCCGGGGACATCGCTTTGAGCCTCGGCGTAAAGAGCGTGCGCATCGCCCCCGTGCCCGACAAGATATCCACCGTGGGCGTGGAGGTGCCCAACAAGAGCGTGCGCACCGTGTGGCTGGGCGACCTGGTGGACTCTCCCGTGTTCAGAGAGTCGAAAAACAAGCTCACCGTAGCCCTGGGCCGGGACATCGGCGGCAACGTGGTGGTCTCGAACATCGCCAAGATGCCCCACCTTCTCATCGCCGGCACCACCGGCTCCGGCAAGAGCGTGTGCGTCAATTCCATGATACTGAGCCTGCTCTACAAATCCACCCCCGACGAGGTCCGCATGATCATGATAGACCCCAAGATGGTGGAATTCGTGGTCTACAACGGCATGCCCCACCTGTACGTCCCCGTGGTCACCGACGCGAAAAAGGCGGCGGGGGCCCTGCAGTGGGCGGTGGTGGAGATGCTAAAGCGCTACCGCCTGTTCTCCGAGACCGGCGTGCGGGAGCTCCAGGGCTACAACGCCCTCATGAAGGAGCGGGGCGAGCAGACCCTGCCCCAGGTGGTCATCTTCATCGACGAGCTGGCGGACCTGATGATGGTAGCCTCCAAGGAGGTGGAGGAGGCCATATGCCGGGTGGCCCAAATGGGCCGCGCCGCAGGCATGCACCTGGTCATCGCCACCCAGAGCCCCCGTGCCGACGTCATCACCGGCCTCATGAAGGCCAATATCCCCAGCCGCATCGCCCTGTCCGTGTCCGGCCCCTTGGAGAGCCGCATCATCCTGGACCAGCAGGGCGCGGAAAAGCTCCTGGGAAACGGCGACATGCTCTACTCCCCCATCGGCAGCAAGCCGGTGCGCCTGCAGGGCGCCTTCGTCACCGACGAGGAGCGGGAGGAGATCATCAACTTCGTGAAAAAAGAGGCCGAGGCGGAGTACTCCGACGAGATCCTGGCGGAGATCGAAAAGGCCGCCGCGGACAAGGACCAAAAGAACGCCCCCACCGAGGAGGAAGCCTCCGACAAGAGCGACTATGACGAGCTTTTGCCCCAGGCGGTGGACGTGATATTCGAGACAAAGCAGGCCTCCGTATCCATGCTCCAGCGGCGGCTGAAGCTGGGCTATTCCCGGGCCGCCCGGCTCATCGACCAGCTGGAGGAGGTGGGCGTGGTGGGTCCCTACGAGGGCTCCAAGCCCCGGCAGATCGTCATCACCAAGCAGCAATGGCAGGAGATGCAGTACGCCCACGGCACCGCGCCGGTGGACACCATCGCCCGGGAGTTCGCCGAGGTATCCGAGAGCGACGAGTTCGCCCCCACCGCGGAGGAGGAGCCGGAGGAAAAGCTCATGGACGGGCCCGACAACGCCGGTGACGAGGGCGATGACGGGGAGGACGACCTGCTGTGACGGACGTGTTCGCGCCCTTGGACGAGGGCACATTGCAGGAGCTCGGCCCCCTGGAGCTTGCTCATGTGGGCGACGGGGTCTATGAGCTTCTGGTGCGCACCCATCTGGCCCGCCAAGGGGGCGGGAAGGTGGGCGACAAGCACCGGGCGGCAGTGGCCTATGTCTCCGCCCCGGCCCAGGCCGCCGCGGCGGAGCGGCTGCAAAGCGTCCTCACCGAAGAGGAACAGCACATATTCCACCGGGGCCGGAACGCCCATGTCCACGGCTGCCCCGCCGGATGCACCCCCGCCCAGTACCACGCCGCCACGGCGTTGGAAGCCCTGTTCGGCTGGCTGTGGCTGTCGGGCCGGCAGGACCGGGCGGGCGAGCTCTTCGAGCGCATATTGGAGGAAGACCATGCCTCTTGACGCTGTATTCATAACGGAACTGGGTCGGGAGCTTGACCAGACGCTCACCGGTATGAAGATCGACCGTGTCCACCAGCCGGAAAAGGACACGGTCGTGCTGGCTCTGCGGGGAAACGGGGGCGGCGCGCGGCTTCTCATATGCTTCGGCTCCGGCTCCGCCCGGATATGCCTCACCCGGGCGGAGTATGAAAACCCCGCCCAACCGCCCATGTTCTGCATGCTTCTGCGGAAATACCTCTTAGGCGCCCGCGTCACGGCGGTGACTCAGCCGGAGAAAGAGCGGATGCTCCTTCTGGAACTGGCCGCCTTCGACGAGATGGGCCAGGCCGTGGGCCGCACCCTGGCGGTAGAGCTCTTAGGCCGGAACGCCAACCTCATTTTGGTGGATGGCGACGGGCGCATCCTGGACGCCGCCCGGCGGATAGATGAGGAGATGAGCCCCCTGCGGCAGCTGATGCCGGGGCTTAAATACCGCCTGCCTCCCAAGCCCGAGCCGGGGAAATTCTCCGGTCTCTCCCCCCTCATCCGCCGGGAGATGGAGTGGCGGGGCCTGCCCGCAGAGATCGAGAGTTTGGACGGGTTGGAGCGCACCCCCACCATGCTGGTGGAGGACGGCGCGGCAAAGGACTTCACGTTCCTTCCCATATTGCAGTACGGCCCCCGGGTGGAGAGCGTCTCCTATCCCGGCTGGTCCGCCCTTTTGGAGGCTTTCTACGCCGAGAAGGACCGGGTCGAGCACCTGAAGAGCCGGGCCCGGAGCCTCACCAAGCTGGTCCGGGGCGCCAAGAACCGGGCGGAGAAGAAGCTGGCCCTGCGGACCCAGGAACTGGCCGCCACCGCCGATCGGGAGACGGACAAGCGCCGGGCGGACCTGATCACCGCGAACATCTGGCGGATGAAGCCCGGGATGGCCAGCGTCACCCTGGAGGATTTCTACGAGCCGGACAGCCCTGAGGTGACCATCCCCCTGGACGCCCGCAAGTCCCCCCAGCAGAACGCGGCCCAGTATTATAAACAGTACACCAAGAAGAAGACCGCCCGGGAGCACCTGACCGCCCTTATACAGGAGAACCAGGTGGAGGCGGAATATCTGGCCTCTATTGCCGCGGAGCTGGACCGGGCCCAGAGCCAGGCGGACCTGGACAGCATCCGCCAGGAGCTGGTCCAGGCGGGCTACGTCCGGGAGGCGAAAAGCAAGGGCAAGCGCCGGGAAAAGCCCGCCCAGCCCATGCGGTTTACCACGAGCGCGGGCCTGGAGGTACTGGTGGGGCGCAACAACCTGCAAAACGACGAACTGACGCTGCGCACCGCCCGGCGGACGGACCTTTGGCTGCATGTGCAGAAGCTCCACGGCTCCCACGTCATCCTCCGTTGCGAGGGCAATGAGCCCGACGAGCGGAGCGTATACGAGGCTGCCTGCCTCGCGGCCTTCTATTCCGAGGGGGGCCAGGCGGGGCGGGTGGCGGTGGACGTCACCCAGGCCCGATGCGTGAAAAAGCCCAGGGGCGCCCGCCCCGGCATGGTGATCTACACTGACCAGCGCACCGTCATGGCGGAGCCCAAAAAGGAGATATGAAAAAGCACCCCGACCGGGGTGCTTTTTTGTTACTTCCCTGTAATCAATCGGATGGCGCCGGCCAGCAGGTCCGCCGCGCCGGCCCTTGTGAGGACCGCCTCCACGTCCTGCCGGTCACGGACCATGACACCGCAGGCGGTGAGGTTGGCCACGGCCTGGGCCCAGTCGGCCCCGGCGTTGTCCTCGCCCACATAGGCCGCCGCGCTGACCACGTTGGTCACGCCCAGGACCGCGTTCAATGTCACGCAGGCCTCCCCCACGGTGACGGCCCCGGCGGGGTCAAAGCTGGCGCCCATGCCCTCCCCCTGGCCGGAAATATAGCCGTTCATGAGGGCGGTGGCCACGTAGGGCTTCAGCCACGGGCCGATGGCGCCGTCGTCCATAAAGCCGGTGGAGGTGACACCCTTCAAGATGTCACAGTCCGCCGCGGCCATGCACATGGACAAAAACTCGCCCCGGCTCAGCTCCACATCCGGGCTGAACACGTAGCTTTCGCCCACCTTCTCGCCGGTGAACACCCCGTTCTCCGCCAGGACCAGGGCGGCGTACTCGCTGCCGCTGCCGGCGAGGTCGGAGTAGGTGACCTTGGTCTTCTGCTTGATGAGCTTGATGATGACCGTGCCCTCCTGGGAGGCGTTGCCGAAGCTGTCCACGGCCCGGAAACCGAAGTAGTCCTTGCCCCGCTTGCCCTCCTTGGGGGTGTAGACGAAGTAGCCCTCCGGGGAGATGTCCACGGCGCCCTTCATGGGCTGGGTGCAGACTTCAAAGGTCACGGCGTCCCCGTCCGGGTCATGGGCGGTGAGCTGGCCGCCCACGGACACGCCCCGGTAGGTCTCGATCTGCTGATTCTCCACCACGGGGGCGGTGTTGGCGGCGTTGGGCTCGGTAGCGCCCCCGCCCACGGAAAGGATATTCTGCTCCGGCACATAGGCCGCCGCGCTGGGACTGGGCGAGGCGTTGGCATCCGGCGTGGCCGTGGGCTCCGCCGAGGCGTTGGCATCCGGCGTGACCTCGGTCCCGCCGCCGGCGGACGCGGCCCGGCTCACGTTGGGCGTGGACGAGGGGGCCAGGGTGCCTACAGGGTAGGCGGCCTCATCCCGGAGAGGGCCCGCGGCGAAGGCCGGGGCCGCGCCCAGGACCAGGAGGATAACCAGGACCCATGCGATAGCTGTTCGTTTCATGTAACGACCTCCATGTGATGATGTACCCTTATTCTGTACGGGACGGGAGTGAAATATTCCCAGCCCGGCGGCATCGGGGCAGGCTTGCGCACTTTGGTAAATCATACACGGGGAGGTGGACAGATATTCCTTTTTCCGGCGGTCGCGGCCCCTCCCGGGCCGGAAAAATCACTTGACAATCGGCCGTGACGTGCTATAATTATCAAGCGTCATGCGGGGTTGCTGGAATTGGCAGACAGGCAGGCTTGAGGTGCCTGTGTTCATCTGGACGTGTGGGTTCAAGTCCCATACCCCGCACCAAAGACCGGAGAGCAGCAAATGCTGCTCTCCGGTCTTTTTATTATCAGATAACGAAAAACACCCCACACAGCGGGGTGTTTTTCGTTTCTTTCATTTCTTATCCCTTGTGGCTCAGACCGTCGGACCAGAGGCCCCTGGCGGCGCTGTAGCTGCCCCAGCCCTCGTTCCAGGTGCACTTGCCGGATTCGCCGGACTTGGTGCTGAACCAGCCCGTGCCCACCGCGGCGTTATAGGTCCACTGGAAGCCCGTGAGCATCTTGCCGATCTCGCCCTTGGTGTTGGTGGGCTGCAGGAGGTACCAGCCGTACCCGCCATGCAGGTCGTCCAGGTACTGGAACCCGGTCAGCATCTTCCCGTCCGCACCCACGTAGTACCAGTTATTGTCCCAGGCGGACGCGCCGTCGATCTTGCCCACCCAGTAATTGGCCACCAGCTTGTTGTTCTTGTAGAAGTACCACGCGCCGGTGGTCCTGTCATAGCTCCAGCCCGTGCCGGAAGCGGGCGCGGGATGGGTATCCGAGGGCTCATCCCCGGGCGTCGGGGTGGGCGTGGGTGTCGGGGTGGGCGTGGGCGTGGGGTCCGGCCAGGGCAGGCCGCCGCCGCTGCTGCCGCCGCTGCTGCCGCTGCCGCTGCTGCCGCTGCCGCTGCTGCCGCTGCCGCTGCCGCTGCCGGGCGTATACTCCTCGACCTTCTTTTCGGACACGCCGAAGGCGTAGACGGAGAACTGATTGGCCCGGATGACGAGGACGCCGTCCTCCAGGTAATAGCACTCATAGCCCGCGTTGGCCCCCACGGCGGCGCTCACTCTTTCCATGCGCTCCGCCGCGCCGTTATGATAGCGGTACACGAATACGTGCTCTTCCTTCGCCTCGAAACCGGCCAGCTCCGTCTGCATCGCCCCGGAGATGGGGAAGCGCAGGGTGAGAAGACCGGGGGTCTGGGTGACGGGCTCTTTGTCGTAGTCCGTTCTGCTGCCCGTGGCGTCGTAGGTGGAGGTCTCCTTCGTGATGGTCACGTCCACATAGTCGGCATCGTCCCCGCCGGCGCCCAGCTCCTTATCGATCATCTGCCCGATGGCTTTCACGGCGGCCGCCTCTGCCGGGTCTTCTGTGTCCTTAGCGACCTTATCCGACTTCAGCGTGATATCGATGGACGTGACGGAGCCGTCGCTGCCGGCGGTGGCGGTCTGCTTCTCTTTGTCGGAGATGGCGGCGGTCAGATCGTCCACCGCGGGGAGGCGGTCGCCCTCCATGGACGTGGACACCAGCGCCTCGTTGAAGGCGAACGTCTGCTCACCCTCCACGTGGCTCACCGTCAGTTTGTCCGTCATGGTGAGCTCTACTATTCCCTCATATTCATATACGATCGTCACGTTATACATGCCGTAGGGCAGGTCGGGGAACGTCACCTGGCCGTCTTTCGTCGTCTTGGACACGGTCTTGGCGCCGCTTTCGGTCACGGCCGTGACGGTCACCGTCGCGCCGTTGATGAGGTTGCCGCCGCTGTCCTTGACGGTGATGGTCATATCGCCCAGCTGGTTGACCCTGCCGCCGTTCTCGGCGGCGGTCACCTCGCCCTTCACGGTCACATGGCCCTTGGTGGCGCTGATATCGCCGTTCCCGGCCACATTCAATGTCGCGCCGTCGTATCCGCCGGTGACGGTGACATTCCCGCCGCCGACATCATAGGTGATGCTCTCGTTGGGGCCGAGGCGCAGGCCGTCGACCGGGGGCTCGACGACCTTGGAAACCTTCCCCACCATATCGACCGAGCCGTCCTGATGGATCGTGACGGTAGCGCTCTCAGAGCCAGTGTTCGTAAAGGACTTGCCGTCTATGAACGTGTAATTTTTGGGTGGGTCTTTTTCCAGCGTCACGACGATGCTGCCGTCTTTGGTCACTTCGATGATATCTTCATTCCCGGCGTTGACGGTCGTCGCGCCCACACGCAGGCCGTTGTTCCCGCTGTCGCCAAACACGACCGTCGCGCCGCCTTCCGGCTTCGGGGTGATCGTCACGTCGCCTCTCATATCCATGACCACTTCCACGCCGCCGGCGCTCACGCCGTACACGGTCACGTAGTCGTGCACCGTCAGGGAGCCGGTGATGTCGAACCCGGCGCCGGTCACGTTGACGGGGCTTTCGCTGCTGAGGGTCACGTTTTTTTCGATCTTCTGCTGCTCGTCCAGCACCACGTTCCGCCGCACGGTGATCGTCCCGCCGTCCGCATTGGCATTGGCCTTTGCGATGGCGTCCTCAAGGGTGAGGAAGTACTCGCCGTCCATCTCCGCCTCGGCGTCCTGGATGACGATGGGGCCGACCCTGGCGGGCTCCGTGCTCTTATAGTTCTCGCCGCCATCCACCTTGTACCAGACATAGTACGTCCCGGCGGCCTTGCCGGTGACATCGGCGATCTGGTCCGTCCACTCGGCGTTGGCGGCCGGCGCGGCGGCGGTATTCGTCACCGTGTACATCATCGTGCCGTGTTCGGCGCTGCCCGCCGTCTTCACCAGCGTCTGGTCTATATCCTGATAGAACAACAGGTCCTCCGCGGCCACAGGCGGGGTCACCGTACCCACATCGCCCTTTCCGATGGTGACGGCGATGCACTGGGGGTCGACGCTGTCGTAGTTGTCGTTGCCCACCACCTTGTACCAGACGTAGTATGTCCCGGCGTCTGTGCCGACGATCTCGGCGGCGATCTCCGCACCGGTGACCCACCCCTCCTGGGGCTCGGTCCCGTCGGCATTGCCCAGGGCGTAATACATCGTGCCGTGTTCGGCGGAGCCCGCCGTCACCAGCGCCTGGTCGGTGTCGGCTTTATAGGTCAGGCCCGTCACAGGCTTGGGCGGGGTCGCGTCCGCCAGGGCCGGGACGATGGTGACGGTGATATACTCATCCGATATCTCGGAGTCCCGCCAGTTGAAGTTGCCCTTCGCCATCCACCAGATGTAATAGGTCCCCGCATTCAGCGCCGTGGGAACGTCGCCGCTGAAATCGGAGGGCTCCGGCGGCGTCCCGGGGTCGGACTGCTTCACCGCGTAAGCTATCCAGCCGCCGGGGGCGGCCTCGCCGGGGGTCACCAGGGCCTGGTTTTCGCCGGTATAGGTCAGGCCGGATTTGCCCGCGGGCGCCGTTGTCACGGCGGCGTCTTTGATCTCGTGTACCGTGACGTTGGCGATCCACACGTCGCTTATCACCCAATGAGGCCAATCATAATACCAATCCCTGTGCATAACATCCCAGCCCCACACATCTACGCCGGCGTTGGGGTCACCACTTTGGAAGTAGCCATAGCCATCCTGCACCATACCCAGCAGGAGCGTTCCCAGCTCACCCTCGCCCTGAGTGTAATAATAGTGATAATAGTACACCTTGAGCCTATCGAATGTACCGCCGGTGAGCTTCACATCATAGTTTACATGACTTCCATGGCTGTAGCTGTTGTATAAGCAGTTGAAATGGCCGCCGGAGATATTCGCGAAGCAGGCGCCCTCGATCGTCACATCTCTGAGATTGCCGCCGGAAACATTCAGCCAGCTTCTTCCGTTCCACAGCCCGCCGTTGGACCTGACATGCACATCGCCGATGTTCGCGCCTTCGCGGACGTTCACTTCGATGGCTACGGCGTCCATGTTCCCGACCGTGCCGCCGGAGATATTCAGCGTGCTGTATTTATTATACCAGGGGTTGTCATTCCAGGTATGTACCTCTCCGACCTCGCCGTTGATGATATCCACCGTGCTGCCGTTGTCGATGTTCAGGGTCCCGATGCTGCCGCCGGTGACCGCCAGATGGCCGCCGTCGTTGACCTGCAGGGTCCCCACGCTGCCGCCGGTGATCGCCGCGTCGCCGCTGCCGCCGTCGATGTGCAGTCTTTCGATAGTGCCGCTCTGGACGGTCAGCCGGCCGCCTTGTACGTGCAGGTCGCCCTTGACTGTTGTGTCTTTGCCGGTGACGGTGGTGATGGTGATATTGCCCCCCGTCATGATGACTTCGGCCGCCTTCGTATCTTTCAGGATCAATATCGTGGCGCTGGGCATGTTCTGGGCGGCCGCTATGGCGCTGGCAAAGGAGCTGTAGTAGACATCGCCGTTCAGCACAGCCTCAGAGCCCGTTTGTTTGACCGTCACTTCATTCAGCGTCTTATAATTCGTAAGGTACGGGCTCGAGGGCTCCAGCAGCTCGTAGCCGGTGGTGGGAAAGTACATATAATATCCGTATCCGTTGTCATTATCCAGCAGCTCCAGCAGTTTCATCGTTCCCTTTTCGACACTGATCGTGTGATACGTGCCGCCGGTGAGCGTCACCTTGCCGCTGATGGCTTCCAGGGTCCCGATATTGCCGTCCAGGACGGCCAGCGTGCCGCCGTCGACGGTCACGTTATCCAGGAACATTTTCCCGTCCACCGTCAGGGAGCCGGTCCCGGCAACGGTGAGCTTCCCGGTCACGAGACAGTATCCGGTATCGTTCTTCAGGGTCACGGGTTTCTCGATCACTACATCCTTGGTCAGCTCCGAGGAGGACAGCAGGTTGACGGTCCCGTTCCCCTTTTCTATGGCCTCCTCCAGCGTGGTATAGTAGACGCCGTCGGACTCCGCCACGGCCACTTGGATGGTGACGGGTATGCATACCGCCGGAACGTCGGCGTAACCGTCGAAGCCCTTGACCTTGTACCAGACATAATAGGTCCTCGCGCTGACCCCGGTGACCCAGGTATAGTCCTCCCTCCAGGCGCTCCCGTCCGCGGGTTCGACGTCGACGAGGCTCTGGGCGTACATCACCGTGCCGCCGTTGGACTCGCCCGCTGACTTCAGCAGCTGCTGGGAGCGGCCGTTCCAGACCAGGTTCTCCCTGGGCTCGGGCGGGGTCAGGATCTCCAGCGCGTCCGTGGTGATCGTGACCTGGACGCTCCCGGGCTCGCTGGGCGTATAGTTATCTTTATTGGCTTCATTGCCCGCCGCCCGGTACCAGACGGTATAGTTCCCCGCTTTCTTGGCAGTGGGGATGGCGGGGCTGTAGGAGCCCTCCTCATTGGTGAGGCTGTACTGTATCTCGCATTCCGCGTCAACGGCCGCGCCCGCCTTCACCAGTTCCTGTTCCTCGCCGGTATATTTCAGCCCCTCTATCACCGTGGGCGCCGTCTCGACCTGGGCCTGCTTCGGGGCGACGCGGATCGTGCTGTCCCCGCCCCATATGCCCGCTATATTATCTTTTAGGTTAGGCTTGACCCGCCACCAGACATAGTATTCCCCGGCGTCTTTCACCTCGGGGACATCAGCCGTCCACGCGGCGTCTTCCTCCCCAGGGCGCGTATTCTCATCCTTCCTCAGGGCATACTCTAAGCCTTCGCCGGAACCGCCCGTGAAAAGCGGATACTCTTCGCCGTCGAAAGTCCAGCCATTGACGGCTGTCGGCGCTTTATAGACGGGTATTTGCCTCACCGCCACATTGGATAAATACGGGGTTTCTTGCACCCCCAGCAAATAGTCATTCCGGGTATAGCAGTGGCCCTCAGCAAGCGAACTCTGCAACCGGTATACGTCCCAAGCATCAAAACTATGAGGAGGAGTATAAAAATTATGGATTTCACTATAAAAACCGCCGGATAGCGTTACCTCTCCTTCACGCGGCATGCTTAATACTGCGACCACGACGTCGCCGCTGCACCTAAGAATCGGAAAAATCGGATGCTCTCCATCAGGGGTTATTCTGGCATAATGGCCGCTCCTCAGGTCCGCTGTACCGAATATCTTCAGTCCTTCCCTCAAATTGACTTTCGTGCCTATCAGCGTCGCTCCGGCATCCACGAGCGTGGAAAAATCATTGTCACCGACAGTAGGAGAATTATCTGTGATCGTCAGCTCGCCCGCTCCGTATTCGCCATTACTCTTCTCGCCGAGATGGACTGTGCCGCTGTGGAGCTGGAGGCCCGGGTTTTTGATGATTGTGCCCGTAGTGTAGTCTGTGTTGGGGCCGACAGTGACAGTCACGCCCTCCGGAACATCCGTGTAGACGTACAGCGTCGCGTTTCTATCCCACGACAGTCTCGTATCGTAGCCGCCGCAGTCTTTCGCCACTCTGATGGACGCGGTGGACGTGGCCTCCCGTGCCTTCGCCCAGCCTTTTTCCAAAGTGTCAAACGTCTGTGCTGGCCTATTGTCCACGGTGACCTCTACCACATAGGTCTCATCCACGGGCATGGGCTGGTCCTCCGCCTCCGGGGCGGGCTCGTCCTGGACAGGCTCCGCCGCGGGCATGGGCTCGTCCACGGCCGCCGCCTCTTCCGGGTCAGGCTCTTCCGCCGGGGCGGGCTCCTCCGCGGGCGCCGCCTCTTCCGGGACAGGGTCCGCCGGGGCCGCCTCCATGGGCACCGGGTCCTCCGGCGCCATGGGCTCCTCCGCCGCGAGGACCGGGGCCGCCAGCCCCAGCACCATCACAAACGCCAGCAACAGACTCAACGCGCGCTTTTTCATATATGTATCCCTCCTGTGACGCTTTTTTGGCATAAAAATGTGAGGACATATTATGTTATCTTATATTGTACCCCCCCCCGCGGGGTTTGCAATAACAATTCAGGTTCGATTTTCCGCATTTCGCGTCACAGAAGGCCCTGAAACGCACAAAAAGGGGAGCGGACACAAGTCCGCTCCCCTCAAGGTCATTTTATTATCAGCCTCTATGCGCCAACCCGTCGGACCAGAGGCCCCTGGCGGCGTTATAGCTGCCCCAGCCCTCGTTCCAGGTGCACTTGCCGGCGGAGCCGTTTTTCGTGCTGAACCAGCCCGTGCCCACCGCGGCGTCATAGGTCCACTGGAAGCCCGTGAGCATCTTGCCGATCTCGCCCTTGGCATTGGTGGGCTGCAGGAGATACCAGCCGTAGCCGCCGTGCAGGTCGTCCAGGTACTGGAACCCGGTGAGCATCTTCCCGTCCGCGCCCACATAGTACCAGTTATTGTCCCAGGCGGACGCGCCGTCGATCTTGCCTACCCAGTAGTTGGCCACCAGCTTGTTGTTCTTGTAGAAGTACCACGCGCCGGTAGTCCTGTCATAGCTCCAGCCCGTGCCGGAGGCGGGCGCGGGGTGGGTATCCGAAGGTTCATCCCCGGGCGTCGGGGTGGGCGTGGGGGTCGGGGTGGGCGTCGGCGTGGGCGTAGGCGTGGGGTCCGGCCAGGGCAGGCCGCCGCCGCTGCCGCCGCCGCCGCTGCTGCTGCCGCCGCTGCCGGGCGTATACTCCTCGACCTTCTTTTCGGACACGCCGAAGGCGTAGACGGAGAACTGATTGGCCCGGATGACGAGGACGCCGTCCTCCAGGTAATAGCACTCATAGCCCGCGTTGGCCCCCACGGCGGCGCTCACTCTTTCCATGCGCTCCGCCGCGCCGTTATGATAGCGGTACACGAATACGTGCTCTTCCTTCGCCTCGAAACCGGCCAGCTCCGTCTGCATCGCCCCGGAGATGGGGAAGCGCAGGGTCAGGAGCTTTTCGGTCCGGGTGACGGGCACCGCCTCGCCTTTTTTCACCGGGTCCTCGCCCTCTTTGACGGTGTACTCCTGCTTCGTGATGGTCACGTCCACATAGTCGGTGACGCTGCTCTCAATGGTCTCGCCGGCGGCGCCGGTGCCGCCCAGCTCCTGCCCGATCTTCTCCTGGATGTCCTGGACGGCGGCCCGCTGTTCAGCGGAGCCCTTGTTCTCGGTGACCTTGTTCGACGTCAGCGTGATCTCGATGGAGGTCTCGCTGGCGGCGGTGGCCGACTGTTTCTCCGCGTCGGTGATGGCGTCGGTCAGGTTTTCCACCGCGGGCCTCCTGTTGCCCGCCATAGCCGTGGACACCAGCAGCAGGTCGAAGGTGAATTCCTTTTCACCGGCGGTGCGGCTCACCGTCAGGCTGCCTGTCGCGGTGAGCTCTATCCCGCCCTCGTTGTTTATCCCGCCCACTTTGTATACGACCGTCACGTCATAGACGCCGTAGGGCAGGTCGCTGAACGACGCCTTGCCGCCGGCGGTCTTCTTCTCCGTGCCCTTCGCCGTATCGCCGCCGGGCGCGGTCTCAGTCCCGGTCCAGGTCTCAGTCTCAGCCTCGCCATTGACGGCCGTGACGGTCACCGTCGCGCCGTCGATGGGATCGCCGTTGGTGTCCCGGACGTAGATGAGTATGTCGCCCAGCTGGGTGGCGCTGGCCTCTTCCACAGCGGCCACGTCCACGTCGCCCTTCACGCCCACGTCACCGGCGGTGACGGTCACATTGCCCTTCCAGTCGATATCCACGGTCCCGCCTTCGGCTCCGCCCCGGAGGGTGACGGTCTTGCCGCCGGCCGTATAGTCGACGCGGTCGCCCGGGGCAAGGCGCAGGCCCATGGCCGGGACGTTGACGGCCCAGGACACGCCGCTGTCCAGATGGAACGAGCCGTCCTGGTTGATCGTGACTTTGGCGGGCTCACTGCCGTTGTTCGTATAGGTCCTGCCGTCGATGGTCATGGTATCGCCGCTTTTCAGCGTCACGATGACGCTGCCGGCGCTGTTCACCGTGACCTCGTCTCCGGGCTCGCCGCTGACGGTCGTCGCGCCCACCTGCAGGACGTTGTCCGCCGCGCTTTCGTCAAACCTGACCCTGGCGCCGCCGCCCTCCGGGGTAACGGTCACGTTGCCCTTCATATTCATGGGCACGCTCACGCTGCCGGCCCTCACCCCGGTCACGGTCACAAAGTCGTTCACCGTCAGGGAGCCGCCCGCGCCCAGGATGAACGTGTCGCCGTCATTGCTGCCGTTCACGAAGACGGGGTCCGCGCTGCCGAGGGTCACGGCTTTCGTCAGCGTTATCGGGGCATCCAGCAACGCGTTCTGCCGCACGGTGATCACGTCGGCCCCATTGGCGTACGTGACGGCGTCTTTAAGGGTGGAATAAAACGATGTGTCAATATTCGCCGCGGCGTCGTTGATGGTGACGGGGCCGACCTTATCGGGCTCCGCGTCGTTATAGTTATTGCCGCCCTCCACCTTGTACCAGACGTAGTAGGTCCCGGCGGCCGTGCCGGTGACGTCGGCGATCTTGTCCGTCCACACGGCGTTGGCCGCGGGCGCGGCGTCGGACTCCGTCACCGCGTAATACATCGTGCAGCCCTCGGGGACATTGCCCAGGCTGGTCAGGAGCGCCTTCGGCGTGTTGTCGAAGGGAATGTTCTCTGCCACCACCGCGGGCGCTGTCACCGTGGGGTCGGCCTTTTTGATGGTGACGGGCAGGCACCAGGGCCCGGCATGATCATAGCTTCCGCTGTTGGGCACGGCCTTGTACCAGACGTAGTACGTCCCGGCGTCTGTCCCCTTTTCGATAGCCTCATACGTCTTCCACGCGCTGTCGTCCGTGGGCTCGTCGTAGGTCTTCGTCACCGCGTACTGCATCGTGCCGTTGTTACCTTCGACGGAGCCGCCCTCTTTCAGGAGCTCCTGCTCCCCGCCTGTATAGACCAGGTCCTCCGCCGCCTCGGGCGGGGTCACTGTCATATCGGCCCGTTCGATGGTGACCTCGATGGGAGAATCCGTCTCCGGCGGGATGTAGTCGTTGTAGCCATCTTCGCCCTCGACCATCCACCAGACATAGTAGGTCCCGACCTCTTCCCTCTTGGGTATCTTATCGGAAAAGCTGTCTGCACCCGGCTTCTCGGTCTTGTTTTCCGTCACCGCGTACTTCATCGTGCCATGGGAGACCGTCCCTTCGATGACCAGGTCCTGTTCTTTGCCCTTCTCATAGACGAGCCACCAGCCCAGCGGCTTCTCGACCACGGTGGCCGGGGCCTTGGCCCTCACTGTGACGTTTTTGAGCACTATGCTCAGGGGCACGCCCTTCCCGTCTTTATCGAAGTAGGCACAGCCATCCGCCAGCATACTCTGCAAGATCGTTTTATCCGGCGCAGCGATCTGCGCATACGTACCGCCGCTGAGCACCAGCCCGTTTCCCTGGGCGCAGCGCAGCCCGGCGATGATCGTGCCGCCGGAGATAGTCCCGGTGAAGCTTTGGACGACGTCCAGTAACTCCCCGTCCGTGCCGACCGTGCCGCCGTACATGTCCAGCATGCGCAGGCCGGAGACCGAGCCGATGACCGCGCTGCCGGATATCTTCACTGAGACGCCGCCGCTGCCGTTCGCGATGCTCAGGCTCCCGACCGTGCCGCCGGAGAATTTCGCCTTGACCGGGCCCTCATCAACAAAGCTGATGGAACTGTTTTCGACCTTCATCCTGCCGACATCCGCGCTGCCGGAGACAGTCACCGTGCTGCCTCCCCTGACCCTGACGGTCAGTTCCTCGACCGTGCCGCCGGAGATGGCCGCATCGCCGGACTGCGTGACAGTCATACTGCCGACGCTGCCGCCGGAGATGGTGACCCCCTGGCCGTTTTGAGAGGTCAGCTCGCTGACCGTGCCGCCGGAGATATTCAGGGTGGTGTTGCGTCCGGCTGTCAGCCTGCCCACCGTGCCGCTGGACATGGACATATTGCCATTGAGATCGAGCGTCATGGTCCCGACGCGGCCGCCGCTGACGGTCACCGTACCGCCGTCTCCGGCCGTCGCCGTCGTGACCTCGCCGGAGACGGCCGCCGTGCCGCCGTTGACGGTCAGGGTAGTGACCGCGGCGGACGCGGTGACGCTGCCGCCGTTGACGGTCAGGGTGGTGACCGCGGCGGATACGGCCGCCGTACCGCCGCTGACCGTCAGGCTTTTGACCTCGCCGCCGGAGACGGTCAGACTGCCTTCGCCGCTTACCGTCACATTCCCGAGCCCGGCGCCGTTGACGGCCAGGCTGCCGCCGGAGAGGGTCAGGCCGCCGCCCACGGCATAGCCGTTGCCCTGGAGGGTGATATTGCCCTGGCTCACGGTGACGTCGGCTGCCGCCGTGTCACGCAGCAGCGTGACCGTGGCGCTGCCCAGCTCCTGGGCTCTCGCCATGGCCTCCGCCAGAGTGGCGAAGCCGCCCTGGCCGGACACGATCGCCTCACTGTCCCCCGCTTTTACCGTCACGTTGACCAGACTGTCGTCGTTCACCAGGTCGCTTTCCGACACGGGCCGTTCGGTCCATACGTCGTTACGGTAGTCGTAATACTTTTCATAGAACTTATAGTCCTTATCCGGGTCCAGCAGGTCCTTCAGGGACACTTCTTCCTCCACCGTGATAAGGTTGTATGTGCCGCCGGTGAGCGTCGCTTTCCCGCTTTGGACCTGCAGCCAGCCGATGCTGCCGCCGGCGATGGTCACAGTGCCGCCCCTGACGTCCACGTCCTCGACCTCCGTGCCCTCGCCCACAGTGGCGGTAGCGCCCTTGCCGACGTACATGCTGGTGACCTGGCCGCTTTTCACTTCGAACGTGATAGGCTCCTCAGCATTCGTATACTGGGACAGGGTCGCCACCCTGCCGCCGTCGACGGTCACGGCCCCGGCCCTGGCATGCACATCGGCCACATACACGTTCCCCTTCACCGTCAGGGAGCCGCCGCTCATGATCTCCAGGTCCGCCTGCACGCTTCTGCTGCCGTAGGACTGGAGGGTGACCGGCTTCCTGATCTCTGCCCCAAAGACTCCGGCGACATGCTCATAGTCATTGTACGCCACATCCCCCTCCAGCCAGATGTTCCCGGCGCGCTCATCTTCGCTTTCGTTGGCCGCCTTGATGGTATCCTGGAAGGTATGGAAATACCCGCCCGCTTCGTTATACGCCAAGGCGTTCTCCACGACGACATGGATAGGCACGCCCTCCTCCGGGAAACCAAATCCATCCGCCGGCTTGTTATTTACATTGTCAAATATCCTCCAATAGACGTCGTATTCCATGCGCCTGTTGCGATAGCCCCAGCTTTCGTCGACGGTCTCGGGTATCTCATCGGACCACTGGGACCACTTTTCCGAACCTTCGAGCCTGTATTGAAATTTATAGTCGCCGCCCTCCGCCGGGAAGGTGCCCGCGTTCACCAGCGCCTGGGGCTGGTTGTTCCAGACCAGGCCCTCTCTCGCCGTGGGCGCTTCATATTCCTCCGGCAGACCCGCTTCGATGCGGACTTCGATGGGGCCGCCCCTGTCGCCCGCAAACCCGCCGCCCGGCAGGACCCGCCACCAGACATAGTACCGCCCCGCCGGGCGGTCCTTGGTGGTGGGCACAGCGGTACCCCAGTCGCCCTCACTGGGCTCGGTATTATCTGTGGTCACGGCGTACTCCATGTCGGCGGAGCTGCTCTCTTCGCCTTCCGTGACGAGGTCAACAGGCTCTGTTGAGTTGTATTTTATGCCGGTATTCCCCTCGGGCGGTTTGACCTTCGGGTCCATCAGGACCTTCACGTTATAAAGCTCGCGTGCGCGGTTAGCGTCGTAGCTGGCCACCTTGTAACTGTTGTCGCCATTGGCAAAGCAGCGGCCCGCCGCCAGCATATCCAGCATGGAAACGCTCGCGTTGTCCATATGGAGCTTGCTGTATGTACCGCCGGACAGCGTCACTACGCCCTGTCCTATTCTTATATCATATTCTGTCGCGGTCAGGACCCCATAGATCGCGACATTGCTGCCGCATGTCAGCGTCCCGTGCGTATCGGCCGTGCCCATCACGGTCACGTCCCCGCTGATCGCAAAGCCACCCGCCGCGGTCCCTTCCGGGTTCGCGCCGAAGTGGACCGTGCCGTCGGTGATTATGATGCCTTCGTAAGGAGCCCCATTCCAAAGGGTCGAGGTGGCGGGGACAGTGACAGTCACGGGCTCAGCCGCGTAGATGTAGATCTCCACATTTTTTTCCAGACGCAGCGTATTGTAGGCGCCGCTGCCGCAGTCTTTCAGCAGCTCGATGCACGCTGTGCCGCCCTCATTGACCGCGCACGCCGCGTACCATGCCTCCGACAGGGAATCATACCCCTGCACGGAGACGGCGTTATCCCCGGCGGGAGCTCCGTCATAGAGACTGACCATCGCCACAGGGTCCTCCTCCGTGGGCGCGGGCACATCCCCAGCGGGCTCCTCCACCGCCGGCATGGGCTCATCCACCGCCGCGGGAGCGGGGGCATATTCCTCCTCCGCGGGGATGGGCGCCGCGGGGTCGGCCGTCTCCTCCGGCGCGGGCGCCACAGGGGCCATGGGCGCGGCGGCGCTCTCCTCCGCCGGGAGAAACTCCTCCGCCCCGATGGCGGGTACCGCCAGGCCGACGGCCATCACGACCGCCAGAAACAGACTTAACGCGCGCTTTTTCATATGGGTGACCCTCCTTGGATGCGTTTTGGGGCATATGTATGCATTATGTTATCTTAATTGTAACACCCCTCGGCGTATTCGCAACAACAATTCAGGTTCGATTTTCCACATTTCGGGACAAACAGGCATAAATAAGGCCCCCTCTGACGAGGGGGCTGTCGCTGTGCGTGGGGGTCAGACAAGCTCCGTGGCCTCCGGCTTCCACTGATTCGCCCCGCCGTTTTTGGTGGTGACGGAAACGACACCGCCGGCGACGGCCGCCACGGCCTCGTCGGACAGCTCGCCGCCGGCAGCCGCCTTGAGCTTCTCAAAAAGCTCCTGCGCCTTCTCCAGGGCCAGCTCCGTGCCGTACTCCTTGGCGATGGCGATCACGTCCTCCGCGGACTTCGCCTCCTTCAGTTTCGCGAGCATCTCTCCGTTCATCGTTGTATCTCCTTTCTGGACTTGTGTATTCGAAACGCACCGATGCGCCGTTTCCTCATTTCCTGTTCTGTCTCTTTATACGACTCAGCAGGGCAAAAGGGCCAAGGGGGCGGCAAAATATTTTTTCCCGCCCCCGGCCATGTTCCGGGACTGTGCGGGTTTATGCCGCGGGGGCCTCCACCGCCATACCGGCCAGGATGGGAGCCAGGACCGCCCCGACGGCGTCGCCCAGCAGCATCTGCAGGTCCGCCGGCAGCGGGCTCTCCTCGCCGGCGGCGTTCAGCTCGCTGAGATTCACGGCGCTCGCCAGGTCCACGGCGTCAGGGCCGAAGGCCTCGCCCGCGACGGCGTGCTTGCTCAGGGTGAACTGCACGTCGAAATGGCCCTCGCCCATGTCGCCCATGACGTCAACGGACAGGTTCCTGCCGTCCTCGCCGCCGGTCACGATGTAGTACAGGCCGTTGTAGCCGTCGGTCTCGCCGTCGGAGGCGATGACGAACATATAGCCCACGCCGGCGTCCACATCGCCCTGGCCCACATAGAAAGCGGCCTCCAGCGTCGCGTCCACGTTCTCGTCCTTCAGCATCTCCACGTTGGGGATGGGCTTGCCGTTCATGGTCATGTTGCCCAGGACCTTCAGAAGGCCTTCCTTGTCCACGCTGATGCCGGTCATCTTATACTCGCCCGCGGGCAGCAGCACCTCGCCGGTATCCGGGTCAGTGACGTCCTCGTCGATGGTGATGATCTGGTCGGCGTTGATGCTCTCCTTCAGGATCTCCTGGATGCTTTCGGTATTCACCTCGAGCCCGGCGGGAGGCGTCTCCACGGGCGCCGCCGTGGCCTCGGGGGCCTCGGCCGCGGCCTGCTCCGCGCGGGCGAAGAAGTCATAGATGCTCTGGGCCGCCGCGTTGGCGTCCATGTTCTGCAGCTTCTCCACCAGCACGTCCCGCAGCCCGGCCAGGCCGGTGGCCATCTCCATCACCGGGTCGATGACATAGTCCTTGTGGCCCAGGGTGGGGCTGTCGAGATGGATGACGTACAGGTCGTCCACCTGGGTGAAGCCGATCTCGCAGGCCCGCTCATCGCCGTTGTCAATGTGCACCACCAGGGCGTCGTCCATCACGTCCACGCCGATCTCCAGACCGGACAGGTCGATGTTCGTCTCGCCCGTCACCACGGAGACGCCGGACAGGCTGTAGCAGGTGCCGGCCCCGGGACCCTCCGTAAAGGCGCAGGCACTCAGCATCAGCACGGCGCTCAGGATGACAGCCAACAACTTTCTCATTTTTCTTGTTCCTCCTTGAATATGATTTTGTACCGCGTGAAAGCGATACTTAGATTATATCATTATTTTCCCGCCGCCGCACATCAATTCAGGTTCGTATTCGGCCATTTCGCGTCCGCGCGCATGGGTCTGTCCTGTTTCTTTATACGTTTTGCGGGGGCAAAAGGGATAAAAAAGAATCTTTGTTGCCAATTTAACGTTTTCGATGCTATAATCATACCGCGCCGCTTTACCCGCACAATTCAGGGCGGATTTTTGTTGATTCGGGACAGGGGCATTGCAAAAACTTCTCGCATCCTTTTAAATATCATACATGTATCAAATGGCGCATGCGTCCTCCCGGTCGTCGCCCGGTCCGGGACGGCGCGCCTGCGCCGGCGGCAGAGGAAGAAACGACATGTATGAGATGAAAGGAGAACCAAATGGAAGAGATCCTCAAAAACGCGATGAACGGCAAGGAACTGGATCTGGACGAGCTGCAGAAGGTGACCGGCGGCGTCATGATAGACGCGTCGCAGGTGGCCGCCCTTATGAATGAGCACTGCTACTCGTGCAAATATGAGAATAAGAATACGGAATGCATGAGTTACCTGGGTACAGTGATCACGGCTCTCCAGAACGCGGGCCCTGGCGGCAAGGTAGACGTCAGCTGCCCCAAGGGCCTGGTCAAGCTGTAAAGGGCGGATACATACCTATCGGGCGGGCAAGGGGGCGCGCGAAAGCGCGCCCCGGCGCATGTTGAAAACGAAGAGAGGAACGCAGAAAGCATGAAGAACATAGTCAAACGATCAGGAGCGCTGCTGCTGGCATTATTGCTGGTATTGGCGCTGGCGGGCTGCGGGGAAAAGGACGACGCGTTAACGTCCCTGGAGCAGCTGAACGAGAAGGGGCGCGTCATCGGCGTGGCCCAGGGCTCGGAGGGGGACATGGCCTCGGAAAAGGCCTTTCCCAACGCCACCCTCAGCCGCTACACCAGCAGCGTGACGGCGTATCTGGCCGTGCAGCAGGGGAAGCTGGACGCCTTCGCCTTCGACCGGACTATGCTCCGCTTCGCCCTGGCCAACGGCCTGGAGGGGCTCACGCTCCTGGACGAGACCCTGGGAGACGTGACGGATATCGCCATCGGCATATCCCGCCAGTCGGATATCCCCGGCCTCACGGATAAGATAAATGAGTTCCTGGCGGGCCTGGAGGCGGACGGGACCCTGGACGACATGAAGAGCCGCTGGATAGACCAGGCGGACGAGACCATGCCCGACATCCCCCTGCCGGAGGACCCAAAGGAGACCCTGACCGTGGGCACCACGGGGATGGTGCAGCCCTTCAGCTACTACAAGGACAACCAGCTCTGGGGCTTCGACATCGAGATGGCCACCCGGGCCGCGGCTTGGCTGGGCATGGACGTGGAATTTCGCATCTACGACTTCGACGGCGTCATCGCCGCGGCCCAGGCCGGCGTCATCGACTGCATCATGACCAACCTGAACATCACCGCCGAGCGGCAGGAGGTCATCGACTTCTCCACGCCCATCTATGACACCGAGACGGCCCTTCTGGTGAAGGCCCCGGAGGGCGCGGCCGCGGCGGCGGACGTCATCACCGAGATATCCCAATTGAACGGCAAGCGCATCGGCGTCGAGACGGGCACCACCTTTGATGCCATGACCGATAAGTTCTTCAAGGACCCCCAGAAGTCCTACTACAACACCTTTACCGATATGGTGGAGGCCATACGCCAGGGGAAGCTGGACGGCTTCCTCATGGATGAGCCCACGGCAACGGTGCTGTGCGCCCGGGCCGGCGGCGTGCGCTACCTGCCGGAGATGCTCACAAGCGAGGACTACGCCTTCGCCTTCCCCAAGACGGACGGCGCCGCGGCATTGCGGGACGAGCTGAACGAGTACATGGCCCAGCTCCGGGAGGACGGGACCCTGGACGAGATGATCGCCACCTGGACCGGCACGGACGAGTCCGCCAAGACGCTGGAAGACCCCACGGATATCCCCGCCACCAACGGCAGGACCTTGGAATACGCCACCTCCGGTGACCTGGAGCCTCTCTCTTACCTGAAGAGCGGTCAGGCCATGGGTTATGAGGTGGACATCGTGACCCGCTTCTGCATGGATAAGGGCTACGGCCTGCACGTGCAGATCGTGGACTTCGCGCCCCGCCTGGCCGGCCTGCAGGCGGGCAAGTACGATCTGGGCTCCGGCGGCATCTCCGTCACCGAGGAGCGCTCGGAGAATATGTACTTCTCCGATCCCGACTACGCCGGCGGCGTGGTGGTCGTGGTGGCCAGCGGCGAGGATACCGAGAGCGGCGGGTTCTTCGCGGGGCTGGCCGAGAGCTTTGACAAGACCTTCGTCCGGGAAAACCGCTGGGAGATGATCCTCTCCGGCCTGGGCATCACCGCCATCATATCCCTGTTCTCCGCCCTGTTCGGCACTATCCTCGGCTTCGGTCTTTGCATGGTGCGGCGCAGCCGCTATAAGCTCCCCTCCGGCATCGTGGCGGCCTTCATCCGCCTTATCCAGGGCATCCCCGTGCTGGTGCTGCTGATGGTGCTGTTCTACATCGTGTTCGCCAACGTGGGCATAAGCGGCGTGGTGGTGGCCATCGTGGCCTTCTCCATCAACTTCGCGGCCTATGTGTCCGAGATGATGCGCATGGGCATCGCCGCGGTGGACCAGGGCCAGTGGGAGGCCGCCCAGGCCATCGGCTTCGACCGGGTGAAGACCTTCACCAAGATCATCGCCCCCCAGGCCGCCCGGCACATCCTCCCCGTCTACCGGGGCGAGTTCATCTCCATGGTGAAGATGACCTCTGTGGTGGGCTATATCGCGGTGCAGGACCTGACGAAGGTCACGGACCTCATCCGCAGCCGGACCTTCGAGGCGTTCTTCCCCCTGCTGGCCTCTGCGGTCATCTACTTCCTGCTGGCGTGGCTGCTCACGTCGGTGCTGACCGTGCTGGAGAAGAAGCTGGACCCCAAGCGCAGGCCCCGGAAGCAGTATGATGTGACCGTGGAGCCCCCCGCCCCCGCCCGGTTCGAGAACACCGACGGGCCCATCATCACCTTCTCCCATCTCAAAAAGGTCTACCCCAACGCCACGCCCCTGAAGGACGTGAACGCCGAGGTGCGCAAGGGCGACGTGGTCACCATCATTGGCCCCTCCGGCACCGGCAAGAGCACGCTCCTGCGCTGCCTGAACCGCCTGGAGACCCCCACCGAGGGCAGCATCCTGGCTTTCGGCCAGGAGATGACCACCGCCAAGCCCGCCCAATTGAGCGCCGTGCGCCGGCGGATGGGCATGGTGTTCCAGTCCTTCAACCTCTTCGGCCACCTGACCGTCATGGAGAACATCATCCTTGGCCCCATGCTCCTGAAAGGCGTGTCCGAGCAGGACGCGGTGGCGAGAGCCATGCACCTTCTGCGCCTGGTGGGCATGGAGGAGCGGGCCGACCGGTATCCCGACGAGCTGTCCGGCGGCCAGAAGCAGCGGGTGGCCATTGCCCGCACCCTGGCCATGGAGCCGGAGGTGGTGCTCTTCGACGAGCCCACCAGCGCCCTGGACCCCACCATGGTGGGCGAGGTGCTGGGGGTCATCAAGGGCCTGGCCGCCCAGGGCATGACCATGCTCATCGTCACCCACGAGATGCGCTTCGCGCGGGACGTGTCCACCCGGGTCTTTTACATGGACCAGGGCGAGATATACGAGGAAGGGCCTCCCAGCCAGATCTTCGACGCGCCCCAGCGGGAGCGGACCCGCGCCTTCATCCTGCGCATCCGCACCTGGGAGCACGCCGTGCACCGCAAGGATTTCGACTTCCAGGACATGACCACCTCTTTGAGCATGTTCTGCATGCGCCAGGGCATGACCGCCCGGCAGATGTACGTGGCCCAGCTGGTGGTGGAGGAGATCATGATGAACGTGCTCCTGCCCGCCGCCGAAGGGCTTTCAGACCCGGACATCCGGCTGCGGCTGGACTGCTCCGAGGGCGGCGGCATCATGAAGCTGGCGGTGGAGTACCCGGCCATCCCCGGCGAGCCTTTGGCGGGGCTTGAGAAGGAGGACACCGACGACCTGACCGGGATGCTGCTGCGCCGGTACGTGACGGATATGCACGTAGACGCCGCCGGCCACCGGGGCGAATTCACCCTCCGGGCGGTGTGACACCAAGACATACGAAGAACAGCCCCAACAAACGGGGCTGTTCTTTTTTGCGCTTATGGGGTTGACAAGTCCACACTATTGTGGTAGTGTGGATATATAAACTATTGCAATAGTGTGGAAGGAAGTACACGATATGAAGCTATTCGACTCGGAGCTGAAGGTGATGGACGTGCTGTGGCGCAGCGGCGACACCACCGCCAAGGAGATAAGCAACATCCTGGCGGCGTCCGTTGGCTGGAACATGAACACCACCTACACGGTCATCAAAAAATGCGTCGCCAAGGGGGCCATCCGCCGCTCAGAACCCAACTTTCTCTGCCACGCCCTCATATCCAAGGACGAGGTCCGCGCCGAGGAGGCCGGTGAGCTGATGACGAAGCTGTTCGACGGCTCGCCGGACCTGCTGTTCGCCTCCCTGCTGGGGGGCAAGGCCCTGTCCAAGGAGCAGATCGACAGGCTCCGGGCCTGGATAGACCAGCAGGAGTGAGAGACCATGAGCCTTGTGGAAATGAGCCTGGCGGGCGGGGCCATTATCCTGGCCGCCGCCGTCATCCGGGCGCTGGGACGTGACCGGCTGCCCCCGGGGACCTTTACGGCGCTGTGGGCCTTGGCGGTGCTGCGGCTGACGGCGCCGACGCGCCTTCCCTTCCGGTTCAGCCTGTTCACCCTGGTGCGGCGGCTGGTGCCCCATACCGCCGGGCCGGAACCCGTCCCCGCCGCCATTACGGCGCCGGGGCAAGCGGCGCAAGCAGTTAACATAACACTAGATTCCGCCCTCCCCGGCCGGGGCACGCCCTTCCCCGTCATGACAGTGCTGTGGCTGGCGGGCATGGCTGTCTGCGGAGTAGTATTCGCCGTCTCCTACATCCGGGCCCGGCGGACCTTTCGAACGGCTGAACCCGTGACAGGTGGTCACGCCTTGGATTGGCTCGCGGCCCATCCCCTGCGCCGGCGGGTATCCCTGCGCCGGTCGGATAAGATAAGCGCACCCCTGACCTATGGCGTCCTGCGGCCCGTGATATTGCTGCCCGCCGCCATGGATGGGGCGGATGAAAAGACTCTGGCCTATGTGCTGGCCCATGAGATGGCCCACATCCGCCGCTTTCACGCTTTGGCCAAGCTCATTTTAGCGGCTGTAGCGTGCCTGCACTGGTTCAATCCCCTGGTGTGGCTTATGCTGGTGCTGGCGGGCCGGGACATGGAGATATGCTGCGACAGGGCGGTGGTCCTATCCCTGGACCGGGATGCCCGGAAGGACTACGCACGGACGCTGCTGGACATGGAGGAGCGCCGGGGCGGATATGCCGCCGCCAGCGGCTTTTCCAGAAACGCTATCGAAGAAAGGATACATGCTGTTATGAAGATACGAAAAAAATCATTTTGGAGCGCCCTGCTGGCCCTGGCGCTGGTGCTTGGCGTGGGGGCGGTGTTCGCCACCGCCGCCGAGCCGGAGGACACCGCCGCGCCCGGCGCTTTTACCGGCGATGTGCTGGCGTCCTCAAATGGGACCGTCTATGTATACACTGAGGATGGCGAGCCCATCGCCCTGACCCGGGAGGAATACGAGGCGCTCATCGACCCGGTGGAAGTGGAGTGGTGGACCACCAAGGAATACGCGGCGTGGCTGGAGCAGGAGAAGAAAGACCTGCAGGCGTGCCTGGGCCAGCGAGCCTGGACCAACACCGACGGCTGGTTCACCTGGACCCAAGAGAAGATCGACGAGGCCATCGAGATGTATGAGCAGACCCTGGAGGACATCGAAAACGGCCTGCTGGTGTCCAAAACCGTGGACGGCAGCGGAGACGTCATACTGGCCCAGGGTTCTGACCTGACGGACCGGCTTGACCAGATAGACGGGGCGCTGGCCCTCTCCTTCGCCGCGCCGCCGACCGAGCCTGCGGCGGAGTAGGCAAAGAAAGGCCCCCTTGTGCAAAGGGGGCCATAATATGAGGGCCTGCCGCGGGTTTTGCGGCAGGCCCTTTTCATCTATTCTCTTATATTCTCTTATGACGCGTGGCGGTCACGGTGGAGCCGGGCGGGATAGAGGTGGTCGATGTCCCGGCGGCGGACGAACTCCCGCACGGGCCGGTGGTGCTCCACCTCAAAGCGCTCCCGCTGGCGATGCAGCCGCCGGATGCACATCACGCAGGCGGGGATGAGGAACGCGTCCGCCATCACCCAGGCCGCCGGGGAGGCGAAGCAGGCCGCCGTGAACCCCCACAGGGGCACGGCCACGGCGCCCACCAGCGCCCGGGCCGCCATCTCGAACACCCCGGACAGGATGGCCAGCACGCTGTAGCCCATGCCCTGGATGGCGAAGCGGACGATGTTCACCAACGCCAGGGGGAAGAAGAACCCGGTGCTGGTGCGCACATACTGGCTCACCAGGGGGATGAGGGAGGCGGCCTCCGCCTCCTGGGCCGGGTCGATGAACCAGGCCGCGCATACCGGCGCGAAGGCCAGCATGGCCCCAAAGGCGGCGATGGAGTATATGAGCCCCAGCAGCGCGCAGTCCCGGATGCCCTTGCCCAGCCGATCCAGCTTGGCCGCGCCCACGTTCTGGCCGCAGTAGGTGGCCATGGCGGCGCCCATGGCGTCGAAGGGGCAGGCCAAAAAGCCGTACAGCCGGCCGCCGGCGGCGGTGGCCGCCACGCAGAGGCTGCCCAGGCCGTTCACGGCGGACTGGAGGATGATGGAGCCGATGGCGGTGACGGAGTACTGAAGTCCCATGGGCACGCCCATGGCGCAGAGATCCTTACACAGGCGGCCATTGAACCGCCGCTCCTCCCGGCTGGCCCGGAGGATGGGGAACTTCCGCCGCACGGTCAGAAGGCAGGCAAGGCCGGAAAGGGCCTGGCTCGCCACCGTGGCCACCGCGGCCCCGGCCACGCCCATGTGGCCCCAGAGGATCAGCGCCACGTCCAGGCCGATGTTCAATATGGAGGACATGGCCAGGAAGTACACCGGCGTGCGGCTGTCGCCCAGGGAGCGGATGACGCCCGCCAGCAGGTTATAGAGGAACGTGGCGGGGATGCCCATGAAGATGATGAATATATAATTGTATGCGTCGGCGAAGATGTCCGAGGGCGTGCCCATGGCGGTGAGGATGGCCCGGCAGGCAAGGCCGGTGACCACGGTCATCACCAGGGCGAAGACGGCGGACATGTACGCCCCGTTCATCACGTAGCTTCTCATGCGCCCGTGCTCCCCGGCGCCCATCTCCCGGGCTACGGGGATGGCGAAGCCACTGCATATGCCCATGCCGAAGCCGATGATGAGGAAGTTGATGGACCCGGTGGCGCCCACGGCCGCCAGGGCTTTGGCCCCCAGGAGCCGGCCCACGATGAGGGTGTCCACCATGTTATACATCTGCTGGAACAGCAGCCCCAGCAGCGTGGGGATCGTAAAGCCCAGAATGAGCTTCATGGGCTCGCCTTTTGTCAAGTCTTTGGTCATGAATGACCTCCTGATAGGAAAAAATGCTGTGGCCCCGGGCGCGGTCCCCCGCCCCGCAGGTCACGGAAATTATAGTAGCCCGCTTTGGATAAATCCAGTTCAAAAATTCATGATTTTTACCAAAACGGACCCGCTCATTTTGTGCAACAATTCCCCTCCGACCCCAAAATATAGGCCCCTCCGCCCTGCTTTTTCGACCTCATTAGCAGAACAGCTAAAAAATGTGTTGGTTATTTAGCTAACATTTCCCCTTGACGGGGTGGTAACGTTTAGTGTATATTTCACAATATAAGACACTGGAATCGTTCCCGGTAAGGTTTCCAGCCCCCCTTGGAAGGAGGACATGCCCTTGACGATCAAGGATATCGCGGCCTACTGCGGCGTCAGCACCAGCACGGTCTCAAGGGTATTGAACGACCACCCGGACGTGAGCCCGGCGGTGCGGGACCAGGTGAACGAGGCCATTCAGGCTCTCCACTTTGTGCCCAACAACAGCGCCCGGGCCCTTGTCTCCACCCGCTCCACCGCCATCGGCGTGGTGAGCCGTGGCGTGGATAACCCCTTCCTGTCCTCCCTCATCCGGGTCCTGGGCCGGGAGATACACGACCAGGGCTACACCATGGTCCTGCACCAGATCTCCACCCAGGCCGACGAGATACGGGCCGCGGCCCTTTTGGAACGGGAGAAAAAGCTCCTGGGCGTCATCTTCCTGGGCGGCCGGTTCAATTATACGAAAGAAGAACTGGAACCGCTCACGGTGCCCTTCGTCTGCTGCACCTACACCAACACCTTCGGAGACCTCACCGAGGACGACTACTCCTCCGTCAGCATCCGGGACGAGGACGAGGCCGCCAAGGCGGTGCAGTACCTGGTGGACCGGGGCCACCGGCGCATCGCCATGATACTGGACGACCCGGCGGACTACTCCATCGGCCAGCTCCGGTTCCAGGGCTACAAACGGGCCCTGGCCGCGGCGGGCATAGACTATGACCCGGCCCTCGCCGTCTTCACTGGCGACTACGCCATGGACGCGGCCTACGACTACACCATGCGCCTTATAGACTCCGGCGCGGACTTCACCGCGATCCTGGCCATCTCGGACGCCATCGCCATCGCCGCCATCAAGGCCCTGACGGACCGGGGCCGTCGGGTGCCGGAGGACTGCTCCGTCATCGCCATCGACGGGATGGAGCTTTCCGCCTACACGGTGCCCACCCTCACCACATTGCGCCAGCCCGCCGAGGAGATGGCCCTGGAGAGCGCCCGGATGCTCATCGGCCTCATCGAGGGCACCGCCCCCCACCGGCATGTGCTGATGGAGACCACCCTCCGCCCCGGCGACTCCGTGGCCGACATCAGCGCGTAAAACACGTATCACTTCGGCTTTCCGCCGCGTGAAATATATTTTATGAAAGGAATACCCACCATGAAAAAAGCGCTCGCACTCATCCTTGCCCTGGTCATGTGCCTGAGCCTGTCCGCCGTGGCCTTCGCCGCCGACGGGGGTTCCGTGTACTACCTGAACTTCAAGCCCGAGGCCGATCAGGCCTGGCAGGACCTGGCGAAGGTCTACACCGAGCAGACCGGCGTCGAGGTGAAGGTCGTCACCGCCGCCTCCGGCACCTACTCCGACACCCTGACCGCCGAGATGGCCAAGACCGAGGCCCCCACCATCTTCAACATCGGCAACGCCTCCGGCATGACCGACTGGGGCGACTACGCCCTGGACCTGACCGACACCAGCATCTACGCTGAGCGCGTCAACGACGACTACGTCCTGTTCGACGAAGCCGGCGCCCCCAAGGCTCTGGGTTACTGCTATGAGTCCTTCGGCATCATCGTGAACAAGGCCCTGCTGGAGCAGGCCGGCCACTCCCTGGACGAGATCACCGACTTCGCCTCCCTGAAGGCCGTGGCCGACGACATCCATGCCCGCGCGGGCGAGCTGGGCTTCGACGCCTTCTCCGCTCCCGGCCTGGACGGCTCCTCCTCCTGGCGCTTCTCCGGCCACCTGGCCAACATCCCTCTGTACTACGAGTACAAGGACGCCGGCCTGAACGTGGGCTCCCTGCCCGCTGAGATCACCGGCGCGTATCTGGACAACTTCCGCAACATCTGGGATCTGTACATCACCGACACCGCCGCCGATCCCACCAGCCTGTCCACCAGCACCGGCGACGAGTCCGAGGCCGAGTTCGGCCAGGGCAAGGCCGTGTTCTATCAGAACGGCGACTGGGAGTTCGCCAACCTGACCGGCAACTTCGGCATGAACCCCGATGACCTGACCATGATCCCCATCTACTGCGGTGTGGACGGCGAGGACAAGGCCGGCCTGAACTCCGGCACCGAGAACTGCTGGGCCATCAACGCCAAGGCCTCCGAGGAAGACATCCAGGCCTCCATCGACTTCCTGACCTGGGTCGTCACCAGCGAAGAGGGCACCAAGATGCTGGCTGAGCAGTTCAGCGGCATCCCCTTCCAGCATGCTTCCGCCGGCGCCAACGTGTTCGGCGCCGCCGCCAAGGCCTATGCCGAGGCCGGCAACTACACCATGTTCTGGGCCTTCAACGATACCCCCAACGTGGACAGCTGGCGCGCCACTGTCGTCACCGCTCTGACCGCTTACTCCGCGGCTCCCTCCGATGAGCTGTGGGCCGACGTGGTCGCGGCGTTCGTGGACGGCTGGGCTTACGAGTACAGCGTCGTCAACGGCTGATAACCCCAGCGATCCCCTGTTATTTCCGGCAGGGGCGGGCACACGCCCGCCCCTGCTTCGGAATTTGCGCTTTCCTTGAACAACCCTATTTGAAAGCGAGGGATACCCTTGAACCGAAAGAAACACCATGATACTTCCGTGCTGAGCAGCAACCTGATACGCCGGCCCATCCGCCGGTGGTTCCCGGTCTTTCTGCTGCCCACGCTCGTCTGCTTCTGCATAGGCTTCCTCTGGCCCTTCGCACAGGGCATATACCTCTCCTTCTGCAACTTCAACACCCCCAAGGACGCCACCTGGGTGGGCTTTGGCAACTACGTGAAGGCCTTTAAGGACGCGGGCTTCATCCATGCGTTCAAGAACACTGCCCTGTTCGCCATCGTGTCCATCGTGCTCATCAACGTGCTGGCGTTCACCATCGCCTACGCGCTGACCCAGAAGATGCGGGGCGCGAACCTGTTCCGCACCGTGTTCTTCATGCCCAACCTCATCGGCGGCGTGGTCCTGGGCTACATCTGGTCCATGATCTTCGACGCCATCTTAAAGCACTACAGCACCTATCTCACCGCCAACGCCACCTACGGCTTCTGGGGCCTGGTGATACTGGTGGCCTGGCAGCAGATAGGCTACATGATGATCATCTACATCGCGGGCCTGCAGGCCGTGCCGGAGGACATGCTGGAGGCCGCCAAGATCGACGGCGCCAACAAGCGCCAGACCCTCTTCCGGGTGGTCATCCCCAACGTGATGCCCTCCATCACCATCTGCATGTTCCTGACCCTGACCAATTCCTTCAAGCTCTTTGACCAGAACCTGGCCCTCACCGGCGGCGCCCCGTCTGTAATGATGAACGGCGGCAAGGTGAACATGACCGAGCTTCTGGCTTTGAATATCTACTCTACCTATAACATCAATAAGAACTGGCACGGCGCGGCCCAGGCCAAGGCCGTGGTGTTCTTCATCCTGGTGGCCAGCCTGGCGATCGCCCAGCTCTCCGCCACCCGGAAAAAGGAGGTGCAGGCGTAATGAAGACCCGCCGTTATTCCAAGGGGAGCAGCATCCTCACCGCCTGTTTCATCGTGGTGGGCATATTGTGGATAATCCCCATCATCACGGTGGCCGTCAACGCCTTCAAGACCAACGCCGCCGTGAACCAGAACGCTTTCGCCCTGCCGAACTCCGAGTCCTTCGTGGGCTTTGACAACTTCGTCAAGGGCATGACCTTCGGCAACTATCCCTTCTGGAAGAGCGTTTTCTACAGCCTCTTCATCACCCTGGTGTCCACCGGCCTCATCCTCATCTGCACCTCCATGGCCGCCTGGTATATCTCCCGGGTGGGCAGCACCTTCACCAAGATCGTTTACTACCTCTGCCTGTTCTCCATGGTGGTGCCCTTCCAGATGGTGATGTTCACCCTGTCCACCACGGCGGACACCCTGAAGCTGAACACCCCCTGGACCATCCCCATCATCTACCTGGGCTTTGGGGCGGGCCTCGCGGTATTCATGTTCACGGGCTTCGTGCACAGTATCCCCCTGGAGATCGAGGAGGCCGCGGTCATCGACGGGTGCAGCCCCATCCGCACCTTTTTCTCCGTGGTGTTCCCCATGCTCAAGCCCACCATGATATCCGTGGGCGTGCTGGAGATCATGTGGGTGTGGAACGACTATCTGCTTCCCTACCTGGTGCTGGACCGGACCAAGTACATGACCATCCCCATCCACATCCAGTATCTGAAGGGCAGCTACGGCTCCGTTGACCTGGGCGCCACCATGGCGCTGATTTTGCTGAGCATCGTCCCCGTGGTGGTGTTCTACCTCACCTGCCAGAAGCATATCATCAAAGGCGTCGCCGCCGGCGCTGTGAAAGGATAATAAACACGTATGCCTATCGAACGCTCTGCAGCGATCCTTCTGGCCGTCTCCTCCCTGCCCTCTCCCTACGGCATCGGCACCCTGGGCAAGGCAGCCTGTGAGTTCATCGACTTCCTGGCCGCCGCCGGGCAGAAATACTGGCAGATGCTGCCCGTGGGGCCCATCAGCTACGGAGACAGCCCCTACCAATCCTTCTCCGCTTTCGCGGGCAACCCCTATTACATAGACCCGGACATGCTCATCGCCGAGGGGCTCCTCACCGCCGATGAGGCCGCCGCCCCCTTCTGGGGCGGCGACCCAGGCCGGGTGGACTACGGCGCGGTGTATGAAAGCCGCTTCACCCTGCTGGAAAAGGCCTTCGACCGGGGCTGGGACCGGGATAGCGGCGCCGTGGCGGAATACGCCGAAAAGAACGCCGCCTGGCTGGACGACTACGCCCTGTTCATGGCCCTGAAGCGCCATTTCGGCATGAAGGCCTGGACCGAATGGCCCGCGGACATACGCATGCGCCAGCCCGACGCCGTGGCCCACTGGCGGCAGGAGCTGGACCGGGACGTGCGGTTTTTCATCTACCTGCAATATCTCTTCCAAAAGCAGTGGGACGCCCTCAAGGCCTACGCCGTCCAGAAGGGCGTGGGGCTCATCGGCGACCTGCCCATCTACGTGGCTATGGACTCGGCGGACGTGTGGGCAAGCCCCCAGAACTTCCAGCTGGACGGGGACAACGTGCCCACCGCCGTAGCGGGCGTGCCTCCCGACGCCTTCACCGCCGACGGTCAGCTCTGGGGCAACCCCCTCTATGACTGGGAGCGGATGCAGGCCGACGGCTTCTCCTGGTGGGAACGGCGCATGCGCTCCACCCTGGAGCGGTTCGACGTGGCCCGCATCGACCACTTCCGCGGCCTGGAGAGCTACTGGGCCGTGCCCTATGGGAACGCCACCGCCATCAACGGCAAATGGGTGCCCGGCCCCGGGGCCGCCTTTATCCAGATGCTCCGGGACAAATTCCCCGGCTGCAATATC
This sequence comes from uncultured Oscillospiraceae bacterium, assembly GCA_947626265.1. Classification (GTDB taxonomy): domain Bacteria; phylum Bacillota; class Clostridia; order Oscillospirales; family Oscillospiraceae; genus CAJOIG01. The sequence continues at coordinate 117,693 of CANQRM010000006.1, forward strand.
ATCGCCGAGGACCTGGGCTTCACTACCCCGGAGGTGCAGGCGCTGCTGGACCTGTCCGGCTTCCCGGGCATGAAGATACTCCAGTTCGCTTTCGACCACCGGGAGACCAGCAACTACCTGCCCCACTGCTATGGGGAGAACTGCATCTGCTACACCGGCACCCACGACAACACCACCGTCCGGGGCTGGCTGGCGGAGGCCCACCCCGCGGACGTGGCCAAGGCCAGGGCCTATCTGGGCCTGAGCGAGGCCGAGGGCTATGACTGGGGCATCCTCCGGGGCGGCATGGGCTCCGTGGCCCGGCTGTTCGTGGCCCAGATGCAGGATTACCTGGAGCTGGGGCCGGAGGCCCGGATGAATGTCCCGGGCATCCCCGACGGCAACTGGCAGTGGCGCATGCTGCCCGGCCAGGCCAGCCCCGCCCTCGCCCGTCGGATACGGAACCTGACTGTTCTCTTTGGACGGTAAAAGACAAACGAAAAGCGCCGCAGAGATGCGGCGCTTTTTTCATGCTTTTATGAACGATCCGACGCGCGGCGGGAACCGCCAGCCCGGAGCTTGCGGTAGGCGAGCTCCAGCATGCCGATGTTCAGCGCGGCGAAGAGGGCGAGGTACAGAGGCATGACGGCAATGCCCACCCCCTGCTGGACGTGGCCGAATACCGTGGGCATGAGGGTGCTGCCCGTATAGGCCGATGCCATCTGCAGGCCGATGACCGCCGCGCTGTACTTTTTGCCGAAGTTGGCGGGGGCCATGTGCTGGATGGCGGGATAGACCGGGCCCATGCCCGTGCCGGTAAGGACGAAGCCCACAGCGGCCACGATATAGCCCTTGAAGGGCAGCGCCACCAGGGCCAGGCCCAGAAATTCCACGGCGACGCCCAGGCGGATGAGCCTCCGGTCCCCCAGCCTGTTGGAGATGAAACCGGAGATGAGCCGGCCCAGCATGAGCCCGCCGTAGACCAGTGAGCCGAAGGAGGCGATGAGCTCCCGGCTCATGCCCTGCTTCGTGCCGGCAAAGTAGCTGCTGGTCCAGAGAAAGGCGGTGGCCTCCCCGGCGCAGTAGGCGAAAAAGCCGATGAGCGTCAGCACCACCCCGGGCCGCTTCAAGGTCTCCGCTATCCCGGCGCTCTCCTCCGCCTCCTGCTCCCCGGGCCCCTGGCCCCGCTTCCACAGGGGCAGGGACAGCACGCATACCCCGAGGATGGCAAGCTGCAGATAGGCCGTCCAGCGGTAGCCCTCGTTCCAGCGGGCATACCGCAGGGCCAGGGCCATGAGGTTGGGGCTGATGACCGCCCCCAGGCCGTAAAAGCAGTGGAGAAAGTTCATCACCGAGGAGGAGTAGTGGTTGGCCACATAGTGATTCAGCGACGCGTCCACGCTCCCGGCCCCCAGGCCGTAGGGCACGGCGAAAAGGAAGAGCATCCAGTACTTCGTGCAGAAGGAAAAGCCCAAAAGCCCCGCCACGGTGAGGCCCGTGGACACGATGACGATCCAGGGCGTAGGCAGCTTTCGGATGAGCCGGGGGCTGGCCAGGGCCGACAGGATGGTCATGAACGCAATGGCCATGGACACATACCCGGCGTAGGAGGAGGGCACCTGAAAGGCGGTCTGCATGGTGGGCCAGGCGGAGCCCAAAAGGGAGTCGGGCAGCCCCAGGCTCACGAAGGCGAGATAAATGACGGCGACGAGCAGCGAACCCATATCTCTACGCTCCTTATTCCAGGTAATACTCTTCCAGCTTTTCGATCTCCTCCGGCCCCACGCTCAGGGCCATCTCCAGGTAGTGCCCGATGGAGCCGTACTCCATCTCCACGCAGTCGAAGTAAAAGCGGATGTTCCGCTCGCAGACGAAAAAGACCTCTTTCATGAGGGCTCTCTGCGCCTCCGGGGCCCCGGCCAGGGCCTCCATCTGCTTTTGGGCGAACTGGTTGGTGAGCAGGTACTCGGCGATGACTGCGTCCCTGTCGAAGCCCAACGCGCTCATAAGCAGCGCCGCGCCCACGCCGGTGCGGTCCTTTCCCTGGGTGCAGTGCCACAGCACCGGCTTGCCCTCCGCCGCCAGCAGCTCCCGGAAGAAGGCCCCGTAGGCGTCGATGGCGAGAGGGTGCAGGCTCAAAAGCCGGTAGAACTGGTGGAACACCTCCCGGACCTCCAAGGGGTCCTGGCTCTTGATGGGGATATACACCTCCAGATCCGGCACCGGGGGAATGTGGAAGTTTTTCGCCCCGGGCACGGGCCTGTCCGGGTGCCGGGCCCGCTCCCGGTTGTCCCGCATGTCCACCACGAGGCCCAGGCCCATATCAGCGAGCTGCCTGATATCCCCGTCGGAGGCCCGGCCCAAGTGGCCGGTGCGCAGGAGCATGCCCTCCCGTATCCGGGCCCCATCGGGCCGTGTGAGGCCGCTCAGGTCCCGGGCGTTGTCGATATTTTCAAAATCCAAAAACATTTATGTATGTTCCCTTTCATAGGTCTGACACCACTGCCTGACGCAGCACGCCTCGCACCTGGGCGCCCGGGCGGAGCACACCGCCCGGCCATGGTACACGATGCGGTGGCAGAAGTCGGAGCACCCCTCGGGCGGCAGAATGGCCCGCAGGGCGGTCTCTATTTTGGGCGGGTCCTTCATATCGTCCACCAAGCCCATGCGGTTGGAGAGCCTGATGCAGTGGGTGTCCACCACCACGCTGCCGGGCTTGTGGTACACGTCGCCCAGGATGAGGTTGGCGCTCTTCCGCCCCACGCCGGGGAGCTTTAAGAGGTCCTCCATGTTGTCCGGCACCACGCCGCCGAAGTCATTGACCAGCATCCGGGCGGCGGCCACGATGTCCCGGGCCTTGCCCCGGAAAAAGCCGCAGGAATGGATGTAGGGCTCCACGTCCTCGGGCTCCGCCGCGGCCATGGTCTCCGGGTCCGGGAACCGGGCGAACAGCGCCGGGGATATCATGTTCACCCGCTCGTCGGTGCACTGGGCGGCCAGGCGCACCTGCACCAGAAGCTGCCACGCCTCCTTGTAGTCCAGCGTGCAGTCCGCGAGAGGGTATTCCTCCGCAAGAGCGTTCACAATGTGTTCCACCTGTTCGGCCGTTCTCATAAGCTTTCCCCGCTTTCTGTATCTCTTTGAGAAATCTTATCACGGCCTGTTGCAAATTCCAAGGGTAATCTTTATAATTTATGTATATCTTATTTTAAAGGACCTGACGCCATGTACCGTCCCCTTGCAGATGAATTTAGGCCCCAGACCCTGGACGACGTGTTTGGCCAGGAGCATATCCTGGGGGAAAACGGCATGCTCCGGCGCATCGCGGAGAGCGACCACATCCCCTGCATGATATTCTACGGCCCCTCCGGCACGGGCAAGACCACCGTGGCCCGCATCATCGCCCAGCGCACGGACAGGCCCCTGCGGCGATTGAACGCCACCACGGCGGGCCTGGCGGACATCAAGGCCATCATCGACGAGCTGGACACCCTCCTGGCCCCGGAGGGGGTGCTGCTGTACCTGGACGAGATACAGTACTTCAACAAAAAGCAGCAGCAGTCCCTTCTGGACTTCATCGAAAACGGGAAGATCACGCTGATCGCCTCCACTACGGAGAACCCCTATTTCTGCGTGTTCAACGCCATCCTCTCCCGGAGCACGGTCTTTGAGTTCAGGCAGCTCACGCCTGCCGATGTGAAAAAGGCCATGGAGCGGGTGCTGCGGCTCCTGCAGGAGCGGGACGGCGTCACCATTTCCCCGGAGGAAGGGGTACTGGACTACATCGCCTCCGCCTGCGGCGGGGACGTGCGAAAGAGCATCAACACCCTGGAGCTTCTCTACTCCACCGCCCACATGGGAAAGGCCGGCATGGCGTTCACCATGGCCGATGCCCGGGCCGTCACCCAGCGAAGCGCCATGCGCTACGACAGGGACGGAGACGAACACTTTGACATCCTCTCGGCGCTGATGAAATCCATGCGGGGCTCGGACCCGGACGCGGCGCTGCACTACCTGGCCCGGTTTCTGGAGACCGGGGACCTTTTGGGCGCCTGCCGGCGCATCCTCTGCTCCGCCAGCGAGGACATAGGCCTTGCCTACCCCATGGCGGTGCCCATCGTGAAGGCATGTGTGGACTCGGCGCTGCAGCTGGGCTTGCCCGAGGCCCGGCTGCCCCTTGCCGAGGCGGTCATATTCCTCGCCACCTGCCCCAAGTCCAACACCGGCTGCATGGCCATCGACGCGGCCATCGCCGACGTGAAGGCGGGCAAGTCCGGCCCCATCCCCCGGCAGCTTCAGAACGTCCACGCCGACGGCACGGGCTTTGAACGGGAGCAGGGGTATCTCTACCCCCACAACTTTCCCAACCGGTGGGTGGCCCAGCAGTACCTGCCCGACAGCCTCAAGGACGCCCATTACTACGAATACGGCGACAACAAGACCGAACAGGCCGCGAAAAAGTATTGGGACCTGATCAAGGGGAAGGGTTGACCCGCCGGGCGAGGCCGCCCTATGCCAGTCCGATGCCCGGCGGGAGCCGGCAGTGTGCCGGATGCGGTTGGTGAGCGAAGCGAACTTTAGCAGCAGGCATACTGTCGGGCCCGTCCGGGCAAAACCTGCGTCCTCAAAGGGCGGCCTATTTACAGCACCCGCCCCTTCACCGTCGCGATGATCTCCCGCGCTTTCAGCACCTGGTCCGTGCGCACGTTCACGGTGAGCTTCGCCTGGCCGGCGGTGGCGGCGGTCCGCTCCATGGCGGCCCTTGAGCCCAGCACCGCCGCGTACATCTGCCCCGGCAGGACGCCTTCCGTCTGACGCCTGTCGAAGGCCGGGCCCATGGTCAGAAGGGGCATATCGTTTTCCGGCTTCCGCCGGGGCGCCCGCAGGTCCGCCACCGAGAACTCCACCCCGTTGCGCCGCAGGCGCATCAATGCCAGGTCCGCCCCATCCCGATCGTCAAATACAGCCGTGAGCTGCGTCGTCATGAGCATACACCTCTTTCACGAGGTAGATTGCCCCATATCCAGGAGGAAAATACCATGCGCTACGAAGGCGATATCTACCGTCCCCCCGGGGAGTGGAAGAGCTATCTGCTCCAATGCACCGTGGGCTGCTCCAACAATACCTGCACCTTCTGCGACATGTACAAGGCCAAGCGGTATCATGTCCGGCCGCTGGAGGACGTTTTGGAGGACATCCAAATGGCCACCGGCACCTTCTGGCGGGAGGCGGAGACGGTATTTCTCTGCGACGGGGACGCCATCGACCTGCCCGTGGACTATCTTCTCGCGGTGCTGGCCGCACTCTACAAGTCCTTCCCCCGGCTGCGGCGGGTCACCACCTATGCCGGGCCCCTGTCCACATTGCGCAAGAGCCCCGAGGAGCTCCGGACTATCCGCGCCGCGGGCCTTCAGCGGGCTTACTTAGGCGTGGAGACGGGGGACGACGCCCTGCTGCGCCATGTGAAAAAGGGCGTGGGCGCCGAGGGCATGCTGGAGGCAGGAAGGCGACTGGTGGAGGCGGGGTTCGACCTCTGGACCATCGTCATCACGGGCCTGGAGGGCGGCGACCGGGAGGCCCTGGAGCGAAACGCCGCCCTCACCGCGAAGATGATAAACGACATGGGCCCCAAGCACCTCTCCTCCATGACCTACATGCCCGTGGAGGGCACGCCCATGTATGAGGAGGTCCGGCGGGGGGAAATGACCCTGCAGACGCCTTTCGAGAGTCTGTTGGAGGTGCGCCGGCTGGTAGAGCAGATAGAGCTCAGCGGCCTTCATTACACCTCCAACCACGCCTCCAACTACCTGCCCATCAAGGGCACCTTGAAGGAGGACCGGGCACGGATATTGGCCCAGCTGGACCAGGTGCTGGCCGCCCATGATACCTCCCTTCTCCGGGACGACGCCATGAGGGGGCTTTGACATGACCGATACTGTGAGAGCGGACGTGCAGACGCTTTGGGACTATATGCACGTGGATATGGCCCCCGCCAAATCCGACGTAATCGTGGGTTTCGGCTGCTATGACGAGCTTATACCCCTCCGGGCGGCGGAGCTCTATAAGGCGGGATACGCCCCGCTGGTGGTGTTCTCCGGCGGGCTGGGACGCAACACCGCGGGGCTCTGGCACACCTCCGAGGCGGAGCGGTTCGCCGCCCTGGCCAGGGAGGCGGGGGTGCCGGAGAACGCTATTCTGCTGGAAACTCACTCGGCCAACGCCGCGGAGAATTACCTGTTCACCAAGGCGCTGCTGGCGGAGGAAAATATCCCCGCCGTCCATGTGCTCGCGGTGCACAAGCCCTATATGGAGCGGCGGGTATTTGCCGCCGTGCCCATCTACTGGCCCGAGGCAGATTTCATCATCACCTCACCACAGGTCACCGTTGACGAGCACATCGCCGCCGCCCAGAAGGTGGGCATGACGGAGAAGGGCGTCATTGAGACGCTGGTCGGCGACGTGCAGCGCATGGCCCTCTACCCCTGCGCGGGCTACCAGATACCCCAGTTCATCCCGCCCGCCGTGCGGGAGGCCTACGACCGGCTCACCGCCGTGGGCTATACCGGCCAGCTCATCCAATAAAAGGGCCGCCGTCCCACAGTTTCGGGGCGGCGGTCTTGACTTTGGCTTGAAATGGATTATAATAAATAATGTCCAATCTTATCAGCGCTTATAGTCTATGAAAGGGGGCTGTGCATCATGGCGGACGAGTACAAGAAGCCGTATTTCATCCTGTTCAACGGCATCACGGACACGCTGGCGTCGCTGGATGCCGGTAAACTGGGCGAGGCGCGGGAGAGGCTCATCCGAGCCCAGCAGGAGGCAGAGGACGCGTACATCAGCGAAGAGGAAAGCAACGCAAGCTGAAAGGCCGGGGGCGATGCCCCCGGCCTTCTTTTTCAGAACCTGCTGATCTCCATGGTATCGTCGTCGGCGCCCTTTTCCACGGCCCGTATCTGGGCCCAGTAGCCGCCGTCGCCCACCTTGATGAATACCCGGTCCCCTGCCTTATGGCCCAGCAGCGCCTGACCCACGGGGGATTCCTTGCTGATGCGCCCCTTCATGGGGTCCTGGCGCAGGGTGGTCACCAGCGTGATGGTCATCTCCTCGTTCCGGTCCTCCGTGAAGAGGGTCACCTTGTCGAAAAGCCCCACCTCATCGTCGGCGCCCGCTTTGGCCTTGATGACCACCGCCGAGGCGATCATGCGCTTCAAGTACCGGATGCGGCTCTCGTTCTTGTTCTTGGCCTGCTTGGCGGCCTTGTACTCGAAGTTTTCCGACAGGTCCCCGAACCCCCGTGCGATCTGTACGTCCTCGATGAGCTTGGGGCGCAGCTCCGTCTCCCGGTAGTCTATCTCCTCCTGCATCTTGCGGATATCCACCGCCGTCAATTCGTCGTGCATGTGCATCCCTCCGCCCGTTACTTTAGTCCAGTTCGCCGAAAAAGTCAATCCGCCTTTGAGGGGCTTTTCCCCGGGTGGCGAAGTGTGCTATACTGTGCCCATGAATATGGATTTCCTCCAATTTTATAACGATACGCCCAAGTTCACCCACGCCCCCGGCCTGCAGGTCATGCAGGCGCTCTGCGCCCAGCTGGGCGACCCGCAGCGGGCGCTTCGATGCGTGCACATCGCCGGCACCAACGGCAAGGGCTCCTGCGCCGCCATGGCAAGCGCCATGCTCCGGGCGGCGGGGTACAAGACGGGCCTCTACACCTCCCCGGACCTGACCGGACCCTGGGAACGGATGCAGGTGAATGGAGTTTACATAAGTATATCCGACTTTGCCCGCGTCACCGCACAGGTGAAGGCCGCCTGTCAGGGCTTGGAAGAACCCAGCTACTTCGAGAAGATGACCGCCGCGGCGTTTTTGTGGTTCGCCGAGCAGGGCTGCGACTATGTGGTGTTGGAGACGGGCCTGGGGGGCCGGCTGGACGCCACGAATGTGATCGAAACGCCCGCTGTATCAGTGCTTATGCCCATCGGCATGGACCACACCGCCGTGCTGGGCTCTACCCTCGCCGCCATCGCCGGGGAGAAGGCGGGCATTATAAAGCCCGGCTGCCCCGCCGTCACGGCGGTCCAGCCCCCGGAGGCCCTGGCGGTCATCCGGGACCGGGCCAAAGCGGTGGGCGCGCCGTTGCATGAAGTTGACATAACAATTCTATTTCTTCTGTCCCACTCCCCCGCCGGACAGCGGTTCAACTATGACGGGATGGGGGACGTCTTTCTTCCCCTGCTGGGCCGATACCAGGCGGAGAACGCCTGCTCCGCCATCGAGGCGGGCCGGGCCCTGGGGCTTTCCGGGAACGCCATACAAAAGGGCCTGGCCAACGCCCAATGGCCCTGCCGGTTCGAGCTGATGAAAACGTCCCCGCCCTTCGTCCTGGACGGGGCCCACAACGGCCACGGGGCGGCGGCCCTGGCGGCAGGGCTCAAAGAATACTTCCCCGGCCAGCGCTTCACCATGGTCATGGGCGTGATGGCGGACAAGCCCTGGCGGGAGATGCTCACGCTCATGGAGCCCCTGGCCGCCCGGTTCATCTGCATCGCCCCGGAGGGGCCCCGGGCCCTGCCCGCGGCGGAGCTGGCCGCGGCCATCCAAACTGTCCCGGCGGAGACCGCCGATACCCTTTCCCAGGCGCTTTCCAAGTGCCGGGCCTATGGCGGTCCCGTTTGCGCCTTCGGGTCCCTATATTACATCGGCCAGCTGCGGGCGCTTTTGAAGGAGGATATGCCATGAGCATGATGAGCGATATGACCCTGTCCCAGTTCACGGAGGTACTGGCCTCCAAAGCCCCCATTCCCGGGGGCGGCGGGGCCTGCGCCCTGGCGGGGGCCCTGGGCGCGGCCTTGGGGGCCATGGTGGGCGAGCTCACCCTTGGCAAGCCCAAGTACGCCGCCGTGGAGGAGCAAATGGCAGACCTGACCGCCAAGGCCAAGGACCTTTCCAAAAAACTGCTGGCCCTCATCGACGCGGACGCCGAGGCGTTTCTGCCCCTGAGCCGGGCCTACGCCATCCCTAAGTACGTCACTGGTCGGGAGGAGGAGCTGGAGCGGTGCACACGTCTCGCCGCCCAGCCGCCCATGGAGATGGTGCGGCTCTGCTGCGAGGCCATTGAGCTCATGGAGGGCTTCGCCCAGATGGGCAGCGTGCTGGCCGTATCCGACGCCGCCACCGGCGCGGCGCTCTGCAAGGGAGCTCTTTACGGCGCGGCGGTGAACGTGAAGGTGAACACCAAGTCCATGACCGACCGGGCCTTTGCCGATGAGCTCAACGGCGAGGTGGACCGGCTCCTGGCGGAATATGGCCCCCGGGCCGAGAAGGTCCTCAACGATATCTACGGGAGGTATGCGTGATGGCGGAACTCTTGAAAGGCGCGCCGGTGGCGGAGGCCCTGGCGGCGGACACGGCGGCGAGGGCCGCGGCCTTGGCGGCACGGGGCGTCACGCCCACGCTGGCCATATTGCGGGTGGGCGAGCGGCCCGACGACCTCTCCTACGAGAAGGGCGCCATGAAGCGCTGCGCCGCGGCGGGGGTGGCGGTAAAAAATGTAGTGCTCCCCGTGGACGTGCCCCAGGCAGCTCTCATGGACGCCATCCGGGCCCTCAATGAGGACGATGCGGTCCACGGCGTGCTCATGATGCGGCCTCTGCCCGCGCCATTGGACAACGAGGCGGCCCGGCGGGCCCTCTCCCCCGCCAAGGACGTGGACGGCGTCACCGACGGCTCCCTGGCCGGGGTGTTCACCGGCTCCGGGGAGGGCTTCGCCCCCTGCACCGCCCAGGCGGCGGTGGAGCTGCTGGACTATTATAACGTCCCCCTGAAAGGCGCTCATGCGGTCATCGCCGGGCGGAGCCTGGTGGTGGGCCGGCCCGCCGCCATGCTGCTGATGGAACGGGGCGCCACGGTCACCATCTGCCACAGCGGTACAAAGGACCTGGCCGTCGAGACCCGGCGGGGGGATATCGTGGTGGCCGCCGTTGGGAAGATGGGCTACTTTGGCGCCGAGCACTTCGCCCCCGGCGCGGTGGTGGTGGATGTGGGCATCCACTTTGACGAGAGCATAGGCAAGCTCCGGGGCGACGTGCGCACCGACGAGGCGGCAGATGTAGTCAAGGCCATCACCCCGGTGCCCGGCGGTCTGGGCGCCGTGACCACGGCGGTGCTTGTCAAGCACGTGGTCCAGGCGGCAGAACGAACCACACAGGTATAACGCACCGACCCGACGGGCGGGGAGAACCGGCAGTGTGCCGAATGCGGTTGGTGAGCGAAGCGAACTTTAGCAGTAGGCATACTGCCGGGCTCAGCCGCCCTGCGCCAGCACGTCAATGGAGGCAACATGACAAAGACCATCGAGAGAAACGAGATCGTGGAGGGCGTGATCTGGAAGCAGCTATTGCTGTTCTTCTTCCCCATCCTCATCGGCTCCTTCTTCCAACAGCTATACAACACCGTGGACACCATCATCGTGGGCCAGTATGTGGGCAAGGAGGCCCTGGCCGGCGTGGGGGCCACGGGCAACGTCATCAACCTCTGGCTGGGCTTTTTCATAGGTCTGGCCGGAGGCGCGTCGGTCATCATCTCCCACTTCTACGGCGCCCGGGATGAGGAGAGCCTCTCCAAGGCGGTGCACACCTCTATGGCCCTCAGCCTTGCCGGGGGCCTGGTCATCATGCTCATAGGTCTCGCCACCGCGAAGGTTTCGCTGGAGATACTGGACGTGGCCGAGGAGGTCATGGACGAGGCCATGACCTACATCATTGTGTTCTACTGCGGCATGGTGGCCACGGTCATCTACAACGTGGGCACCGGTATCCTCCGAGCCGTGGGGGACTCCAAGCGGCCCTTATACATCCTCATCGCCTGCTGCGTGGTAAACATCGTGCTGGACCTGCTGTTCGTGGTGGCGTTCCACTGGGACGTGTTCGGCGTGGCACTGGCCACGGTGCTGTCCCAGGTGGTGAGCGCGGTGCTCATCATGGCCATTCTCATGCGGACCCGCGAGGGCTACCGGGTAGAACTGCGCAAAATACGCTTTCACGGCAACATGCTCCGGCGCATCATGCGCCTGGGCCTGCCTACGGGCATGCAGTCAGTGCTGTACACCATCTCCAACCTGGTCATCCAGGCGGCGGTCAACGCCTTCGGCACCGACGCCATGGCCAGCTGGTCCGCCATCAGCCGGGTGGACGGCTTCGTTTGGATGATCATGGGCGCCTTCGGCATCTCCGTCACCACCTTCGTGGGCCAGAACTACGGCGCGGGGCGCTACGACCGCGTCCTGCGGGGCACGCGGGTGTGCCTCGCCATGACGGCGGGGACCATATTGGTGCTGAGCGTGGCGGAGATCGTCTTCGCCGGGCCCATATTGCGCATCTTTACCGGCGACGAGGCGGTGGTGGCCCTGGGGGTCACCTTCGTGCGGGTATGGGCCCCGGCCTACGTGGCCTATGTGTTCATCGAGATATACTCCGGCGCGGCCCGGGGCGTGGGCGAGGCGCTGCCGCCCATGATCATCACCATCTTCGGCGTATGCGTGCTGCGGCTTATCTGGATATGGGCGGTACTGCCCTTCCACCGCACCCCGGCCATGGTGGCAGCCAGCTACCCGGTGACCTGGGGCATCACGGCGGCGGTGTTCATCGTCTATTACCTGCGCATGAACTGGCTGAAGCGCCACCTGCCCGAGGGAGCGGTGCTGCCCACCCGACGGGCGGCTGTTCATAATTGACTTTAGGCCCGGGAGATGGTATATTTACTATATCTGTATACCCACCGGCGAGCGAGCTTGCCGGCAAGCTGAATCATATTTGACAGAAGGGAGAAAATCATGATCTATTCAGCAGAAGTGGACAAGATGACGTGCGTCGCCAAAGGCGCATATCACGGCCCGGCTCCCATCCCCGAGGAGGGCAAATGGGTCCAGGCCAAGCAGATCAGCGACATCAGCGGCTTCACCCACGGCATCGGCTGGTGCGCTCCCCAGCAGGGCGCCTGCAAGCTGACCCTGAACGTGAAGGAGGGCATCATCCAGGAGGCGCTGGTGGAGACCATCGGCTGCTCCGGCATGACCCACTCCGCCGCCATGGCCAGCGAGATCCTCATCGGCAAGACCATCCTGGAGGCCCTGAACACCGACCTCGTCTGCGACGCCATCAACACCGCCATGCGCGAGCTGTTCCTGCAGATCGTCTATGGCCGCACCCAGTCCGCGTTCTCCGAGGGCGGCCTGGTCATCGGCTCCAGCCTGGAGGACCTGGGCAAGGGCCTGCGCAGCCAGATCGGCACCATGATGGGCACCGCCGCCAAGGGCCCCCGTTATCTGGAGATGGCCGAGGGCTACTGCACCCGCATGGCGCTGAACGACGCCGACGAGATCATCGGCTATGAGTTCGTGAACCTGGGCAAGATGATGGACTTCATCAAGAAGGGCGACGACGCCAACACCGCCCTGGAGAAGGCCAAGGGCCATTACGGCCAGTTCGACGCCGCAGTCCGCTACATAGACCCGCGGCAGGAATAAGAGAGAGGAGGACAAGATAATGGCTCTGTTTGAAAGCTACGAGAGAAGGATCGACAAGATCAACGGCGTCCTCGCTCAGTACGGCATCGGTAGTATCGAGGAGTGCCGCACCATCTGCCAGGACAAGGGCTTCGACCCCTACGAGATCGTCAAGGGCATCCAGCCCATCTGCTTTGAGAACGCCTGCTGGGCTTACACCATGGGCGCCGCCATCGCCATCAAGAAGGGCGTGAAGTCCGCCGCCGAGGCCTCCAAGGCCATTGGCGAGGGCCTGCAGGCCTTCTGCATCGACGGCTCCGTGGCCGACGACCGGAAGGTCGGCCTGGGCCACGGCAACCTGGGCGCCATGCTGCTGAGCGACGAGTCCAAGTGCTTCGCCTTCCTGGCCGGCCACGAGTCCTTCGCCGCCGCCGAGGGCGCCATCGGCATCGTCCGCAACGCCAACAAGGCCCGGAAGACCCCCCTGCGCGTCATCCTGAACGGCCTGGGCAAGGACGCCGCCCAGATCATCAGCCGCATAAATGGCTTCACCTACGTCCAGACCCAGTTCGACTACGCCACCGGCAAGGTCGCCATCGTCAAGGAGATCAAGTACTCCGACGGCGAGCGGGCCAACGTGCGCTGCTACGGCGCCGACGACGTCCGCGAGGGCGTGGCCATCATGCACATGGAGGGCGTGGACGTGTCCATCACCGGCAACTCCACCAACCCCACCCGCTTCCAGCACCCTGTGGCCGGCACCTACAAGAAGGAATGCATCGAGCAGGGCAAGAAGTACTTCTCCGTGGCCTCCGGCGGCGGCACCGGCCGCACGCTGCACCCGGACAACATGGCCGCCGGCCCCGCCAGCTACGGCATGACCGACACCATGGGCCGCATGCACTCCGACGC
>CANQRM010000007.1 GCA_947626265.1 uncultured Oscillospiraceae bacterium
AGCTTTTTTGTCGTGCCCATTCCTCAGCTCCACTTTTTCTTCATTTTGGGCTTGACTTTTTATTTGCAGGCTCCTGTTGAATATCTGCAGCTGGGAATACCTCCAGCCTGGGTTGCATGGCAACGGCGCCGGTGGTGATGATGTCCCCGGTGGCGTCCAGGCGCTCCACGACCTGCGGCCATACCTCTATGTAGTCCATAGCGGCCGTGCAGGCGCCTATCTTGGTGTCACCCGTGACCTCCCGGGTGTAGTTGATACCCTCCAGGACCGACCGGGCGTTCTTGTAAAACAGGATGCTCCTCAGCGCCCGGGCCTGCTGCTCCGGCGTGATACCGGAATCCGGCAGCTCTATTTCCATGCGGAAATAAAAGGGCTCGCCGCCGTACTCGAACCACTCCTGGAGATCAGAGCCGGGGAATATCGCCTGCAAAGCATTTTCCACGGCCGCCTTAGTCCCCAGGCGCCGGTAGATGTAAAAGACGTTCTTTAAAAGCCGCCTCTTTATCTCCACATCGGCGCTGTAGTCGTAAAGAAAGTTTGTCTCCCAGGCCAGCTCGTCCAGCCGCCATTCCGGCATGGTGTCGTAGTCCACGATGCAGTCCACGCCCTGCCGGATGATGTCGTTCATCTTCTGCAGGCCGGCCTCTATGGCCTTCGCCAGGGCGTAGCCGTTCTTATCCCATAGGATGAACTTCGGGACCCATTTCGATATGTCAAAGATAAACACTTCCCGCTCGCCCCCTTATCAGGAAGGCAGCGCCGACAGGGTGATGGACCCTTTGCACCGCTGCGTTTCCGTGATCTCGGTGTACTCCACGGCGCCGCTGTTGAAGTTGCTCTCCTCGCCCCACGTAACGCGCGTAGCGCCCGCCTGATAGATGGCCGCCATGAGGCGGTCCGGGTTGAAGGGCCGGCCGATGGTGTTGTCCTGCCACGCCTGGTATTCATTCACCGCCGCCGCGATGGCGGATGTGACAGCGCTGCTCCCGTCCGTCTTGTACTCCACTTTGAGGGTATAGGGGACGGACTCGGCCTGGTGGACCGTTACGTAGTCCGTCAGTGGCCGCACGTTCTCGGCCGGAAGGGCGTCCTGTATCTCCTGGAGGATGGCCGCGGCGTGGGTATCGTCCGACAGAACGACGTACACGCCCACATGCCCGGCGTCGATTTTGACCGCGTTGGCGTCCAGGACCTCGCTGCTCACGGCCATGGCCGCGGCCTCGTACTGCTGTTCCGGGCCGGTGGTGACGCTGGCAAAGCCGTATTCCCGGATGCGTTCCCGGTATACTTCGTCCTCCTCCTGCTCGTTGCCGCCGGCGGCGTCCGCCGCCACGACGATGGAGAGCACCCCGGCGTTCGACATGGAAAGGTGCATGGGCGTCCCGGAAAGGAGCCCGTTGCCCGCGCTGCCCGCCTCCACGGCCCGGATGACCGCCGGCGCCGTCTGCTGCACGCCCGGCAGGGGGAAGTCCTCCAAAAGCTCGTAAAACTGCTGGCCGTCCGCCGTCATGGTCGTTCCCGCGGTCAGCACGTCGGCCCGGCCGGTGATGGCGGTGGTGATGTTGACGGTCGCGTGGGCGGGACTGGCCTTGATCCGGGAGCATCCGCGGTTCTCCCCCAAAACGTCAAGATATTCCCCCACGGCGTAGCGCAGCGTCTGCATCCGCAGGGCGTTGTCCACGCTCCCCAGGGATTGGACAATATCTGCCTGTACAGCCCGAAGCAGCATCTCCTTCTCGTCGCCGGGGTAGAGGATGTCCCCGCCGGCCTCGACGTACCGCAGCGTCATTTCGTCCCAAAGCTCCTTGGGGTCGAACTGAACGTAATGGAGCTCGGTGTTATCCATATCTCTGTTCCTCCTCGTCCGGCAATTCGATTATCACCCGGATATATGTCGTCCCGTCCTCCAGCAGGGAGGCGTCCGCGGAAACCACCTGTGCGTCCGGCTCGTATATCATGAGCCGGTCCAGCTCAGGCAGCAGTTGTTCCCGCATCTTGTCGATGGGCAGGTCGTAAAGCGCCGCGTCAAAGCCGCGGCACCGGTCGTAGGGGACCTCTCCCATCCGGCACATGAGCAGGTTCTTGGCGTTCTGCAGCGTCCGCAGGCGCATATCACTTCCCTGAAAATCAATGGGGTAGGGTACATTGTCGATCTGATACCGCGCCATGGTTCATCGCCTCCCGCCGCCGTAGGATTTTGTGGTCGTGGTCTTTGTGGTCGTCGTCTTTTTGGCCGCTGCTTTATTGCTTGCGATATTCTTGTTGGCGTTGGACAGGACCCCGGCCGACGCGCCCGCTCTGGACTGTGTGCTCGCGGAATTGCTGTTGCTCAATGCAGCCCTCAGTCCCGGGTGCAGATCCTTTGTGGTCGTGGTGGACGTGGATTTCACCGACGACTTTTTGTAACCGGACCCGCCGCCCCCGCCGCCGGAGGAGCTTTGCAAATTGTTGTTGTCGCTCACCTTGCAGGCCTTCATGGTCAGGGCCACGTCGGCGGCGATCCACTTTCCCGTGGGCGCGATGACAACATTTGACACCGCGGCGCTGGTGAGCATCATCTTTATGGCGAATATCTTTGCGTACTGGCCGTTCTCGTAGACGTAGAAATAGTCGGACTTCCCCCAGCGGGCTTCTATGACGTAATCTATCGCCTCTCTCCACACGTTGCATCCAAGCCGCGCGTCCAGGTGAGCCGTGAGACTGATCTCGGCCGGCTGGGTGTTCTTGAAGGTCTGGTATTTCTCCTGTCTGTCCGTCTTGTCCGTCGTTTCGCAGGTCCCTTTGACCTGCAGATTGGAAAAGCCTCGTATCACGGACGGGGATATTTCAAACCTGTGATTGTTCCACCACGCGATGGTCGGCATCTCGTATCACTCCTTCCACGGCGCAGCCGCCGGGGCGTATACCCCGCTGTCGTCCTCCTGCACTTCCACAACGGGCATCTCCAGCTCCTCGCCGCCGGTGAATATGGGCGTGGTAGAGTATTTCGGATTGGCGTTCATGATCTCGCAGGCGAACACTTCATCGCCGTATATCGCCAGGGCCACGCTGTCGAAGGTCTCCCCGGCGCTGCACACATATACCCTCCCGCTCAAAGTCATTGGTATACCTCCGCCGCTTCACGCATCTGTCTTTCTTCCCACCACTTGGCGAGCCGGTCCTTATCCTCCCGCAGGACGCTTTCAACGCCGGTGGCGTCCGGGGCGCTTATGACCGGGGCGTATACAAGCGGCTGGGCCGTCGTCGTTGTGGTCGTTCCGCCGCCGCTGCTGCCGCCGCTGCTTCCCGCGCCGACCGCCGCCGCCATCAGGTCCGGCCAGGTAAAGCCGGACGCGGCCGCCGCGGCCATCAGAAGGTCCGCCGTCCGCTGGCTGTGCTCCTCCGGTATGGCCCACTCCGGCCCGGCCTCGCCGAATATGGAGGCAGTGGTCGCCCGGCCGCCTTCTGCGAACATCTGCTGGCCTCGGATTTTCACGGTGATGGTCCTGTTTGCGTAGCTATTGATGACGGCCGCCAGTTGTGAGGCGTCGCCGGTCACATTCTCCTGCAGCGTCCTTCCGTCCTGGTCCGTGATGGACATCTCCAAGCCCGTGGCGTCGCCGTCCACGTACTCCATGAGCGTCTGCCCCTCAATGCCGTCGATGTCCGCTTCAATCTCCGTCGTGTCGCCGTCCACATTCACATCCACGCCCTGGTCCTGCAGGGCCGTCATGGCGTCCTCTCCCTCGACATACGGCCTGATCGGCAGGGGCAGCGCTTCCCTCTGTTCCACCATGGACCAGTCAATGCCCATTTGTGTGTACTGGGAACGCTGGTCTGCGTAGGTCGCTATCATGTTCTCGATGGCCCCGCCGGATCCGAACAGGTCAAAAAGGTCTTTAAAACCCGGCAGGTCTCTGTAGGGCTCCAGCTTGTCTTTGAAGTCGCTGAATGTCCTTTCGATATTTATAAGGTCCTCGTAAAAGGTCGTCGGAAGCGTCCCTCTGCCAACGGCGGCCAAATAGTCCATTTCCTCATAATCCCCATTCGGGTGCTGCCCCACGATGTCCAACAGCGCGTGCCAGCTCTCGCCCATATCACTGTCGTTCAACAGCGCGGTAAACGCGGTACGTGCGATCTCCGCCTCCTGTTCCTCGATACCACGGGTGTCCTCTTCCAACGGCACGTTGTAGGTCTGAAACTCCGGCGTGCTGTGCCATTCCTCCAGCGTGGGGGCCCGGCCGTTCTCCTCCTGGAACTGCTCCGCCCAGGCCGCATAGGCTGTGCTCATTTCTGGAAGGTACATGCTTTCCACGTACTCCACCCGCTCGGCCCGGTTCTCTTCCACGGAGGACATGAACTCCTCCAGGTTATCCTCGTTTACCCTCGATGCCTTCTCCAGTTGGGTGTAATAGCTTGCCTGTTCCTGCTGTCTGGCGATCTCCGCCTGAATATCATTCAGCATGTCCTGATACTTCTGGATTGCCTCCCGCTCCGCCTCGTCGATCCTGCCGTCGTCGTTCAGCGCGTTCAGGATCGCCTGCTGCATCTGCGCCCCGACGCTCTCCGCTTTACCCGTCAGCTCGCCGTAGTAGCCGTCGAGCATGTCATAGAGGCTGTTGTAGGTCTCAGTCTCCTCTTCTGTCATATCTTCGGCGTCAGGCGTGATAGTGTTCAGGAAGGTGAGGCTGCTGTCCCGCCGGGTGTTGATGCCCTCTATAAGGGCGTCGGTCACGCTCTGTCCGTAGGCGACGATCTGTTCCCGCTCTGTCGGCGTCAGTTCCTTCCCGGTCAGCGTTGCCATGGCTATTTCCTGGGAGAAGGAACCGGCAGCGGTCTGGTATTCTTCCGCCAGCTCGCCTAGCTGAGTAATATAGCCATCCATTACAGAGAGACGCTGTTCCCCGTCGGTCGTCAGGTTGCCCAGCTGCCTGTCCAGCTCCGCCAGGTCAAGGTTCATCGTCCCGAATTTTTCATCGAACTTCTCCTCGTCCCAGGCAACGAGCGCGCCCAGGGCGGTTGCCAGTGCCATGGCTCCGGCGGCTATGGCCCCGCCCTTGGTCCCGAAAATAAGGCCGATCAGACGGAACGCCGTCCCGGCGGTCAGAAGGCCAGGCCCGGCCAGCGCCAGAGTTTCCCCGGCGCCCGTGAGCGCGGCGAATTTATCCGGTTCCAGCTCCGCGATCCGGTCCACGAGATCGCCAAAGAAGCCGGTGAAACTCTCCACGTCGTCTTTCAGTTCTCCGCCAAAGGTCTGCTTCAACCGCTCTACTTTGCTTAGGAATATCTCAATGCTGCCGTTGAGCGTGTCCATCATGGTCTCGGCGGCGTACTCGCCGTAACCGGCCGCGTTGCCTTCCATCATGGAGTCATACAGTCCGCCGTAGCCGTCCGACGCGGCGTTCAGCAGGTTCAACGCCTCTGTGATCGTCCTGGTGGGGAAGATGGCGCCCAGCAGCTCCATTGCCTCCTCGTTGTCGCCGATCTTGTCATATCCTCCGGCTATATCCGCCAGAACGTCGGAAAGGTCGCTGTAGATGTCCAGGATCGGGCGCAGCTCGCCGTTCTGGTCGAACACGGTAAAGCCCTTGGACGCGAGCGTGGCGTTGGCGGCCGCCAGGGCCTCGTCGTTCATGACCTCGGTGATCTCGTCCGACGTGGCGCCCAGCTCCTCCAGGACCCCTTTCGCCTTTTCTGTCGGGACGATGAGGCGCATGAGGCTGTTGCGGATCATGGTGCCCGCTTCGCTCCCGGTGGAGCCCATATCTGCCGTGACGGCGATAAGCGTCATAAGCTCCTCGGGGTTCGCCGCGAAGCGCATAGTGCTCCCCATACGCAGCATCGCGTCGCCAAATTCCCCGATGTCCGACGCGCTGCTGTTGGCGGCATAGGTCCACAGGTCTATCCAGTAGTCCATGTCCTCAAAGCTAATGCCGGCCGCGTTGGTGGATTTTACCACGTAATCCACGGCCTCGCTCAGGTCCAGACTGCCGGCCTGGGCCAGCTTTATGGCCGCTGGTATACCGGCCATGATCTGCTCGTAGTCCCAGCCGGCATGTGCCGCCTCGCTTATGGCGTGGGACACGTCATCCGTGTGGAAGATGGTGGTGGCGGCCCATTCCGTGGCCGCCTCGTCCAACTGCGACATGACCCTCTGCAGCTGCTGGGTCCCCTGGCCGTAATTGGTGGAAAGGGCCACCTCCGCGTCCCGCATACTCTTTTCGTAGTCGCGGTATACCTCGACGGACTCCTTTCCAAAGTCTATGAGCTCCATGCTCAACCCGTCTACGATGCTTCCAAGCTCCGTAAGCGTCGCTCCGACCTTTGAAAAGCCGTTCCCCATCTCCGCGTTGATGCGGACTATAGTCTCCAGGAACTGCGCCATTTCCTCACCGCCTTTAAACCTTGCAGATTATCCTTCCGGTCCCGTCCCGGAACAAGAAAAAATACACCGTGTCCCCCACGGTGTACTCCGGTGCCTCGATCCCCGGCGGGACCGGCATTATCGGTAATGCAGTGCTCTCGATCCCGTCCCGGTCCAGCGACGCCACCTTGTAGCCCTCGCCCTCCCGGGCCGTGATCCGGCCCCGCTCTATGTTCGCTCCATAGCCCATCGGCCGCGCCCCCTATTTGATAGTCGTGACGCACCGGTGCAGCCACGCCGTCGATGTCAGATTGATAAAGTCGTGCTCCGCCTCCTCGATAAGCCATTCACCGTTGGCGTCCGTGTCCCCGGTGAAGTTTATCCTTGTCATGGCGGTGAGCCCGGCGTTGTACTCGTTCCAAAGCTTCACGGTCTCACACTGGCGGTTATAGTCCAGCAGCAGGGCCCGGGCCCAGCGGCCGGCCTGCACGCCGGTCATGGCCGGGTGTTCGCCCGTGACCGTCTGTATGTAGGAGCTCGCGGCGGCCGTGTCCTCGGCCCTGGCCTCGGCATAGGGCGTCTTGACTGTCAGCGACTTCGCCGCGGTGCCATTTCTCCTGTACTGCGCGTTGCGCGCCTCATTCGTGACCTGAATAGTCTGGTGGGGGGCCCGGGCCTGGGCATAGGCTATCCCTATGGCCGTATACTTCCCGTTCACGCATTTCAGCGTGGCCCCCTCCAGCTTTAAAAGCCGCCGCAGGAACTTTGCGGCGGTCTCGTTCTCCCGCTGGATATACGGGATAACGGCCCGGCCGTCGATCCCGTATATCTGATAGTCCATGCCGCTTTCCATCGCGCAGACCTTCATGATCTCCTCAACGGTCTTGGACTCAAAGCTCTTGTACGCCTTCTGCCTGGCCTTGCACGGCAGGCTCGTTGCGATGATGCGGTATCTGTCATCCTCCGGTATCACCGTATTGACGTACATGGTGCCGGTATCATAGCCCTGGTGGGCGACGAGTATCTTATCGTCCTCCTCCGGGGCCCATCCGAACCAATCCGGGGCGTTTTCAAATTCGACCTCCAGGCTGTCGCACCTGTCACCGCAGGTATCGCGGACCAGGCATGTCCTTATCTGCACAAAGTCCGTGATGTCCTTTCCCTGATAGTAGAGCTCCACGCCCGGTCTCCTCCCTCACTTTTTCCGTTTTTCCAGGACCGCGGCCGTGGCCGCGTACACCCTGTAAAACTGCTTTATTGTCATGTGCATCAGGTCGGGGACCGATGTGTGGATTATCATCCCCGCTGTGACGATTTTCTGGAGATACGCTTCTGGCCCGCCCGGATCGACGCGGTAAAAAAAAGCGTCGCCAACTGCACGGCCGCCGTGGCGTCCGTTACTCCTATCCTTGTGATGATGTCCGTTGCGTCAAGGGCTTCTACCTCCTTTGCCACGGCGGTGGCAAACAGGTTGAGCGCCTGCCGGTAGGTGATGCCGTTTATCTTCTGCGTGTTGCCCCGGGTGTCGCCGTCCATGGCGTCGGTGTACTCCATACCGGTGAGCACGGTGAAGTCATAGGGCAGCTCTGTTATTTCATTTCCGGCCGCCTTGATAGGCGTTTCCAGCGCAAGGATGCCCTTGCCCTCCTTCATGGCCTCCCTCGCCTCCTTCACCTTGGCGGCGTCCTCCTGTAAACGCCTGCGGATGGCCTCGGCGGGGGTCTCCTCTGTCTTTCCCTCCTGGGGTGTAGGGTCTGCGGTCGCCTCGGTCTTTTCCTCTGCGGGGGCCGGGGCGGGGAATATGGTAACGCCGTCCGGGGCCTGGGCAGGCCCGCTCGCGGCAGGTGTTTTCTTTTCGTTACTCATGGTGCATGTCCTCCTTATGGTGTCGGCATGACCGCCGGGGCTGGAAATGCCCCGGCGGCCCTTTTTGTCAGTTCAGCAGGCTTTCCACCTCGTCGGTGTAGCTCTGGCCGTTGTAGATGATGTCGCCGGTGGTGGCGTCCACCTTGACGGTGATCTCGCCGCCGACCTCCTCCTCATAGTGGAGGACGGAATATTTTTCCGTGCTTCCGAAGGGGTTGTCGGTCTCGATGGAGCCCTTCTGCGTTTCCACATGGACGCCGATCACGCGGCACTTGACGGCCTCGTACTCGAACTCGCCCAGCGCCACGTTGTACCGCTGGCGGACGAATCTGGCTTCCAGGGAATGCTTCCCGGGCTGGGAGAGATACCGGCAGTTGACGCCGTTGTTGTGGGCCACGCTGAACTCCGCCGCCTCCAGGTGGCTGTTGTTGGGCACGTCCACATCCATGGCCATGCCGGCGGCGCTGACGGTGGTGGTGGAGTGTTTAAGGGTGGGAAGGTCGATCTTGGTAACATCCTCGCACACCAGGCCGTTGTCGAGCAGGCGGTGACGCTCGACGTTCACATAGACTTTACTCGGCATTGTATTTTCCCTCCTCCTTACGCGGCGTTGTCAGATGCCGCAAAATAGGTGACAAAGCCATCCTCCGTCCAGTTGACGATGGCCGTCATGCTCTTTGCCAGCGGCGTGGTCGTCACATCGAAGGTGAAGCTGAAATCGCCCATCATAATGTCGCTCTTGGCGTCGGCGCTGGCATTGACGTAGGCCTTGCCATAGGTCAGGGCTCCGATCTTCACCAGCGCGTCCAGCCGGGTCTGCTCCTCCGAAACGATGGTGGCAAGGTCGTTGGAGGTCGTGGGCTTGTCCACATTTCTGGCGCGGCGGATCTGGAAATCGTTGCTGATGTAGTGGAGCATCATGCGGTTGGTCTCCGCCACGTTGATCTGGTTGGCGTCGTCCTGGTTGTAGTTGGCGCTGTGGGCGCCCCAAATCACCCACCGGCCGCCGACGAACGCGGCGCTGGCGATGCCGTTCTTGTTCAGGTACTCGTTGATGATCTCGTCGTCGTACACCCGGCCGACGTTCTCCTCGCCCATATAAAGGTTCTGGATGATCGGGCACTCCGTGTTGCTGGCGGTCTTGTAGGGGATGCCGTCCTGGGCCAGAAGAAGCGCCTGGAAGTTGGCCGCAGCCAGCACGGAAATGTGATAGGTCGCGCCGTCCGTACCCGTTGCCAGGGGGAAGTAGACCGTTTCATTTTCGTGGGTGTAGCCGTTGGAGATCTTCCAGATCGCCACGGTGTCCAGGTTCACCGCGGAATCCTTGTCCGTGATGGGCAGGTCCGCGAAGATATAGGCGTCCCAGTGCTTATTGATCTTGGCGCTGTTCTGGACCATCGCCGTATGTACCTCGGGGATGGAGGACCAGCCCGGGGCGGCCATGTACGCGGGCACATAGCCGGTGACGCTGTACACGCTCTTGACGGCGAAGATGCCGGTGTTCAGGCCGTGGCCGTCGGTGGAACCGATGACGTCCTTCTCGGTCACCTTCTCGGGGTCCACCAGCTCCCAGGAGACGTTCAGCGCCTCGGTGCCCAGGGCCCCGCTCTTGGCCTCCTGGATGACGAGCTGCTGCCTGTCGGCGTTGTAGCTCAGGGTGTAGTCCGTTCCCTTCTCCTTCGTCTCCGCATCCTCGGCGGTGGTCTTGATCTCCAGACTGTCCTGGATGATGTTCTCCGCCAGGGTGATGACGATGCGGCCGTTGGCCGGCGCGAGCTGCTGCGTGACCTTCTCCTGCTGCTTGTGCTTCGTCGGGTCCAGCACGTTGATGCAGACGATGGGGCCAACGCCCTTCTGCTCCAGGTGGACCTTCATGGCCTCGCAGAGGGTGTAGCTGGCCCAGTCGTCCGAATAGCCCAGCAGCTTACGCGCCTGGGCCATGTTGTTCACGACGATGGGCTTATTCACGTTGGCGGCTCCGCCCTCCACCTGGTTTACCGGGGCGGTGCCGATGTAGACGATGGCGCCGCGGCTGGTGTCCGCCGCGCGGGTGCCGACGGCCTGGATCTGGCCGTATGCGCCATGCAGATAATCAGACATATTCGCTCTCCTCCTAATTCAGGTATTTTTCAAAGTCCGGGTTCTGCCCCTCCTCCACGTAGCAAAGGAAGTCGGCGTTCACGAACCCGTAAAAGATCGGCCGCTTGTCAACGACGTAGTTCTGATCCGTGTACATGCTGTATGTGATTGATTCACCCACCACGTACAGGTCCGTTTTCGGGATATGCTTCTGTTCCAGCAGCTTGATCTTGAAGTCGTCCATCCAGTTCATCAGCGTCATGAGGCCCTGTTCGGTCCCCTCCAGGATGAGGGACATATCCATGCCCTCCCCGTTCTCCCCGGCGCTGTCGATGAAACCGGGGAGCCGGGTCCCCGGCTCGTAGACGCTGAAAAGGATGCTGACGGAAAGATGCTGGCCCATCTCCTGGGGCCGGTGGATGTTGTTGTAGCGGTCGAAGCGCTTTTCCTCCGTGTATTTCACGTATGCCTGATTGGGCATTATGAGGATCCCCGGACAGACCGTGCCCGCCTCCGTCACAAACTCGCCTTTGCTCAAACGAGAAGGAGCCCAGCCGATATAGCAGCCAGGCTCCTTGCGGACGATCTTGGTAAGGTCCAGGTTCGGGGGCGGCGCTTTCATCTCCCGCCCCTTGCAGAAGTTTTCGTAGGTCCATTTTTTCAGACCTCGCAGGCGTTCCGTAGTTCTCATTCCAGCGCCCTCGGATCCTTCGCCGAAAGGAGGATATCCAGCATTCCCATGTTGTGCTGGACGTCCTTCACCCACATGGTCCGCTTATCGAACATGACCTGCGTGTTCGGCTCAGGCTCTTTGCCGCCGGGGAAGGACTTAAGCGGCGTGTGTATCAGGATCTCCCGAATGTTGTTGTCCCAGGAGATGTCGTTGACGTTGTTGTTCTTCCGCTTTAGAGATTCCTCCTCGTCTGGCACGCACGTTATCTGCACGCCGTTCCAGAAGTGGGTCTCGGCAAAGTGGTCCATATTCATGAACACGCGGTTGATGTCATTGGCTATCCTGTCTTTCAGCGACACGACGGATCACTCCTTCTTCGCTTCGTCGGCCGGTGCCGGGGCCGCGGATTCGTGCCTGGCGGGCTTTGCGGGCTTGGCCTTGGCGGCCGGCGCCGCGATGGCGCGGCCCTGCTCAATGAGCCTGGCCGCGTAGGCGGCGGCGTGCTCCTCGGTCTTTCCCGTTTTCAGGATCTTGACTTTCATGCTTATTTACCTCCGTTCCTGCGGGTCCTGCTGGGCTTCGACCGCTTCTCCGGTTTCTCCTGCTCAGGCGGGGGGATGATGCCGGCGGAAACGTCGATCTCAGGCGGCGCGGCCTCCTGGTCGAACTCCTCCTGGTCGAACTCCTCCTGGTCGGTCTGGTCGGTCTCCCCCGGCTCCTGGCCCTGGTCGGTCTGGTCCGACTCCTGGCCCTGGCCGGTGTCGTCCTGCCCGCCGGAGAGCGGGACCACCCCGCTTTCCGGCTCGTCGTCCACTTGCACGGCAGCGCCGACGGACAGCCACCATTCCGGCACCTTCCCCTCGATCATTTCACCGGGCAGGTAATGACGCCCGCCCAGCGTGACGTGGTGTTTTGCCTGGAACATAGCGGCCCTCCTTACACTTCGATCACGGTTGCCACGGCCCAGGCGTCCACGTTGAACGGAACGACCGTCGGGCAGGAGGTGATGCGGTTCTTGATGGCGTTGCTCTCGACAGAGCCGACCCGCAGGGGGATCTCCTTCTTGATGTAGGTCTTGTGCTGGGCGTTGGGGCCGGGCTCCTCCACCTGCGTCACGGGACCGTGGGGGACCTTTACCATCGCACCCTTGCCGCCGGCGATCAGCTTGCCGCTGGGCAGCAGGGGCTTTGCCACGCCGTCGTCGTCGATGAAGGACCCGGACACGGAGTACATCTCCACGCCGTCGCTGTTCCAGCCAATGAAGCGCAGGCCGGCGCCGCGATACCGGGTGTTCAGCTTGCCCATGTCGATGTTGCGGCCGTCAAACAGCCTGATATAGTCGGAGTTGTCCCGCAGGCAGGCGGCCACGTCGGGGGCCATGACCATCACGTCCACGAAGCCGCAGCCGTCATACACCATGTCGAAGATCCTGTGCATGTCGTCGTCGATCTTCGCGCCCGGCTGGTTCCACTGGGTCTCCGGGGTGAAGTTGTTGGTAAAACTGTAGTCGGCGATCATGGAGGGGACGATGCCCCGGCCCTCGTTGGTGTAGTTGAACACGGACAGCTTGCCGGTCAGAAGGACCTGGCGGACCATCCACTCGCGGCGGCGCTGGATGGCCTTCCGCATTTCCACCATGTCCCGGGCCAGCAGCTTCTTTTCCCGCTCCTGGGGGGTCATGGCGCCCAGCACGTTTTCGCCGAAGGTGCGGCCTTTGAGGTTGTCCACCTCAATGATGCGCTCCGGGGCGATGGTGCAGAAGCCGATCTCCCGGGTCTCAAAGCCGGTACGGCCCATGATGACGCCGCCGGTGCCGGGGTGGACGGTGGGGGCCATGCGCCGGTCGCCCTTGCGGAAGTCATAGATGGCCTTGTCGTCCTCGACGGCGCCCATGTCGGTGGCGAACATGTCATACAGCACGGAATACTCGCGGGGCATCAGTTCGATGGCCGCGAGCTGGGCGCGGGTAGAATAGATATCCATATCGTTTTGCTCCTCTCAAAAATTAATTTTCCGCGAGGACGAGCCCCGTAAGGCTGTACGTCTTTTCGACGCTCTGCTCGCCCTTCGTTGCGGTGATCTGGATCTTCTGCGTGTCCTTGTTCTGGATGAGGTACACGCAATACTTGTCCTTGGTGGCGTCAACATCCGTGTTTTTCCCGCCTATCACCTTCGTCTTGACGGTGGTTCCCTCGTCAAAGGTGAAGGTCAGAGCGAGGAAATGCCCGGATTTTTCATCCGGGAACGCCTCGGAATAATCCTCGACGCTTTTCAGCTCGCCGGATATGGCATCCTCGGAAACATTGACGTTCTCCTGCAGCTCGGACACCTTTTTGCCGTAGTATTGGGCCCCGCCGTCCGCCGCATTGACGGCGAGGCTAATCATTCCCCCGACACTTTGTTGTCAAAGGTCTTGGTGCTCTCCATCTGGTCGAACACGATACCCTGCAGACGCAGGATGACCTTGTTGGCGTCGGTCAGGGCCTCGTTGTCTTTCAGGGTCACGCGGCCGTCAATGAAGCTGCCGGCCCGGTAGGCGGCCGCCTCCTCCGCGGTGACGGTCTCGCCGCCGCCCGGGGCGCTGCCGGTGTCCACGGCCTCGTTCAGCACGGCGAGCTGCTTTTCCACCGTCACTTCGGCGGTGGTGGCAGGCTCCCACAGGCCATTGTCGCCGCGGAACATCACAGTGCCGCGCTTGATGGCGCCGTTGCCGGGCTTGCAGGGGATGGAGATAACATCCCCGTTGAGGGGATCGGAAAGAAGCTGGTCGTACTCGCTCTTGCCGATGACGTTATACAGATCGCTCATGGTCCTTCTCCTTTCAGAACATCGTGGGGTTGTTATCGCCGTTGTACATCTTCGCGTACTCGGCAATGTCCTTCGCGTTGTCCGCGATCATCTGCTCCTCGGTCTTGCCGCCGTCGGCAGCGCCGGCCGGGACCTGCTGCGCGGGCTCGGTCTCCTTCTGCCGGTCGGCCAGGAACTGGGCGCCCTTGGCCTTCTGCGCGGCCACGACCTTCTTCTGGAACTCCAGGGCGGAAGTTCCGTCCTTCTTGGCCTCTGCCGCCATGGCCTCACAGCCGGGCAGGGTCAGTGCGTCGATGTCCTCCAGGCGCCGGCGCTCGTTCTCGATTGCCGTCTGCTGGACCTGCTGGAACAGGGCCGGGTTTTCCGTCTGGAGCATCTCAGGGGTAATGTTGCTCATGTCCATTTCTCGATTGTCCTCCTCGATAGAATTATTTTCAGTCGGCTCCCCGGCAACAGAGGCACCGTTACTGACATCTTCATCCCCCGCGTCCTCCGCAGGGTCATCTTCCTGGCCGTCGCCGTCCAGCTCCGTTTCCCCCAGGATGGCGATCTGGTACGGGACCGCCTTGTATATGCTTCGCATAACGTCCATCACGTCCTGGGTCACGCAGGCGGCCGCTTCCCCCGCGGTCGTCTCCTCGTCCAGCGCATCCGCAAAGCCGTAGTCCACCGCTTCCTCCGCAGTAAACCACTTCTCGGCATCCATCCACTTCTTGATTTGCTCTTCGTCGTTGTTGGTCTTTGCGGCATAAAAGCCCCGCGTGGTCGCTTCCAGGTTCCGCAGGTGCTCCACCTCCTGCTCTAACTCGCTCGCATTCCCGACGGCCCAGGTATAGGGGTTATGTATCATGTACTCGCTCCCAGGGGTTATCACCACGTGGGCGCCCGGGATGCTGGCGGGGATCGTCGCCGCACTGGCGCACATGCCCTCTATGCGGACCTTGATGCTCTCAAAGCCCGCTCCGGTGAGGATGGCCCGCATGGCAACTGCCTGGGTCACGATGCCGCCCGGGCTGTTGATCCGCAGCAGAAGTTTCTTCGCGCCGGCGGCCTTGGCCTCCTTGATGGCCTTGTCAAAGTCCGCGGCGCTCTTATCCTCCGGGTAATTTTCCTTGTACCACTTGGGGTAGTCCTGGACGATCTCGCCGTAAAGCATGATCTCCGCTTCGTCCGTCCCCGCGATCATGCGCGGGGCGGTATATCGTATCTGGAAACAGTCACGGTTCGGCATTATTTTTCATCCTCATCGTCGTCGTTGTTGTCGTCGGTCGGCGTATCATCCGTCTTGGCGGGCGCCGCCTGCGTATCTGCAAGGGCCTCGATCTCCCGGCGGCGCTGGCGGATATTCGCCGCCCAGTCATTCCCGTTGTACTCGGCGGCCTCCTGCTCCTGGGTCGTGATGTTGTTGGAGATCCGCTTTTCCGCGGCGTTGACCTCCTTCAACGGGTCCACATGGCCCATGCTGGCGCCCGTCCAGGAGCACCCGCACCAGGCAGCGCGGATAGCCGGGTCATCAAAAAAGCCGGGCGCGTTGATGCGTCCGGCCGCCACGGCCTCGGAAAGCCACTGTTCATACACAGGCTGGTTGAACATGTCGTTCAGCTTTGTCCGGTACACCCGGACCGTCCTCCAGAAGTCCAGCAGCGCGGCACGGGCCGCGGTGTAGTTGCTCTCGTACTTCTTGACAAGGACCTCCTTCGGGATCCCCATGCTGGACGCCATGACCATGATGCTGGTGTTGACGAAGGCCTCAAATTGGGAATTGCTCCGCAGGGGGTTGACGGCCTCCACCTTCTTCCCCGGCGGGAGCTCATACACGGCCCCGGGCGCGAGTTCCAGGGCCAGCGGGTCATCGTCCTTTATCTTCTCGTCGTCATTTACCGCATCTTCCAGGCCCGGGGTCCCGTCCTCGTCCTCAGACGTGATAAATGCCGTCAGCATGGCGGATACCACATTGGCGGCCAGTTCCGCGTTCATGTACCTGGTAAACTGCTTGATCTGCTCGATCTCAGACGCGACAAAGGGGATGCCCCGGCGCTGCTCCGGCCGCTCATGGGTCATGATCTGCAGGATGTTGGGATAGCCCGTGTCCTTTCCGAACGCATCTATGGGCGCCCAGGTCAGTTCCCTGTCGTCGTTCTCGGCGGTGGGGCTCCTGCTGGCGATCCAATAGCGGACAACCGCGCCGGTATTGCTTACCTCCACGCCGTCGATGATGCGGCCGCCGCTATCCGTCTCCGTGCTCTCGCTGTCCCCGGAAGAATCCGGCGTGCAGATGCGGTCTGCCTCCAGAAGGCGTATCGTAGTCTGGTAGGGGGTCCGCTTATTGACCTCCATGCCGAACAGGGCGAACACGTCCCCGCTCATGAGCATGGACCGAAAAGCGAGCTCCTGCAGGCCGTAAAAATTTTGCTGCCGCTCGGCGTCGCACATGACGTTGCCCGCCCAAAGGCGGAACTCCCGCAGAATATTCCGCTCCGCTTCCTCCCGCTCCTCGTCGGACATGCCCAGGAACTCGCCGTCGATCTTGGGCTTCGGCTGGATGCCCCAGCCGACAACAGAGGTGGTGAGCGTCTGCGGGCCGCTGCGGCCCAGTCCGCCCCCGGCGTACAGGTCCCGCGCCCTCTTTCGCAGGGTGGAGGAATACAGGTCTATATCGTCCTCGGCGTTGCCGTCGCTCACGTTCCAGCCGATCATGCTGTTCAGCGTTTGACTGGCCCCGTGGTTGGCGTAGCTCATACGGGCCGGGCCGCTGCGGCGGGTCTGCTTTTGCTCCTGCTCCTGGGCCCGCTCCAGCTGCTGGCGCTTGCGGTATGCCTCGTTTCCGCGCTTCGGACTGAACAGGTAAAGAGCCCGCTCCCCAAAGGTGGGATTTCTATTACTCATACTGCGTCACTCCTCACAGGTCCCGGAACACCACACGGCGGACGCGGGCCTTTTTATTCCCGTTCTTCTCGTCTATGGCGTCCTGCAGGGCCTTGATCTCGTCCTTTATCTCTTCCAGGTCGATGGCCTGGAACTCCCGTGTGCCGATGCGGTAATACTTCGCCTGGCCGGTCGCCAGGGCTAAATAGCAGTCTTTCCACGCCTGGAGAAGGTCCTGCAGCTCCGACACGCTGAATGCGTCTGCAAAATGGCTCATGCCAGCACCCCCTTATACCTGGATCCCGCGGCTCACGATGTGCCGCTGCTTACGCTTCGTCGCCTCTTTTTGTGTGATGACCTTCACCGGCTCGGCCTCCCCGTGTATGGTCCGCTCCAGGTCGTCAAACCGCCAGTGGAAATAGCGGTAGGCGGCCCGGGCGTAGTTTCGGCAGTCCAGCGGCTCGTTCCGCTCGTAGAATTGCTCCCATACGACGGTGCCGCGACCGTTCTTGCGGTGTATCTCCATGCGCTCGGAAATGAGGCCCTTGAAGTATTCCATGTCATACCCGGCCTGGTAGTTGATTGGAAAGTGCATGTAGTGGGGCCCTTTATCGTCTATCCCCGCCTCATACATGATCCCTTCCTTGCCGGCGTCAACGCCCAGCATGAACGCCGCGCCTTCGGCCTTGCCCCGCTTCATGGGACGGCACTCCGGCTTACCCTCGCCCTTTTCGCCCTTGATGGGCCAGATGCGCCTGGTCTGACGCTTGGCGCACTCCTTGTAGATGGAAGTGGTGTGGTGGCCGCCGGAATCTATGAATGTTGCCAGGATCCGCATTTTCATGCCGTTTTTCATCTGCCACTCCTTGTCCAGAAGGGCGTCCACTTCCTCCCATACCCCGGGGGCGTCGGCCCGGCCCGGGATCACGCCCCGGCTGATGCCCCAGCTTTGCCCGTCCCGGTCCCAGCCAACGACCTCGTATTCCAGTCGGTTGTCCTGGGTGTCTATTCCCATTGTCAGAAGAAGAACGCCGGTGGGCACCTCTGCGTCGTAGTGCTCCCGGCGTTTATATAATTTTTCATCCAGGCCGCTGCCAGTGTGTACCTCCCAGCTCTCGCCCAGGATGGTGTTGTAAAAGGTTTTCAGCTTCTCCGGGTCTTTTCCGGCTTTCAGGAACTTCCACACGATGTCCTTCCAGTCGGACCACGGGCTCATGAACGCATTTAGCCGGAAGGACCGGATGCCGTTCTCTATGGCCTGGGGGTTTTTCTGCACCCACTTCCCCGGCTGCCTCTTCGCCTCGAACTCGCCTATATCCCTCTTGCAGGTGGGGCAGCGCCACGTCACGACCTGCACATGATAGTCCTCGTCGCCGCTGGCGTTGGTGTAGTTCTCCTTCTCGAAGTGGATGTCGGCAAAGCGGATAAAACTGAAGGTGTGGCAATGGGGGCATTCCGTGTGCCACTCCTCCTGTGTCCCGTTCATGTAGTCTTTCTCAATTTTTGATTTCCCCTTTATCGTCGGTGTGGACGTTTTTACGATCTTCCGGTTGTGCCGGTATGTCTCTGTACGGCGCTCGGCGAGCTCCTGGGGATCACCCTCAGCGCCGGCGCTGGCCGGGAAGCGGTCTGTCTCGTCCATGAAGATATACCGCACCGGCTTACTGGAAAGGTCCGCCGGGCTGTTCGCCCCGATGATGGCCAGACTCCCGCCGGGAAAGGTTTTCATGGTGATGGTGTTCGCCGCGTCCCGGCTCCGGGATTTGAACACCTTGTCCCGCAGGGAGGGGCAGGCGTTTATCATGGGCTGGATGCGCCGCTTGGAATAGTCCTCTGCCACCTTGTCCGTCGGCTGGATATACAGCATCGGCCCCGGGTCGTTGTCGATGGCGCACCCCATCATGTTAAGCTCGATCTCTGATTTACCAACCTGGGCGCTCGCCATGATGACGATCTGCCATATCCCCGGCTGGGTAAAGCTGTCCATGATCTCCCGTTGATACGGGGCGCGGTCCGTCCTCCATACGCCAGGCTCCGCGCTGCTCTCAGAAACGAGAAACCGGTTTTTGTCCGCCCACTCGGAAACGGTCTGCAC
The DNA here is from genome assembly GCA_947626265.1 of uncultured Oscillospiraceae bacterium. GTDB lineage: Bacteria > Bacillota > Clostridia > Oscillospirales > Oscillospiraceae > CAJOIG01. The sequence continues at coordinate 18,730 of CANQRM010000007.1, forward strand.
CGCAGGCGGCCGGAACATACCAAGCGTATATCGCGCCAGCTCCGACAGCGCGTTCAATCCTCGTCCTCCTCCTCGTCGGAAGTGCTTTGAAAATTCGCGAACCTGTCAGGCCAGGTTCCCTCATTGGTCAAAGCCCTTCCTCCTTCTTCCCCCGCGACCCGCTCCGCTGGGCTCGCGTGGGAGCCCTGATATTCCTCGTCATCCTCCGCGGCGTAGTCGGGAAGTGGAGCGTCGGCCATGGCGTTCAGCACATCCCGGATCCCCTGGTCGATGATGGCGGCGATCTGCTCCGTGTTGTCCATCATGCGGATCATGGGCGCCAGCTTACTGGGCAGGTGGATCAAGTTCTGCATGACCATGTTGGCGATACCTCCCCACAGCCGCCGCACGTCCTGAACGTCGATAAGCTGGCCGCGCATCCGCTTCACTTCCAGCTCCGTCTTTTGGGCCTTGATGACCTCATGGCGTGCCTTTACAACGTCCAGGTCCTCGACCTCCGGGGCCTCTTTTGTCACGTTGTACTCGACCCACCGCTGCACAAAAATAGCGAGGTCGTATTTACCGCCCTCGCTCTCGACAAACAGCTTCCTATCCTCCGGCAGGTCCCGGTCGATGTCGTAAAGCCGCCTGTATGTATAGCCCGCAATGTTCGCAAGCTCTTTTTTCGTCAGTGATGTGTTCATCGTCCTATCCTGATAAGCGCATTGAAACGCTGTTCGATCTGCCTCTCCAGATAGTCCTTGATGTCGTTCTGCACATCCGCTTCGGACCGGTTCATGGGCATCTGCGGGATGGCGATACCGACCATCTTCTCGATCGGCAGCCGGCCATGGGCCGCCCGGGTGAAGGCCAGACCGTTCAACTTCTTGGCGCTCAGGTTGCGGAAAGGCGGCTGGCCGCCGTAGCTGTCCGCCTGGGCCGGCAGTACGCTCTGGCCGGATTTTACGATACGCGCCTTGACACGGTATTTCCGGCGCAGGCTTATCCACCCATGGGCGCCGCCGCTGGCGCTGAATCCGCCGGGGCCGATACTCCTGCGGGGGCCGACGATGGGGATAGAGCAGCCGACGCCCAGGCCGCCCGACGTGACCCTCGGGCTCCTGACGGAATCGCCCACCTCTTTGGGCTTGATCTCATACTGCTTTGGCAGGTCCTCCCGCAGGATCTTCTTCACGTGCCCGCCGGTCCTCTTGAATATGCCGTACATGGCATTTTCAAACTGCTTCGGCTTCATGACGAGCTGCAGGCGGTCGATCTTGTCCTTCAAGTCCCTCGCGTCAACGTCAAGATATATACCGCCGGCCATGTGCTCGCCTCCCTCCGGGCATAAAAAAGGACGGCCAGGTGTAACCTGCCGTCCATGATCCCCGGGCTTGGCCCGGATTTTTGTCTCTCCCTATTTCTGGTGATACCAAAATAGCACGGATGCCTTGTCATTTCAACACATTTAAAATAGGACATTGGGAGTTTCCTATGTATTACCCCCCACAAACAAGCTCAACTGCGCCGCATGGGCTTCAAAACGCTCTTCCTGGGCCTTGAAATATTCCGGGTCTATCTCGTAACCCGTGAAATCCAGTCCGGCGTCATAGGCTGCTATGCGGCTTGACCCGCTCCCCAAGTGGGTGTCCAGTATCTTGTCCCCCGGTTTTGCGAATCGGGCCAACAGATAGGCATATAGTTCTATCGGCTTTTGTGTCGGATGAATTTTGTTCCCATAGCGGTTATCAAACGCAAATAATTTTGACGGCATATCGAAGCTGGTCCATGCGTATTCGCACCGGCTGAAATTCTCCCACGGCTGCAGCTTGTCCCATACCACAAAGCATCTGCACGGGGGAAGATCAAAGTAATTTCCTCCCCATATGATTTGATTTTTCGACACCCGGAACAGCTCGTCGAAGTATTCCTTGATGGGCGGTTTGTCCCATCTTGATATATTCCCCTGATTGAAAATGCGGCTTTTTAGTTTTCCGCGGTCATTTGAACTGTCTCGCGGAAGTCCATATGGCGGGTCTACCACGGCGAGGTCAAACGCCTTATCCGGCATGGAGCGCATTGCCTCCATACAGTCCATGTTGTAGGCGGCGTTCATTATGTGTCCTCGCTCACGATATAGCGTTCTCTCCACTTCACGGATGCCATATCCGGCGCATCTTCCACGCTCTGGCGGGCCCGTTCAAACCCCCGGCGCGTCATGTTGAGCTGCTGCCGGATCTCGCCGTCGCGCAGGCCCATGACGTACTTCATCATGACGAAGGCCCGCATGGTAAGGCTCTCTATGCCGTTTAATATCCGCTGGGCCGCCCGCAGACGGCAGGCATACTCCCGGCACTCCCCGGCCTGCTTCCTGTCCAGCTCGTCCAGGGCGGCCACCACGCCGTCCAGACCCAGGGCGTCGCCGCCCCGGGGCATACCGGTGAGATTGGCGGTGATCTTCTCCGCCCGGCCTCGCTGCCAGCCTCGCAGCTCCTCCGTCCTGTTCACCAACTGCATGACCGGCAGGACATCCTGCAGGACCGGTATATCCCGGTTGCAGACCACCGCCGCGGCCTCCGCCCGCTCCACATTCTCGCTCATGCCTCGTCGCCCCCTTCCAGCTTTTTAAGCATTGATACACAGTCCTCCAACTGTTTCCGCACACTCTCGACTTCCGGTGGGACCTTCCTATCAAGGGCGGCGGCCAGGTTCTTCGCCGTGTACTCTGGGTCATGGCTCCAGAATATGACACCGTGTTCCTGCATGACGCGCTCCACCGCCGCATAGGCGTCCCGCAGGCGCTTGTAGTGTTGCAGCGATTCGATCTCCGTTTTCAGACCGGTGATCTCCCATGCCATTTTTGTGCCCAGCCGATAGCCGATCTCCCGACCGTCATTCTTTCCGGCTATGTACTCCCGTAGGTATTCCTTCCGGTCCGAATAGAAGGGTACGCGGTCACTGTCCAAACGGGAGTAGATGATATAGAGCAGCATGTCCGACGAGTATTCCACATGGCGGAAAATCGCCTTTTTCCGGGTCGTTATGGTCTTTTTCTCCGGGTCGTAATACATAAGCCCCACGGTCTCTGGCAGCTCCGCCTTGTCGATCATTCCCTTGGGGCAGACGACGTAAAGCATGTTCACCAGGGTCGCATAGGTGTGGTACTTGGCATCCCGGAGAAAGTCGCTTCGGCTGACCTTGATCTCATACCCGGTAAAACAGGGCTTCGTGTAGCTCTTTTTGATCGCCAGCCCGTCCAGTATCTTCATCCCATCCGCCGGCGGGAAATAGGTGGAGCCGTTCTTGACCTCCGTCAGAAAAAAATCCTGGCAATGCTTCTCGGCCAGGGCTTTTTTGATGTCCAGCGCCGTCACTTTTTCCTCGTTCATCCCTCGGCCCCCTCATTCTCCCGGACGCTCTTTTGGGCCGCCGTCAGGATCGTCGGCGGCAGAAGAAACCCCAGCACAACGTCACAGGCGAAACACTCCGCTTTATCGCATATACTCAGCCTTCCCGCTGGGCACCGGAAGCATATCTCGTCGCGTATAAAATTTCCTATTTTCTCAGCCGTATATGTGTCTTTACCGGTCACTTCGGCCCAGGCAGACAGCAGCGCGTCACAGTGGATATGGCGCCGGAAGTCGTTTACGCGGCCGTTGTACTTTGAAACCTCGTATATGTACTCAGCTCCGGTTTTGATCGTTTTCCCGCACAGGTGGCAGGTATATTCCCGCCGGGCCTTGTGCTGGTCCCGCTTGATAAATTCAAGCATGATACGCCTCCTATCTGCTTTTCCCAGTTATCCAACTATCACAGAAAAATCATCCTGCTCTTTAATTGACGGGAATAGGGATGTGTTTACTATTGCAATCTCCCCTATATCCTCTCCACTTTCGTAATATATCCGCCCTTTTTCATCCACTTTTCTTTCAGGCTTATTTTTCGTGAGCCAGACATCCCTCGCTCCTACCTGATGAGTCAGCCATTTTGCACCAAGCGTCCGGCAGATCGTCATCTCCTGCTCCGTCATAGGGCACCCAATATCAAGTTCCCAGTCGCATGGGTGGTGTGATGTCTGGAATATCACCGCCGGAAGGCATCTTTTATAGCCTCCTTTCTCCCGGAGTAGACAGCCTTCACACTTTTCTGGGGAGGCGTTCTTTGCGCACTCTGCTTTCATCTCGGCCGGCGTCCATTCCTCAAACGGTTTACTCATGCTCGTTTCCCCTCTCTTTTCTCTCCCCAGCCGCCATACGCGACCGGCTCTAATTTTTAAGCCTTTCAAAAAAGCGGCGGCCGGCGATGGCCGGGGCGGTTCATAAAACACAACGAGCCACTGCGGTTCCTCTGTTTTGTACCAGCTTTCGCGCTCGTTGATCCCGCTCATGTCGTCTTCTCCCGCTCATTCGGGTATCTTCTGTAGAATAAACAGTCTTTTTCAGGGCCTCGCCACTTCGGTTCACAATCTTTCCCAAAGCTAAATGGGCAGTCTCCGGCCGGATCATATCTGCAAAAATGAATGCAGTCAGTGTGATCGCGGGGTAGGCGTAACATTTCCTCGATGTCCTTTACCGCAGCGTCCCGCTCAGCTTTCAGCGCGACGACCTCCGCCGGCATCAAGCCGGTGTCCTCATAGTCCGCCAGCCGGGCGACCGGGTTCCGGTCCAGGCCCGCAGGAAGGTCAAACCGCATCACGGCCACGCCGTGCTTATTTCTCTCTGTCAACCGATCCACTTTTTCGCCTCCTCCTTGCTTATCCGCTTAAACTCGATTACCCATACCCACGGATTCGCATTCCAGCCGTACAGATCCCGGTCTTTCGGACGTATCAATCCGTCCCACGCTCTCATAAAATCCCCGTAGGTCCAAAACCCTTCTTTCCTGGCTCCATCCGGCTCCATATCCTTCAAGCGCTCCACACGTACATCAGTCACGCGAAGGAACAGCCTGGCGGCCTCCCGCGGCATGTGTATGGACGGGTGCCATCGTGCATCACCACTCTCAATTTCGTGGCTCGCCCGGTACATATAACATCCCCCTCTGTCATCAGGGGGACCATTGAAACAATACCCCGCTATGCCATTGCCGCATCTATGGCAATATATATACATCCACGTTTCCCGCACATAGAGGATATCGCCTGGCTGGTATGGCGATAAAAAGCCGCTCATGGTGTGTCTGCTGTCAAGCCGGATTTTCTTGACCTCATTTCCCCACCCGCATCCATTGTTTCCAACGCGCCACATCTTTCCGTCATATATCGGCTGCGGCTTTATCACCCGCCTGGTGACGGTCTTGCGGCCCTCCAGGATGGCCCGGACCATATCGCCGTTAAACAGTATAGGCTTCATGCCTTTTCCCCTTTCGTGTTGATGAACTTGTCCACCTCAGCGGCGCACTTCCCGCAGAGCTGATACATGGACCGGCGGGGGATAAAGCCCATCTTCTCCTGCAGCACGCCAGAGTTCCAATCCAGGCGGATATCTTTCATTTCCTCCAGCTCCGCGCCGCACTTATCGCAAAAGGTTTTTCTCATGCCTCCCGCTCCATTTCCCGCCGCAGCGACTCCTTGATGGTGTAATCCAGTCCCAATTCCTGACAAAGGGCCTCCGCCTGGCGCCCGAAGCGCGCCCAGTCGATGTCTGATGGATGGTAGTTCAGCTTCCCGATCTTCACCCGGTCCGCGTTGTGCCGCGTCGTTCTCAGCAGGTTCAACACCTTCTCAGCGTTCAAAACAGGCTCGAAAGAAATCCATGTTTTTATGCCCTTTTTATGGGCAGCGCCAAGACCTTCATACCTCCACATGAATGATGCCGCCATCGGTTCCTCGTATTCTTCTCCCCCGGTCAAAGTGATCCCGTACCAATCTTCTCCGTCCAGCAGGTCGAAGTCCCGGTGGCCGTCCCCTTTTGTGAGTATCTGGACATGGGCCCCGGCCGCTTTGAGCAACTTTATCACTTCCCGTGTCGGCGTCGTGTCCTTCCACATCGGGTAGGGATCGCATGTAAAGCACAGATGCACGGTCTTTCCCCGGAAATCCTCCTTGGCAAGCTGCCGCTCCAGCGGTATCAGGATGCTCCGCGGCTCCACATGTCTGTGAAACTCCTCCCTGACCTTGTGCAGTACGCCAGGGGCGAAGCAATACCAGCACTCATGGGGGCACCCCGTGTAGATATTCAGCGCGTAGTCCCCGTATTCCTTCGCCGCTCCACGCGGCTCATATATCGGTCCGCTCATGGCGTTTCCTCCCTTTTGTCCTTAGCCTGGAATCGCTTTTGCAGCCGCTCGATCTTTCCCCATACCACCTTCTGGATCTGCTCAGCGTTGCCGAATATGTAAATTAGCTGGTAGAGCATGATGAACACGTCCGCCATCTCCTCGGCTATGGCCTCCTCCAGCCTATCCTCCCCCTTCGCCTGGCATCCTTCGCAGTAGCGCCGGTGTTTGAGAAGGGCCTTGGTGAGCTCGCTCATTTCCTCGATAGCCATGTCCACCTGGGCCGGGGCTCCGAACTCCTGCACCGCCTTCTCCAGCGTCGCCAGCTCCTTATCGTCGATGCGGGGCGCCCCGCTGTCCTCGTAGTCTTTCAGGCGGGCCCGCAGCTCTGCAAAGGCCCAGCCAGCGGTGTGGATGATAGCGAGGAGCCCTTCCGGCTCCTCCGGCCCATCTCCCACCATGTCCGCCATGTGGCAGTCCAGATCGCTGTCGTCCTCTGGCAGCTCCAGGTCATCCAGCTTCATGGTCTTGGCCGCCAGGCGGATGAGGTCCGTGAGCTTGATGTCTCCAAACTCCGGCTCCGGCCCGCAGTTGCGGGCCCATGACACCCCATCCTTGGCAAAGAACAGGTTGAGGGCCATGCTCATGTTGTCGTCCGGGGCATCCGTTGTCAGCCTTATAATGGCCCCGCTATATCCCATATCGCTCATTTTGTCTCCTCCTTTTTCTGCCTCTGCTCGTCCAGCCGACTGAGCGCCGATTTATCGACCGCCAAAATATACCCCGTCACAGCACGTCCAAATATGGAATTGAAGCTTTCCTCGTACTCAATTAGTCCGTTATCATACAGTTCTTCGGCGATTGTATCTCTGATCCTGAGCTTAGCATCCTCTATCGAGTCGCCGCGCCATTTAATGCTGCCATCAAGACCAACTTCGCCTGCCCCAACTCTTATCAGGCTTTCAAGGCCTATGCTTATAACATCTGTGTTTTCGGGGGCTATACTTTCATCGTTTATACCGCCAAGGGCTGTTATCAGTCTGTTCCGTACTTTCTTCCAGAACCCAACTTTCCGTTCTTCGGCGGACTCCGCTCCTCCCCGCCTCATGTCTGCCCCTCCTCCGGCGGTCGCCGGTAGACCGGTCCCACAAGTTCTATCTCTTTGTCGGCAAAAACGCCTTCCCTGTCATTACTGACCAAGATCGTCCGTTCTCCTTCCCTCGCATATACCAAAGCCCAAAAACCGCCGGGCGTGATCCATACCGGCTGACCGTCCATATTGTTCAGCTCTTCCAGGGTCAACGGCTCGTTCTTCTCTTTCTCCTGCTGCGACAAAAGAATGCTTATCGCCGTTCCGTAGGCGGATAATATCATTCGGTCCGGCAAAACAAGGTCGCATCCATCGCACTTTCTATCGCATCCACCTTCTGTCTGCCGAACCACGCAGGCCCGCTCATTGGACAAAACCTTGATCGTAGCATCAATGTTCATTTTCCTTCCCCTCTCTTCTCCTTCATCTCGTCAAAAGGCCAGCTATTTTTCTTTCGGCAGACGTGATGCCGGTCCGCCTCGTAATACTCGCCGCACTTTTCGCAGCGAACCGCCGTGAAACAGTGGCCCGGGTCATAGTCCGGGTTATCGCGCTTGCCGTATTTCCTCACAGCGCGCCCGCCTCCCCAAAAGCTTTGTATATCTTCGGGCCCTGCAGGGCGATCCAGTCAACCATTTCCTCATTCGTGGCCCACTCCTCAGCCAGACCGCTGTTCGATGAAAGGCCGCTCTGAAAAAGGAAGGCGTGGACGATCTCATGCCGCAGAAGGAGCTTCATTTGGTGATGCGCGGAATCCTCGTAATCCCCGTTCTCCCACCCCGGGTATGTGTTCATGTCGCACAGGACGAGGAGTAGCGCGTCGTTGTCGCAGTATGCCCCGGACCCGTTCCTCTCAAAGTCGGGGTCCTGTTCATATGCTTTCACGACGATCTTATACGGCGTCCCAAGGATGTTGACGATCTTCTCGTCCTCGATTTTCGGGACGCACAAATCAGGCTTTATGGTACATTCACGCGCGGCGTCCCGCTCTTTTTTAAGGGCCACAACATCGTCCGGCGCCAGCCCCGTATCTTCATAATCTGCCAAGCGCCCCAAAATGCTCTGCGTCGGTATCGAAGTATCGTAGCTGACCATACCGGCGGTCCGTCTTGTAAATCTTTCCATCTCTCCGGCTCCTCCTCGTCAAAGTAATCTGAGCAGTAATCTGGCTCCCACATAGCAGGCCACCAGCACCACGCGCATCAGGCCGATGATGATAATTCCGAGCACGCCGAGCATTATTGCGGTCCACACATCGTCCCAATCCCTCTTTGCGCGGCTCTTGGCCCTGAACCACCAGCGTCGCGGACCGTCAGCAGATTCTTCCTTTTTCCAGTCCATAGCCTTTCCCTTCCCGCTCACAGCAGCCTCTCCCAATGATGGCGCTTTTTCTTCTCCGGCATCCAGGCCGGGACTATATCCTTCGGCAGAAAAGCCTCTTGGTCCAGAATGGAGATCATCGTCGGTATATCCTCCGTCCATGCCATACTCCGGCACTTCTTCGCCAGGATCGCGGCGTCGTTCCGTTGCAAGCCGTAACTCATAGCCAGCTTTATAAACCGCTTCCGGCTGTACCCCATGTAATGCGGCCTCATTTCCTCTGCCGTCCTTGACTCCGCCTGCCACTTCCGCGCCAGACGGGCCAGCGTCTTTTTGAGGCTGTCAGCTAAAACATCCATCGACTCCCCGGCGGCCGCAAATGCTCTCGCAACATCGTTGAACCAGTCAGACTCGCTCTTTTCCGGGCTCAAGTTTCCGCCTCCTCCTTCGGGCGGCGGCGTATCTCCGTGATACGGTGGTCGTTTGCCGCCCACTTATCGCCGAACATGTCCACCAGCCATATATCCACCTCGTCAATGACATGCACGATCATCCACGCCTGAGTGTCCGGGATCCCTGGGGACATATATCGCGCAGTCACAAAAACCGGCTCCCCGTTCATCGTTCCAAGCTCTTCCACCGTCAGCGGCTCGTTTTTCTCCTTCTCCTTCTGTGACAGAAGAATATCTATCGCCGTTCCGTATGCGGATAATACAACGCTATCCGGCAAAACGAGGTCGCAGTCTGCACACTTCCTGTCGCATCCGCCTTCCGTATTCCGAACTACGCAGGCCCGCTCATTGGATAAAACCTTGACCGTCGCATCAATGGTCATATTCTCTCCCTCTCTCTTGGTAGGCTTCTCGGTCAGCGTTGGAGCCTCCCGGATGATTTTCACAGCGTACTCCAGGGCGACGCGCTGCTGCTCTACGGCATTTTCCGCCACGCCCTCCAGCCACTTCACCACCGGCTCCGCGTCAATCGGTCTCATTCCCAGTCCTCCTCAAATTTCATTTCCATCTGCCCCGGCAGCTGCCCGTCCTCCACCTGCCGGCGGCGTTTCTCTTTCTTCGGACGCTCGGCGGCTTCCTTGATCCGCCGCTCGCTCATTTCGCTGTACTCCGGGTTAATTTCTATCCCGATAAAACCGCGGCCTTCTCTCACAGCCACCACTCCGGCCGTCCCGCTCCCGCAAAAGGGGTCCAAGACCGTCCCGCCCGGGCGGCTCCCCGCCAGTATGCAGGGCAGCGCGAGCTTTTCCGGGAACACAGCGAAGTGCCCACCGTCGAAGTGCGCTGTGCTAATATTCCACACGTCACGCTTATTTCGTCGGAGCGTCGGCACATACACGCCGCCATCCTTCGTCTTAAACTCCTTCTTCCCGCTCTCCCCGTATTTTTCGCCGCCAAAACGCGGGAGCGCCGCCTTCATCGGCCCGTTGCTTTTCCCAGGCTGCCGATCTGACCCCTTTTGAGCCTCGATATTCTGCAGGTATCGCTTCGTGCTGCTGCCCGCTATGGGCTCGCTGATCGCCTCGGCATCAAAGTAGTAATGCGGCGATTTTGATAACAGGAAGATATATTCATGGCTCTTTGTGCAGCGGTCCTTCACGCTCTCCGGCATACAGTTCGTTTTGTTCCAGATGATGTCCTGCCGGAGATACCACCCATCCGCCCTCAAAGCGAAGGCCAGCATCCAAGGAATACCCAACAGGTCCTTTTGCTTAAAGCCCACCGGGACAGACTTTGCCGTGTGCCCGTGCTTATTCCTCGTGTTCATCGGAGGCTGAGGGCCGGAGCGCGTCGCGTAGCTGTCGCCCACATTGAGCCAAAGAGTCCCGTCCTGCCGTAGCACCCGGCGGACCTCCCTGAATATCTCCACCAGCTTCTCGACATATTCTTCCGGGGATTCTTCGAGGCCGATCTGCCCCTCCACATCGTAGTTCCGAAGGCCGAAGTAGGGCGGCGATGTCACACACATATCGCAGCACTCGCCTGGGAGCCCGCGCAGGCTCTCCAGGGCGTCGCCGTTTATTATTTCAACACTTACGACCGCCTCAGAATTTGAAATATCCGGCTTCATACATTCCCCTCCTGCAGCTCTGCAAATCCCATTCGCCCGCTCCCGAGGGCGGTCATGTTCCGGCCATGGATGATCGTGTCGAGCTGCAGGCCGGGGCCGTCCTGGCCCATGAGATGGGCCGTGTTCTCCACGATATACCGCCGGATGGCGTCCCCGTCAGCGTTATGGATATGTACCTCTTTCCCCAAGCGGACCCGGGCCAGGTATTCAATGCCTTTTCCGTAATCCAGGCCGGACCGCGCTTCCATGCCGATGTCCTTGACCTGTTCCCTGATCTCCGCCACCGTGGGGACCCACTTGCTTTTCGTGACAAGCTGCATAAAGGCCAGCATTACGATGTCCGCGGGGATGTCCTGGAGCCCAAACGCCCAGCTATCCACCATCAGCACCTTTTGGCTCGCCGTCATATCCTTGAAGGCATAGCCGAAATTGGCCTGCGCCAGCCCTAAAAGATAATTCGCGTCGTCCTTCGTCACCTTTACCATCTCCTCCCATAGCCCGCCACAAGGCCCTCCACGGGCTCCACGGCGGCGTCAAGGTCCACCAGGCCGAACCCGCCGGCCGGCGCTTCCTGCGCGCCGCGGCGGCCCTTGGGCCCGCTGCCCTCGTCCCTCCATGCCTCGTCCTGCTGGACATCCAGCATGGTCCTGATCCCGCTCCGCTCGTACCGCAGGAGTATCTTCCGCAGGTATTGCCAGTTGGTGTGCTTTTCATCCTGGCATATCTGCATGGCGTGTATCACCACGTCGGCACACAAGACCTCCGTGAAGTGCTGGAGAGCGGTCACGGCCAGACTGGACGGCATGGGGTTGATATGGTCCATGAAATAGCTCATGACCCGGCCGAACGGTGGGGCTTCAATCGGCTCTGCCCGCTCCTCGCCGGCGTTTTCTTCTTCCGGCTCTCCCGCGCGCGCGGGAGGAGCAGGAGGAGGTATATTATTGGCTTCGGTTTCGGTTTCGGTTTCGGTATTGGCATCCCAAGCATCGCCAAGCATGCTCTCGCATGCTTGTGCATCCGTTTGCATTCTTAGGCATGCGTTAGCATCCTTTGCTTTCTTCCAACGGGCGTTTGCTGCTTTCGCGCCTCGCTCCGACCTGGCTCTGTCGGCCGTGTCGAAGCTCTCGCGATACCGATCCTCCCGATTTCGTACCCTCTTCCAATGGCCTTTCTCCTGCCCGCTCAGCCTTTCCGGCTCTTCTCCGGTGATGCTGTACTGCTGCAGCGCCCGGATCAGCCGGCCATACTCGGCGTCTGAGAGATGATCCATTTCTTCCAGATACTCAAAAGGGAGCGCGGTATAGTCTCTCGCCATAATGGTGTTGGCCTCCTTGCGTATTATCGTTTTCCGCGCCGCTCCAATTCAGCGAGGAAATCGCGCTTTACCTCCTCGGAACAATGGCTCATAGCATCGTCCCAGGTGGGAAAACGCCGGTGCCGCATATAAAAACAGACCTGGTAATACAGGCTGTCCCTGTCGTGCGGCTCCTCCGGCCGGTGCCTGGCAGCACATATCCTGCAGGCGCCCGGCCGGGGCGGGATAACCTTGATCTCCTCCATCATGCCTATACCCCCGCGGTGGTTTATTCTTCCTTTGGCAGTCCGCTGTTATATGCCCGCATCCTGTCAGAACGCAGGCAGCCGCAGGACCGCGTTTTTCCTGCTCGCAGGCTGTTTCCGGTAATGATACGCTCAGCGCCGCAGTCACAGCGGCAGCGCCATAACGGGCAAGATTGATATGACGGGCTTATATAAGTCCCGGCCCGGCCGATCACAACGAGCCTGCCGAAGCGGCGCCCGGTAAGGTCTATGAGCCCGCTCATGCCGGTTTCCCATATACAGCGCGGTATATGTACATGATCCGCCTGGCGCGCTCGCTTTGGTCCTCCGGCTGCTTTGCGATGCAGAAGGTCCAGTCTTTTCCCCAGGGGATGTACAGCCTGTTTCCGCTTATCACGCCCGGCTTTTTGAAGAAGCTCCAAAGGCGGTCTCTAAAAACCAGAAGGGGATCGTCGCCGTCTTTTCGTACCTGGATCTTGTCAAGGAACTCGAACCCCTTAAACTCCTCAGCGGGCAGCGCGACGGGCAACTCGTATAAAGGCATCTTTGTCACCATTCGCGTCTTTGGGGCCTCTATCTCGAATTTGCAGTATGTGGGCGGGGAATCAAACATAGATAATTGACTGTCCATCTCTGACCCTCCGCTTGGCGCCGCGCTTCCCCCGCGGCCAGTTTATGTAGGTTATCCCGGACAGCTTGGCGCCGCACTCCTTATTGGGACACACGTTCTTCACCACCGGGGACCACTCGCCGCATATGGAGCACTTGACGCCGGTATAAGCACACTCGACCCAGTGCCCCCGGCGCTCCTCGATCAGCACTTTTTCGCCGGCGGGGCCGCTCATTTCCTGTTCCTCTTGCGGCTGGCCTTGGCGATCTTCGCCGCGGTCTTACGCTTTTTCCAATGGTCGAGCGGCTGCTTCTCCCGATCCGACGGGCGCCGCCTGTGTTTCTTCACGGTGCGCGTGTCCTGGTGCCCCGCTGCCATCTCAGCGCGATTGCTCATGTTCTGCTCCTCCTGTTTTAAATTCCTCTTGAATCCTTTTCTTTAGTTCATCATCTGTACAGTCGGCGAATATAACGGGCTTTCCCGTGTACAGCGCATAACACACTTCGATATTCGCCCCGGGGCTGCTCCCCCAGCCGCGCATTGCCACAAGGGCGTCAGCCGTGTCCAGCATCGACATATCAATACGCATATAATCCGCCTTTGACATTCCTTCCTGCAGCACAGCCGGGTTCAGCGCCGTATATCCCCAGTCCTCCAGCAGGTGGGCCATGTCGTAAAACTGCTTTTTGTAATCCGGTCTGCCAGTGATCTGGCCCGATATGTAGAGTTTCACCATCGTTTTGGCCTCATTGACTGATCGCGCAGCTTGGCCGCCGCTTTGGCGGCGTCCGCCACCCACATGCAGTAGGTGTCCCAGGACGAAACGCCCAGGCGCCCGGCCCGGGCTTCTGCCCGAAGATTTGATATAGCCGTGTTTATATCATCCCGCGCCTTACACAGCGCGATAATGGCCTCCAACTGCGTATACTGTTTTTTGCCGTCCACGCGCCTCCTCCTTTCGCAATGTCCGTATGATCTCCTCTCCGCAATTCCCGCTCATACTGGCAAACCACCGGCCCCGGAAGAAGGATTCGACCTCAGCGCGGTAGTCATCGTCGAACCAATCCAGGACCGCCCGGGCGGCAACGCACATCCACAGCGCTTCCCACGGTGTGTCGGTGTCCGCCTTGGCGTTCTCTAAAAGCTCCTGGGCCCGGGCGGCTATAGGAAGGGCGGCAGACCGCGGTTTCTTCGCGCCGCGGCGGCGGACCGGGGATAACACTTCCTCCGGCCTCATGCCCCTGGCTATCCTGTCGCGCAGAGTTTGGTGATCCATCCCCAGCTCGTCCGCCCATGCCTGGATGGACTGCTGGCGGCCATCCGGGCCGGCGATCTTGATACCCCAACCCGAACTCATTGGACCACCTTCTTCCTGTAGAAAGGGCACGGCCTCCCGCCGAAGTCGTTGTCGTTCAGAGCATAGCACCGCCCCTTCTCATTCGCCGTGCAGCTCGTCCGCTTACAGGTGGGAAAACCCTTGACAATGGCGTTGGTATACTTTTTTGCCTTGAAAAACCGGCAATCAGTCTCGCCCCAGCGGTGCGATATGGCACACGATCTGTATGTACAGTCGCGGCAGGATCTCTCAGGCGTCATGGTGTTGGCCTCCTCGTTATGATTCGCGGCTTTCCGCGACGGTCCCGGGCGCTGGACCGTTTCGGCCGGGTGCCGCCCGGCCATCGTCAGGCGGAAGGATAGAACTTCTTTATATCGTCCGGCAGGCTCTCCATGTGCTTTGTCGCCGCCTCCCTGGTCGTGAATATCTCCCCTGGGGCACGGACATAGCAATGGTTGATTACGACCATCGCGTCGTCGTCCAATGTAAAAGCAAGATCAGCATACGTAACGGTCACTGGACGGACAATGACACGCCGCGTCCGGCAGTCTACTATCGCCCTCATGCTGTGTTTCAGCGGACCGGAGAATACGCACGGCTCTTTCCCAATGTCGGGGCACTCGTCGCACATAACCGTGTCAACGATATACACCTGATCACCCATGTGGTTGCACAGGAACTCGGCGGCCTCCATGACCTTTTTCTTGTCGATCATATTCAGTCCTCCCCCTCGATCACACGGCGCAGCGTCTCGATGGCCCGGGCCAGGTCCTCCGCCGTGGCCCGCGTGTCCTTCGGGATCACGTCTTGGTATGTCAGGTCATCGCCGGACCATGGCCGGCGGCTTATATGTACCCAGCGGATGTAAAACGAAAATTTATACAGCCACCGCCGCTGCCGGGCGTTCTCCGCGGCGCACATCGCCGCGAGCTGCCCCACCCGGGCGGCGTCTATCTCCTTCTCCATCGGCTCACTCCTCGTCCAGGAGGTAAGCGAGCTCCGGCCAGCCCTCCATGAACTGTCCCGCGGCCTCCCCGCTCAGGCGGGCGGCCTCCAGTTTTCCGACCAGCGCCGTGGCGTCCATCCCGCTTTTAAAGACCCGCTCCAGCTCCGGCCAGTCCTCTATGTTGAAGTCCATTTCCGCCGGGCTGTATTTCTGCATGTTGAGCATGGTGGACAGCGCCGAAGCGCCGGGAAGTGTCCGCACCGGCTCGACCTCACGGGCCATCAAGGACGATTCCACGCCGACGGCAACAAGAACCGCGAGGATCATCATCATCTTTGCCCGCCGGCGGGCCCGGGCGCGCCTCTTGTGCGGTCCGGCAGGACGTTTTGCCGGTGCGGCCGGGGCCCGGTCCGCTGCCCACATGAACAGGAAGGCGGCCGCCAGGGCGGACAAGGCGGGCCACGGGCTTTTTCCGTCAGCGAAAATGCAGACCAGGACGATGCACAGGCCGGAAGCTCCATACAATTTATTCTTCATGGCAGTTCCTCCCGGCCTTATATCGCCGTCTGCTGCTGCTCGTATATCTTCCGGGCAACATCAATGGCAAGGAAGCGTTTTTTGCGTCCGTCCCGCGTGAAGGGTAGGTCCTGCACGAAGGCGGCCGTCTGATGGTCTCCCTTGCCTAAATATTCCTTTACCTGGGACTGGGAGAGCACGTTGCCGTACAGTTCCCGAAGTTCCGCTCTGATCTCTGTTTTACTTGCCATATTGGTGTTGGCTCCCTTCTTGCCCCGGCCCCGCTCCCATGGTATATTGAGAGCGGAGAAAGGGGGTGATGATGTGGCTTTGAAGCGCTATCGTGTCGATCTCCGATCCCTGTCCGACGAGGAAAACAAACGTGTATACGATCTTCTGGATAGGATTTCAGAAACCGGACTGATTGCGACGCGGGTCCTTCGTGTACATGAGTTCTTTCTCGACGAAAGAGTGTCCGTTACTGCGATTCCTGGCCTTCCAGAAGGACTGATTCGCCAGATTCCATGAACGAGACGATCTCCATCTTCTCGTTCTGCGGATCGTACTCCAGTACGATCCGCGCTTTTTTATCCCAACGGGTCCCCTGGACGATCTGCTGCATAGCCGTAAGCATGATCGGAAACAGGTTTGACGAAACCGAGACGCGGCCCGTCGGTACCACGCGGTGCTTTTCAGCGAACGCCTCCCTGTCCCACTCGCTCTCTCTGGCCATTTGCGGCCCGTCCTGCGGATGGATAGGAATATCACAAAACTCTTTCACCCGCTCAAACCTCCTTCCCGCGCGCCGTTGGCGCGATATTTATTGGTGTTGGCTCCCTTCTTGCCCCGGCCCCGCTCCCGTGGTATATTGAGAACGAAGAAAG
This sequence comes from uncultured Oscillospiraceae bacterium, assembly GCA_947626265.1. GTDB lineage: Bacteria > Bacillota > Clostridia > Oscillospirales > Oscillospiraceae > CAJOIG01. Next base: position 35,269 of record CANQRM010000007.1, read on the forward strand.
GGGGTGACATTGTGTGGGTGTACCACTCTCCCATCGGAGACTTATACATAAAACGTCTCCCGGACGGTCGCTACGGCTTGATATACCAGGGAACAGTATGGGAAAGCTGCCACTCTCCGCAAGCCGAAGCTGATAACGTCTACTTGCATGTGACCGGCTGCTATGATTGGGATAGGTTGGACGGCAGCGTTCACGACGCGCCGACCGATCTGTCAGAATGGGAAGTCTGCTGATACTTCATTCTGCATATCCTGTCCAGCGTCCGTATGCCGTCCATCAGGCTCTCAAATGTGGCGTCGGACATGGGGATGCCCGATTGCATCTCCGTGTCGAATTTCCGCAAAATAGCATCCTCGGCCTTAGCTAGGTGCTGATAAGGAAGTATGAAAACAAACCTATCACACATTGGCATGGCAAAGGGCAAAGAAACAGCGGAGAGGCATTTTACCTCTCTGCTGTTCTTTGAAGTTTTTGATCCACACATTGGACAAGATAGAGCCTCCTTTGTAGAATGATTGTACAAAGGAGGCTTTGACTATGGAACAGTACAAAGAGATCAACGGCATAGGCTACACATTGGTGGGAGACTATTACCTGCCAAATCTGCTTCCGCCTCCGTCAGAGGACAGGCCTGTAGGCGTCTGGGGACGGCGGCGGATGGAATACCTGAAGAACCACCACTACGCATACTTTATGGAGTTGGTAATGAGCGGGCAGCTAAACACGCACCTGGCCGATACGGATGAGCGGGCCCAAGCCTTGTTTTCTCGGCTGGTAGAACATATGGCAGCCCAGGACGGCGTTACGGAGGAACTGAAAGCCAAAGACCAAATGCGCTGGACAGGCTTGATGAACAACATCGCGGCCTGTGCGCGGGAGATCATCTATAACGAAGTGATTTACGTTTGAAAGACTTTATGACAAATACGAAACGACACCAGAATTGACTGGTGCCGTTTCCATTTGTGATGGAAAAAGTTGAAATTACATATTGACATTTTTCGATATGAGGCATATACTAACATCAAGAAAAGTTGATTTGAGGTGAGGATGTGTCAACGACATACGAACAGCAAGCTAAAGTGTTCAAAGCCGTGTGTGATGAGCGGCGACTGCGTATCCTGGAGCTTCTGCGCCACGGGGAGAAATGCACCTGTGTTCTGACCGACGAGGTGGGTATGCCCCAATCCTCCCTGTCCTATCACATGAAGATACTCTGCGAGTCGGGCTTGGTCATTGGCCGGGAGGATGGCAAGTGGACGCACTATCGCATAGACCCGGCGGGCAGCGAGAGAGCTATCGAACTGCTGCGGCAGATCACGGCGGTGGACGATACAGACAGCGGCGGTTGCTGCTGCGAATGAGAGAGGCCGTTCCAACAGGCGCGGCCTTTTCCGGGGATTTCAAATCAACTTTTTTAGATTTATCTACTGGAAAGCGAGGCAAATCAAGTGCAGGGCGTAAAAAGTGTATGGGATTTCATTCAGAACGAAGTCCTTGGGATGAAATGGTTGAATCGGCTGATCGGGTCTTTGTTGGAGAGTTTGGGGCTTGATGTGGGCGGCAAGGTCGGCGGGACCGTTCAGTTTTTCCTTTACGATGTCGTCAAGATCATGGTGCTGCTGGGAGTGCTTATTCTCATAATTTCCTATATCCAGAGCTACTTCCCCCCGGAGCGGACGAAAAAGATTTTGGGCCGGTTCCACGGGATAGGCGCGAACTGCATCGCCGCTCTGCTGGGTACGGTGACGCCCTTTTGTTCCTGTTCGTCCATTCCGCTGTTCATCGGCTTTACCAGCGCGGGCCTGCCCCTTGGGGTGACGTTCTCGTTTCTGATCTCGTCCCCCATGGTGGACCTGGGGAGCCTCGTCCTTCTAATGAGCATTTTCGGATGGAAAGTGGCGATCGTGTATGTGGTCCTTGGGCTGGTGATCGCCGTGGTTGGCGGGACGCTCATTGAGAAGCTGCACTTGGAAAAGTATGTGGAGGAATATATCAGGAACGGCAGATCCATCGACATACCACAAGAGGAACTGCACTTCAAAGACCGTCTGAAGTACGCCTGGGAGCAGGTCGTCTCCACGGCGAAAAAGGTGGCCCCTTATGTGCTTATCGGCGTGGGCATCGGCGCAATCATCCACAACTGGATACCAGAGAGCTTCATCGTCAAGGCCCTGGGCGGGAATAACCCCTTTGGCGTGATCATCGCCACGATAGCGGGTGTGCCGATGTATGCGGACATATTCGGGACCATCCCCATCGCGGAGGCGCTGCTGGGAAAGGGTGCGCTGCTGGGCGTTGTGCTGTCCTTTATGATGGGAGTCACCACCTTGTCCCTGCCGTCCATGATAATGCTCCGAAAGGCAGTAAAGCCCCGGCTGCTGGGTACATTTGTGGCAATATGTACGGGAGGCATCATTGTCGTGGGATATTTCTTCAACGCATTTCAATCGCTGCTGATATAGGAGGCGCATGATGAAAAAGAAGAATCCGGGCATTAGCGTATTCCAGAAATACTTGAGCCTTTGGGTCATTCTGTGCATGGCGGCGGGTGTCCTGCTGGGGAAATTTCTGCCCCAGGTTCCCGGCTTCTTGAATCAATTTGAGTATGCCAACGTGTCCATTCCCATGGCTATCCTCATTTGGCTGATGATCTACCCCATGATGATGAAGGTGGATTTCAGAAGTATCAAGAATGTGGGGAAAAATCCAAAGGGCTTATTTGTGACGTGGATAACCAACTGGCTGATAAAGCCGTTCACCATGTACGGCATTTCGAGCCTGTTCTTCTTCGTGCTGTTTAAGGGCTTTATCGCCCCGGAACTGGCGACGGAGTATCTTGCCGGAGCGGTGCTGCTGGGGGCCGCCCCTTGTACCGCTATGGTGTTTGTTTGGAGTACGCTGACAAACGGCGACCCGGCTTATACGGTGGTGCAGGTGGCGACGAATGATCTCATTATCCTTGCGGCGTTTGTCCCTATCGTAAAATTCCTGTTGGGCGTCTCCAATGTGTCTGTGCCGTGGGATACGCTGTTCCTCTCCGTGGTGCTGTTCGTCGTGATACCGCTGATCGGAGGTATGGCTACCCGAACTATCGTCATCGGCAAAAAGGGCAAGGACTATTTTGAAAACGTGTTTATCCACAAATTCGACAGCGTAACGACCATAGGCTTGCTCCTGACATTGATCTTGATTTTTGCTTTCCAGGGCAGCGTCATTCTGGAAAATCCGCTCCACATTGTATTGATCGCCGTCCCGTTGGTATTGCAAACTTTCTTGATCTTCGCCATCGCTTATACCGCCTGCCGGGTCTTGAAGCTGCCATATAAGATAGCGGCCCCAGCAGGAATGATCGGAGCATCCAACTTCTTTGAATTGGCAGTTGCCGTTGCTATTGCGCTGTTCGGAACATCATCCCCAGCCGCCCTTGCTACGACGGTCGGCGTTTTAACGGAAGTCCCGGTCATGCTGTTCCTGGTGCGGATAGCCAACAGGACAAAGGGCTGGTTCCCGGCATAACATCTTGAAAAACCGCTGAAAGCGGATAATAAACTGGAGGTATATATCATGTCACTATTCGGAAAGAAAAAGGAAGAGGCTCCCACCTGCTGCTGCGGCTCCGCCCCGGCCAGCGAGGCGACAGAGGCCAAAGCAACAAGTGAGTGCTGCGGGAAACCCGTGGATGGTATCTGCTGTGTCAAGGTGCTGGGCGCGGGCTGCAAGTCCTGTCACGAACTGTACGAAAACGCAAAACAGGCTGTCGAGAACATGGGCCTAGACTTGGAGGTCGAGTATATCACCGACATGGAAAAGGTCATGGCCTATGGCGCTATGAGTATGCCCGCGCTGGTGGTCAATGAGCAGGTCGTGTCAGTGGGGAGAGTGCTGAAAGCTGCTGACGTGGAGAAGCTGCTGCAATAAATCGTTGCGTGAACCTGTATATGGCGCATTTTTTGTAAAAAGCAGGCTTGACAAATGTTCTTTCAGGTGGTAATCTAGCCTACTCTTTAGATAAAAGGTGCTGGAAAGCAACAACTGAATACCCATAAGGCACTGGCCCTGATGATGCTTCAGGGCGAGATATAACGTGCCTACACTGTTTCAAACGCCATCGGCCCTGCTGGCGAAACAGTGGACGCAGGACCCGACTTTGACTTTCAAAGCCGATACATCATGATGAACCGAAGCGTTCCCCCCAAGGGGGAGGACTAACCTTTTTGAGGTCGGTACATCATCGTGATGTATCGGCTTTTTTCTTTTTTCTTCGCGCCCACGATCTCCCTACCGGCTTCGTCCGCTTTCGACAGCGGAGAAATGCTAAATTTCAGGTATCCGGGAGATTCCTGCGGAGCTTTGAAAAAAACCGACTCGGCACCTTGACAGCCGAATGACCGTGCAGGCGAGATACTTCCGCATGGGAGCAGACGTTCCGGTGAGACCCCGGGGCAGGAACCGCGCCTGGAACAAACGGCAAGTTACTACCCGAAAAAGCAGCGGCCAGGAAGGTGCCACACCCGGCACTTCTCCCTGTGTCGCAGGGGCGCCAACTCTGGCACCGCCAAACAAAAAGCGTATTACGGTGCGGGGCGCGTCCCACACCGTAACGAGCAGGGCATTTGTGTGCCAAATGCCAATGCCTTTAGGGGCTCCGCCCCTAATACCCCGGAAAGGAGATGATGGATTTGAAAGACCTGCGCATCGTTGCCCGCGTGACCGAGCGGGAGAAAAACCAGATCGCCGCCCTCAGCAAACGGTGCGGTCTGTCCCAGACAGATTATATCCGCCAGAGGGCGCTGGACTATGAGCCGGGAACAGCGTTGCCGGATAACTTCTTCGCGCTCTTTGAGAAGCTGGACGCCCTCACGGAAAAGCCCTTTTCCCCGGAGGTCAACGCCGCCGCTCTCGCGCTCATGTCCGATATGGAAAAGTTGATCGCGCCGGGAAAGGAGACACAATGGCCACCACAGGCTTCTGGCCGGTAAAGGGCCGGCTGAAGGAGGTCATCGACTACGCCGCTAACCCGGACAAGACCACAGACGCCAAATATCTGGACGCGGACCTGTACGCCGCCCTCCGCTACGCCGAGAACGACGGCAAGACGGATGAGCGGCTCTATGTGTCCGGCGTCAACTGCTCTAAGCGGAACGCCTATGCCCAGATGATGGCAGTCAAACGGCGGTTCGGAGAACGGGGCGCGGTGGCGGCCTACCACGGCTACCAAAGCTTCGTGACCGGCGAGGTCACACCGGAGGAGGCTCACGCCATCGGCGTGGAGACGGCCCGGCGGATGTGGGGCGACCGATTCCAGGTGGTGGTCACGACCCACCTGAACACCGACAACCTCCACAACCATTTCGTGGTGAACAGCGTGTCGTTTAAGGACGGGCTGAAGTTCCGCAATAAGATCGGCGACCACCTGGAGCTGCGGCGCATCTCCGACGCCATCTGCCAGGAGCGGGGTAAGGCCGTGCTGGAAAACGCGGATTTCTACCGGCACTACGGAAAGTCCCACCGGGAGATGGTAGCCCAGGACGTGCGGGAGGTACTGCCGTACTGCCGGAAGATGGAGGACCTATACACCCGCCTCCGGGCAAAAGGCTATACCCTGAACAGGATCGATGGGTATAAGTACATGACGGTGACAGCGCCGGGATGGAAGCGGCCTGTGCGGCTGGACAGTCTCGGCTTCACCGTGGAGCGCGTCACCGCCGTGTTTCTCCGAAACCGGGAGGAGCCGCTCTGGCGGCAGCCGCCACCGGTAAAGCGGAAATATCCGCTGGACGACCTTTTGAAGAAGCTGGACTTCGACATCGACCACCGCCGGGACGGCGTGGCGGTGTTCATAGAGGCCATGTTCTATGTGGTGGTCCTGCTTTTGAAAATGGTGGGCGAGAGTGCGATACGCTCGGCGGAGCTGCGGAACGAGGCCCGGAACCTTGAGCGGTATGTGGCGGACCACCATTTTCTGCGGGAGAACGGTCTGCACACCGTTGATGACCTTGAATCATTCGTGGATAGCACAAAGGCGCAGATAACCGCGCTTGAAGCTGAACGGGATTCCATCAGCAACCGGATACGCCGGGCAAGGTCTCCGGAAGAAGCAGACGCGAACAAGGTCAAACGCAAGGAGTTGACCCAGCGGCTCGCCCCACTGCGTCAGGACCTCCACCGAGCGGAGAAGATACTTCAGAAATCACCACATCTATACGAATTACTGCAGACCGAGCGCTGTCTGGAAACAGAGGCCCGGCAGCTGCAACGAAACAGAGAAAGGATAAGATAATATGAAATTAGACAGAAAGACTATAAGCGTCTCTATCAAAAATCTGCATCCCTTTGAGAACAACCCCTATAAGGTCCAGGACGGAGAGGAAATGGACAAGCTCATGGAGAGCATCCAGTCCCAGGGCGTCCTCACGCCCCTTGTCGTGCGGCCTATGGCGGACGCCGCTATGGGCTATGAGGTCATATCCGGCCACCGCCGTCTGGCCGCCTGTCAGAAGCTCGAAATGAAGTCCATACCCGTCACCATCCAGCAGATGGATGATGACAAAGCCATGATCGCTGTGGTGGACGCCAACCTCCAGCGTGAACACATCCTCCCCAGCGAGAAAGCCTTTGCCTTCAAGATGAAACTGGAGGCGCTCAATCACCAGGGCGTAACTTCTGCTCAAGTTGAACAGAAGTTGTCCCGCGACGCCGTTGCCGGAGATGTGGGCATGAGCGGCGCACAGGTCCAGCGGTATATCCGCCTGACGAATCTCATCCCGGAACTGCTGGAATTGGTGGATCAAGGGAAGATAGCGTTCACCCCAGCCGTACACCTGTCCTACTTAAAACCACAGGAGCAGCGGTGGGTGCTGGAGGAAATGGAGAAAAACGCCTGTTCTCCCTCCGTATCCCAGGCGTACCACCTGAAAGAAGAAAGCCAGGCAGGAAGGCTGACGCAGGAACTGACCGCCGAACAGATGGCAAGAGAGAAGGCCAACCAGCGGGAGAAGGTGTCGTTCTTCTGCGATGACCTGCGCAGGTTTTTCCCCAAAGAGTATTCCGCCCAGGACATCCAGAAGGCAATTCTGAAAATGCTAGAGGACCGGGAAGCAAGCAGCAGATGGGAGGTCCCCGCTGTTACCCGCACCGCCGCCAGCCGAAGCCCCAAATCCCGCGCCGCCTCCGACCGGGACGCCAGGTGAGGTGGTACACAGATGAGTAAAAAGCTGGGTACAATCGTAGGATTTACGCCTGACGCCGCCCGCAGCCCGGTGGAGATGTACCAAGTGGATGAGTTTTCTCTCCGGGAGGGCGGAACGACCTACGATGTGACGCTCCACTTCAATACGGAGGGAAACCAGAGCATCCTCCGGCAGTTCAAAGATATGATCCTTTCCGACACCCATAGAGTTGATTCGACACATTGAGCATGGTATGGTGACTATACCTTTGCTATGCCCGGTTGTCAGAAAGGAGGTTCATTTTGGCAACTGCAACGACAAAAGGGCAGGAAAAAATTACAGCCCTCTATTGCCGCTTGTCTCAGGATGACGGACGTGAGGGCGAGAGCAATTCCATCTCCAACCATGATGTAATTTATAGAGGAGGGTTTCACCCTCGAAAATTACATCATGACTGCGGCTCATTTGTGACGATTTGAAAAGCAGTTGTGAGGAAAGGAGCAAAAGGAGCAGTCCTCAAACTGCAAGCCAAATCGACACACAGAAAGGAGCCATCAATGGAATCGTTATTTGAACAAATGGGCGGTACATACCATTGGGAGGGCGACGTTCGCATCCCCGACCTGGTTCTGTCAGACACCACTGACTATCATGTAGGCAAATATGGACGCCTGCGCCACCGCTACCTAAAGGAACACCGCAGAGTGCTGTTTAACATCATGCTCACCAACGAGACACTTGCAAAGCACGTTGCGGACATCGACGCCGCCTGCCGCGAACGGCTGGAGGTCCTGATCCCCGCCATGGCCAAGCAGGAGGGCGTCACAGAGCAGCTCAAAGCAACCGACCAAATGGAATGGGTCCGCAGAATGAACAGCATCAAGAATCGCGCGGAGGAGATCGTCCTTCAGGAACTGGTCTACGACTGAGAGTACTATAACCTCAAAACACGCACTTGGCAAGGTCGCCGACGTCATCCCTGATCTTATACTTGCACACACCGTCAAGCACTTTTTTCTCGATCAGCGTTTTGGTCAAAGCCGCCGTCCATTTTTGGCTGAAATTCGTATTGCCAAAATATGCGTTGAAGTTCTGCTGCGGGAGCAGAACGTATTCGCGGCCTTCCTCCTTATTGGCGATATAGTATTTATACAGCAAAATGCTTGCCTCCACGGGGACGCCGCCCGGCGTCAGCTCGGTCAGGCGTTGGACGACCCTTTCCGGCAGTTCAAAATCCTTATCCCGCAACGGCCCCAGTTCCAGCGCGTCAGCAAGGATATCGTCAAAGCGAAGTACCCACGCGCCTTTTGTGTTGGAGGCAAAGGCCGGAACGATCATCTGCCGGAGCTTATTCGCCCATTGGCCGCGAAAGCCTTTTTTGAGTGCCAGCGCCTTATCCAAAACACCCTTGCGAACGGCATCGGGATTCGTCTCCACAAAGGCGGTGATATTCTCCACATGCCGGATCAGCCAGCCCTCCCCATCAGGGGTCACCAGCTCCGGAAATTCCTCCGCATATTCCCCATAATTCACCCTGCGCCTCGGATCGTCCAGATCCGGGGCCTTTTTTGTTTTCTCCCCGGAAAGGCTGCACCAGGCCAGCAGCGCCCGGCGGGCACAGTCGATCCTATCATAGCCGCTGCCGTCCTCCCGGAAGAGATAGCCGCGGGCCAGGATTGTCAGAACATGGCGAAAGCCCTTGAAGTCCATCAGCATGGGAAAGGTGAAGCGCCCCATGTAGGCGGTGCCGCCCTTGCCCTCCGCCTTATATTCGGGAAACTCTGTGTAGGCCGAAAACTCCTCCCATTCATTCAGCATGTTTTCTCAGCCTCCTTATCCAGCCCCACCTCCGAGACGCGCTCCGGTCAACGGCCAGCTCCAGCGCCGCTGCCGGCAGCACCTCCAGAATGAACGCCCGCTTGTTCAGGGCCTCTGCACACATCACGGCCTCGTCCCAGTCCAGCCGTTCCAGCACCTTTCCCGGTCCGGGCCGTACATTGGGGCGGATCACGTCCCGACAGTTACGGATCAGCCTCTGGCGGTAGTCCTGGCTGCCCGCAGCACCGCGCATCATCCTCTTCATCTGCTCCGTATCAGTCTGCCGGACGCCCTTGTGTCTCTTTACCTCCATGTCCCGGTGCTGATCATCCAGGTCCATCAGAATGTCCCCAAGCATCCGGTAGCCGCCGCATCGGAAGTCACAGAGGATGTCCCGGCAGGACGGCAGCCGACCGGTGAAGACCGTGTAGAGCATCAGATGCCGATCCTCTTTGGGGGTAAACTGCCAGGAGGAACCCCGCAGGTTGGACAGCGTCGTATGCACGTCATAGGGGGACATATGGGAGAAAGTGTCATACAGTGCGTCCACGGATATCTCATTCTCCCGGTCCTGGGAAAAAAGGATACGCTGTATGTCCTTCCGGTAGTTGCCGGAGGACGTTATGTGCCGGTATGCCTCACAGCGCTGTTTGGCCTTTTCGTAGTCTGCGATGATCGAACGCATACGTTCCAGGGCGTGTGGGTCGAGTCTTTCTTTCCAGCCCAAATCTTTGGCAAAGCTGAAAAGCTCCGCGCTGTCCGCCGGTTCTACCTTTGGTACTTTCGTTTTTCTCCCCAGCTCGCGGGCATAGAACGGCGTGCGCTCCAGGTTGGCCGTGATCTCATCCCAATCGACCCCGTTGAAGAAGGCCCTGAGCTTCTGGTTCCGAGTGGGATCATACCACGCATGCTCGTCCGGCTCCCCGGCGATCTCCTTGTAGCGCAGGAAGAGACTTCGGACCTTGGATTGATGGCCCAGGTATTCGGACAGGTCCGGCTTAATGCCGCTCTTGGCCGAGTCGATCTCAAGACCCGTGAGGATGGTTAGGATCTCCGTCTCTTTTCGGCACTGTTCCCGCAGCTCCTCCGGGGCTGCCTCATCGTAGGCAAGGATGCTCCGGCGCAGGGCGGCGTTGGAGATCTGCCCGATGCGGGAGGAAAAGGTGCTCTTCACGGTCAAAAACCGGGCGCGCCAGTCGTTGGCGTCCGCAATCAGCGCCTCGGCGGACGGTATTTTCAGCAAGGGCAAATTGCTGTCGTTTTCAAGACCTCCGGCATAATTGCGGAGGATACTGCGGCACAGCATGGGCTCCGCGTACAGGTGGACGGTGTCCCCGTCATAGTCCGCGCCGCCCAGCCGGTCCGGGATCAGGGACCGGGAATCCACCATAGCCGCATAGTATAGGTGGGACAGATACTTCTCCCGCAGCGGCCCCACGGGAGAGAGCGGCATGACCAGCGCCTCCTCGTTCCGGGAGATATGCGGATTGCGCAGGATCGTGAGAAGCTCCTGCGGCGGATATACCGGCTGCGGCGCGTAGACCTGTGCGCCCGTCAGACATTCTTTTTCAAGAACTCGGCTCGCCCCCGGCGATGTGGGCCGCACAATGCCTGCCAGCAGGCGCATCAGATCGTCGGACAGGTAGCGGGTGTCCCCGCTGACCTGCAGCTTGCCCATGCCGTATTTCTCCAGGATCTGTTTGGCCTTGTCCGCCAGTTCCTTTTGAAAGACTTTCTCCCGCAGAAAGGCAGAATTCTTGCTGAGCAGCTCTGCCCGCAGCCTGCGCCCATCGCCGTAGTCCAGCTCCGGGTCATCCTTATCTGCGGCGAAATAGGCAAGCTGCCAGTCTTTGTTGGCCGCGGCGTTATAGTAGGCGGTCTCCGTCGCCTTTGTGAACCAGGTCCCGTCTTGGTCCGCGGGAGAGGTCTCCCAGCCAAGCGGAAGGCGGCGGGGCCGGTATTCCTCGGCGGTGATAGCCACAGTATTGAGAAGCTGGAAGTTCAGCTCCGTCAGTCCGTCCCGGCTGCGGCGGTCCATGTTGGAAACAAACAGCTTGTGTCCGTACCTCCGGCAGCGCTCCAGGTACTCCTTCCAGCGCAGGCCGTTTTCCCGCATCCAGCCCCAGCCCTTGCACATGCTCTTCGTGAGGATCATGTCCACCTTTGAGACAGGATGGCGGATGCCCTCAATATCCACGATCTCGTCCACGCCCATCTCCGCGAACAGAGATTTGATGTCCACCTCGTGCACAACACCCTTGATGTACGGCAGACGTATCTGAAAGGAATGGTGGTCGTGCTTTTCATAGCCGAAGGGATCGAGCCGGAGGGCAAGCTCCTGGGAGATCAGCCCCTCGCCGTCAAATTCCAGCACCTCCACGTCCATCCGCTTCTCCACTCGGGTATAGCGGCGCACCGGCCCGTCGGTGCCGTCATCCTCCACGGTGATGACGGGAACGTCTTTTACGATGCTCCGTGGGTTGTCCACTACGATGATGTGATCGGCGTCCAGGGAAAAACAATCTTCGTTGATGACCTGCCCGCTGGTGAACATGAGGCCGTTGTAGGCATAGAGCTTGGAAAGCTGGCAGTTCCCGATGGTCATCCCCAGCGTCATGGTTTCCCACAGCGCGTCATAGAGATCGGCGCGGACAAAGGAGAGCCGGTTGTTCCGGCTCATGCTGGCAGAGCGCTCAAAGGCGCGAAAGCGCACTGGGCCACGGGTAAAGGTGAGCTCGATCCCCTCCGGACGAAACAGCCATTCCGCCAGCTCCTGCAGCTGCTTCACCTGTCCAACGGCGCGGCGGTCAAAGATCCCGGTGAAGTCCAGATAGACAAGGGAGCCCATCAGCTTGTCCTCCGGGTCCGCTGACGCAGGATCGGGATCATCGGTGGTAAGGCGCAGCAGCTGATGAAACATGGCGCAGTCGTCCTGCATGGTCTTGCGGATAGCAGACCGGCTCGTCTCGTCGTTGGTATCAAAGCAGAAGCGCCAGCCATCCTCTGTCTTTTGCCCGCAGTTCAGGATCGTCCGTGCGGAGATCTGCAGAATGCTGTACTGCCGCAATTTCATAAGCTGTCTTCACCTTCTTTCAAATTGATTAACTACTATCACTTTTGAAAACGCTCAAGAAAAAAGAGCCGATCGCCCGACTCTTTTGCTAAAACGTGCCCGCTCTGCGGTCCTGCCCGTCTCACTCCTCGTTCTGGTCATCAAAGGAGTAATCATTCAGTTCTTTGAAATCCAGAAACTCCGAGACCGTCATGTTGAAAGCAATGGCGATCTTATGAAGCGTCATGACCCTGGGATTCTTGGTAAGGCCGCGGACGATATTATCAATGGTGGACTGATTGATACCGCTCATCGTGGCCAGCTTATTGATGGCGATACCCCGTTCCTTGCAAAGCTGACGGATACGGCGGACGTACAGATCGGAATACTCCATGGCTGCCTCCTCTTGTTACCCGTTTGTGGGTTAACCTGATGATAACAAGAGAATCGGGCGCATTAACCCGAATACGGGTTGACTTACGCGGCTTTTTGGCGTTAAAATCGAATTACCCGAATATGGGTATTTCGAGCTGGAGGGTACGCCATGGCAGACTATAGAAAAATGTATTATGTTCTTTGCAAAGCGATAGATGATGTAATAGATCCGCTGAAACATATACCGCTTGCCGCGCCATATGCCCAGCAGCTGCAGAGGGCGTTGCTGGAGGCGGAAGAGATTTATATTTCCACCACGCCCTACGCTGAGAAGACAGAGGACCTAAGAATCATCCAAATCAAGACAGATGAATAATCGAACGCGCCCCGTCGCTTGCCGAAACTGTCAGCGACGGGGCGATTTCTTTTGCCTATAAGACCGCCCTTCTGCAAAAATAGTAATTAAATAACTGCTATCACTTTTTGGTGGCAGGACCCTAGTGATACGACACCACTACATATGGAGGAAGTTCAAATGAAACAGACCAATGGAATTTAATCACAGAGCGCATTACGCGCGGAAAGGAGCAATATGGAGAATAGACCCGGCAATACCTTTTCCATGAACCGGAGGCTCGGTTCGACCACTTATAAAGTTACCATCCACTTCAGCAACGATGCCACCGAGACGATGGAGGACAAAATTTTGCGGATGGTCCGCAATGAAGCTACCACAGACGGCCCAGAGTGTGGTATAATAGACGTGTCACAAATGAGCCGTCAGTCTGAAAGGAGCGCGTCATGAGCGCAGATCAGACTGAAAGAAAAATCACAGCGCTGTACGAGCGTCTCTCCCGTGACGATGACCTCACTGGGGACAGCAACTCCATCCTCAACCAAAAAAGATACCTGGAGGACTACGCCGCCCAGAGAGGCTACGGCAACTGCGTCCACTACACCGACGACGGATGGAGCGGCGGTAATTTTGAACGCCCGTCCTGGAAACAGCTCATCGCGGATATAGAGGCCGGAAAAGTGGCCCATGTGCTGGTAAAGGACATGAGCCGTATCGGCAGAGACTACCTTCAGACCGGCTTCTATACCGAAGTCTTTTTCAGGCAGCACGGCGTTCATTTTGTCGCCATTGCCAACAGTGTGGACAGCGACGATCAGAACAGCAACGAGTTTGCGCCATTCCTCAATATCATGAATGAATGGTATTTGCGGGATTTGAGCCGCAAGCAGCGCACCGCCATTCGCGTCAAGGGGGAATCCGGCAAGCCTACGACCAATCAGGCGATCTACGGATATAAGAAAGACCCTAACGACAAGAACCGCTGGCTGATCGACGAAGAAGCGGCGGCGGTCGTCCGCAGGATATTCCGCTTGACCATAGAAGGCCTCGGCCCCTATGACATCGCCCGGAAGCTGTTCGACGACAAGGTGGAAGCGCCCGCTGTTTATGCTGCCAAGCGTGGAACAGGCCCGTGGAAAAACAGAGAGGAATTTCCCAACCCGTACAATTGGAGCGGCTTCATCGTGGGAAGTATCCTGTCCAAGCCGGAGTATATGGGGGATACGGTCAATTTCCGTTCTCACAAGGCTTCGTACAAGGACAAGAGCAGCGTCCGTAACCCAAAAGAGGACTGGCTGATCTTCGAGAACACCCACGAGGCCATCGTGGATCGGGAGACGTGGGCGCTGGCCCAGCAGCTGCGGAAAACGCCCCGGCGCATCGACACCGTCGGCGTGGCGAATCCGCTGACAGGACTTGTGTACTGTGCCGACTGCGGCGAGAAGATGTACAACCACCGCTCCAAGGGCGGCACAAAAAATAATCCCTATCCATCCGACTTCTTCGACTGTTCGACCTACACGCTTTCTCTGCAGAAACGCACAAAAGGCTGTAAAGGCCACTATATCACAACAAAGGCGCTGCGCACATTGATCCTGGACACCATCCGCACGGTCAGCACCTACGCCATTTCCAATCAGGACGAGTTCATGGAAATGGTGCGTGCGGCGTCTCAGATCCGGCAGACAGAGGCGGCGAAGGATACCAAGCGGCAGCTGAACAAAGACCGCAAGCGGATCAACGAGCTGGACACGATCATCAAAAAGCTCTATGAGTCCTTCGCCATGGGGCGGTTGTCCGATGAGCGGTTCGACACGTTGCTGGCCGGGTACGAGGCAGAGCAGAAAGTTCTCCGCGCTTCTGTTGCGGAAGCAGAAGAACGTCTTTCCTCTTTTGAGGAAGATACCGCCCGTGTGGAGCAGTTCCTTGCGCTGGCGAAAAAGTACACCGATTTTTCAGAGCTGACCACGCCGATGATCAACGAGTTTGTTGATAAGATCATCGTTCACGCGCCGGAGAGAAGTGACGGGGACCGGACGCAGGAAGTGGAGATTCATCTGAAATTTATTGGTCGGTTTGAGGTTGCTCCGCCGGAGCCTACACCGGAGGAAATAAAGCGGCAGGAGCAACTGCGCAGACACCGTATTAAAAGCCGCGAACGGTATCAGCAGATCAAGGCGGGAACGCATACGGTGGGCGAACCGTACAAGCTGACCTGTAAGTGCTGCGGTAAGGCTTTTGAATCCAAACATTCAAATGCCTTGTTCTGCGGGCCGAACTGTCGTGCGAAATTCTATATACGGGAAGCGGCGAAGGAAAGAAGCCGTGAGTGCGTCTGCGGAAATTGCGGCACGACGTTTATCACCACGAGGAAAGATGTCAAGTATTGCTCCGCCGCTTGCAGGACTGAGGCAAATCTTATCAGGCAGCGGCGGCGCAACGCGGAAAGCCGCGAACGGCAGAAGCGTGAAAGGGAGGCTGTGGCAGTATGACCGACTACGAAAAAGCAGTACGCTGGTGGCAGAGCCGGAAGATCACCACCGACGCAGAGCTGGCCGAGGCGCTGAACGGCCACAGCATCCTCTTCGCCTACCACTCCGGCAAGATCGAGAACGAGAACATCACCTACCACGACACCCGTGAGATATTCGAGCGCGACGGCGTCACGTCTTACACCGGCGACCTGCGGACCCTGTTTGAGATACGAAATGCCAAGGACGCCAACGAACTGCTCCTTACCGCGTTCAATGAAAAGCGTCCGCTGGACGAGGAGCTTATCAAGCAGTTCCAGCGCCGGCTGACACTGAACACCTACGACACCCGGCGCTATCAGTTGGGCGAGCGTCCCGGCGAGTATAAGCGCCACGACTATGTGACCGGCCGGGAGGAGATCGGCGCCTCGCCGGAGGATGTGGCAGAGGAAATGCGTGAGCTTCTCATGGAGCTTCACGGCATCGAGGCAAAAAACGCTTTGACGGCGGCGGCATACTTCCATGTAAAGCTCGAGAACATCCACCCCTTCGCGGACGGCAATGGCCGGGCCGGGCGGCTGGCTATGAACTATCTGCTCCTGCTGCTGGACCATCCTCCCGTCATCATCCATGAGGAGGACCGAAAGGACTACTACGCCGCGCTGGAGGCTTGGGACACCGTCCAGGACCTGGACCGGATGAAGGAGTTTTTGCAAGAGCAGACGGTGAAGACCTGGGAAAAACAGCTTGCCAAAAATGAAAGGAAGCACGAGAAAGAACGCTGAACCACCATCACCGCAGCGGCGGCCCGTGAGAGATCACGGGCCGCTTTTTGCTGCCCATTTTACCCGCCGCACCGCGGCAGAAAGGAAACAATATGAGTTTTATCAATACCAGCAGCACGGCCCGTCCCGTCGTTATCGGGATCGACCACGGCTTTGGCAATATCAAGACGGCTCACTCCTGTTTTAAGACCGGCGTGACCGCCTATGACCAGGAGCCGACCTTCAAAAGCAATCTTCTCGTCTATGATGGCCGCTATTATATCATCGGAGACGATCACAAGGAATTTACGGCGGACAAGTCGCAGGATCAGGATTATTACATCCTGACCCTGGCCGCCGTCGCGGTGGAGCTGCGCTTCCGTGATCTCACGTCAGCCCGCGTCTGCCTTGCTGCGGGCCTCCCCCTCACCTGGGTCAGCGGACAGAAGGACAGCTTTAAGACCTATCTTCTCCAAAAAGACAGCGTGGACTTCTCTTTTCGGGGAGTAGACTATCACGTTGATTTTGCGGGCGCGGAGATATATCCGCAGGGCTTTTCCGCTGTAACGGATAAGCTGAGGGATTTTCGCGGCGTCAATATGCTCTGCGATATCGGCAACGGCACCATGAACATCATGTATATCAACAACGGAAAGCCCGTACCCAGCCGGTGCTTTACGGAAAAGTACGGCACCTATCAGTGTATGCTGGCCGTGCGGGAGAAACTGCTGCGGCAGTTTGGCCGGTCCGTGGATGATACTGTGATCGAGAACGTGCTCCGCTACGGCGAGGCCGATATTGCCCAGCGGTATCTGGATGCCATTCGGGAAAGCGCCGCAGACTACGCCGCCGGTATCATGCGCCGCCTGCGCGATCACGAATACGACGCCGAGCTGATGAAGCTCTACGTCATGGGCGGCGGGAGCTGCCTCATAAAGAATTTCGCGGAATACGATGAGGCCCGCGTGACGGTCAACGACGATATATGCGCCACGGCAAAGGGATATGAGCGTCTTGCAGAAAACGCGCTCCGCAAGAATGGCGGCGGCATATGAGCGAGATATTCACAACGACCGTCCGGCTCAACCTCGCCAACGACGAGGACCGCCGGGCGTGGGCCTATTTGCAGACGATGGATCGGGAGCGGTACAAGTCCTATACCCGCGCCGTTGTGACAGCCATCAACGACTATTTCTCCCGGCAGGAGCGTCTTGCCGCGGACCCGTATCTGGAAACACGGGAGAAGGAGGACGCCTTTCTTCGGCGGGTACAGGAGGCCGTTGAGCAAGGCATCCAGAGCGCCAATGCCAACAGTCTGGGAAATCTTGCGGCGCTGTTGCAGGGTGTCCGGCCCGTGACACCTCCCGCATCCGGGGAGATGACCGACGCGGACTTTGACACGGCGATGGACTTTATCAACGGACTTTGATACCGAAACCGGCCCGGTTTAGTATCTTCGTGATACCAACCTGGGCCGGTTTTAGAACCGCTTTGTCCCTCGTGGGAATAGTCCAACGGAAAGTGGTAGCAAAACACCTTGATTTTGCTGCCACTTCCGGCTTTCTTAGAACCAAAACCAATCACTATTCATACTGAAGGAGAGCATCATGACCGAAAATGAGAAGAAACTACTGCAAGCAAAGCACCGACTGGAGGAAGCCCAGGCCAGAAACCGCAAAAAGGAGCGAAAAGCCCGGACACGGCGGCTGATACAGGAGGGCGCGATCCTGGAGAAAGCCTGTCCGCAGGTGACAAGTGTGACCGTAGAAGATCTGGCAGATTATCTGAAACAAACCTTTGGGCATTCCGGCTGACCGGGATGCCCTCCTTTTTCTCCCGAAGGGTCCCGAGGGACCCAAAGGGCGCACTTACTCACCACCTCGTCGTCGCAAAGTCCGCTCAACTCCGTTTCCGCCAAAGGCGAAAACTGCGTTCGCTCCCTTGCTCCTCCTCTCCCCACGCGACAAGCGTGCCGCGTGGGGGCCCCGGTCGGCGGTGGTATGCTGCGGCTTGCGCCTTGCACCGTGCGCTCCTGCGGAGGGCCAGCCAACGCCGTGCGCGGCGTCGGCTGCACAGGGGAGAAACATGGCTCCCCGCCATCTTTCTCCCCTGTGTGCGCGAAACCTGCCACTGGCAGCTTTCACGCTTTATGGGCGGCATTCCCTGCCGCCCATCTTCTTTTTGTAAAAAGACCTACTAAGAAAAGTCAATAGGGAAATTACAAAATTTGAGGCGGCGAAAATAGGTACACCAACCCAAGCCGCATGACGCCTCTTTTTCTGAGGCGGCGACCTGTTGACTGTAAAGAGAGGTATTAGATGTCTTCCAGAGCGTCCAGATACGCCTTTACAGAGGCGTAGTAGATACGAAGGAACTTGTTGGCAGAAGCCATCATGTAGACCTTGTAGGGTTTGCCCTCGGCACGTTTCCTGTCCATGAACTGGAAGATGGGCTCATCCGCTGGCGAGGTGCGCAGAACGATGCTCATGACCAGAAAGAGCGTCCGGCGTAAGGATGCTGAGCCCCGCTTGGAGATACTGCGGCTGCGGACGTCTACCGTGCCAGATTGGTAGGGAGGCGCGTCAATACCGGCAAAGGCTACAAGGGCTTTTTTGGAATGGAACCGGCGAACGTCGCCGATCTCGGCCATGAGTTGAGGGCCGAGGGTTTGCCCGACGCCATACATCTTCATGACGATGGGGTATTCCGGCAGCATTTGTGCAAGCGTGGTCATGCGCTGGCGGAGAACTGCCAGGGAAGATGAAGAGGCTTGGAGCTGAGCTACGGCCTGCTGAATGAGTACCTTTGTAGTGTCGCTCTTCGGCAAGACGCTGGGATAACCGCAAGAATCCGTGTATATCTCAGAGGCTTTCTCCGCACTGAAGTTATAGCCGTGCCTCCGGCACCATCTTTCATACCGGCGAGTGAACTCCGCAACAGACGTACCGCAAACACACTCGCAATGCCAGAAATGGGCCACAAAATCCACCCATTTTTCGCTTCCATCCGCACGAGGAGGGCTTGAGAACAGGCGGTTTGCGCCAGGGAATGTGGAATCGAGCAGAGAAATGAGATTGTTCTTCTGCATGGTCTGCATCCTACTGAGCTGCTGGTACTGGCGATAGCAGACTTTGAGTAAATGCCGCGTATCCTCTTCGGGGAAATACTGCGGCAGAGAAAGCCAGTGATCCAGAGCGTAATTTGCCAGCTTTATGGCGTCCTTTTTGTCGGTCTTGGCCCGTCTTAAACTGTTGTTCCCGTAGTCATGTACCAGGATGGGATTGACTACGGAGACATAGATCCCGGCTGCACAAAGCGCCTGTGCTGCCGGAGCGTGGTAGTTTCCCGTATACTCCATTACCACGCGGGTTTCACCTGGCAGGCTTATGAGCTTCTCTGCCAAGCTGCTCAGTTCGCTGTCTGTGTGATGTACCTCAAAGGGAGAGAACACCACTTCTCCAAAGGGGCGCATGGCGGCCACCATGCTCTTGCCTTTGGAAACGTCGATACCAACTGCGTTCATGTCATTCCTCCAATACAGTGATCTGCAACCGGACCCCATCTTTTCTCATTGCCAATTCAATCTATTGGGTGACACGAACACTCCGACAAGCGGTGGCTCAACCTGCTTAAACCGAACGCTGCAACGAGAGGATGGCTAACAGTCTTTTTAACGGGCATACACGCCCAAGAAGCAAAAGGTCAGCCAGTTGCTCCTCTCATTGTAGCTGAGGAATGAAATGGGTGGAAGCCGGACTGGCTGCCCGGCTTCCTCGTCCAAATTTATTGTAATAGAAGCAAAAACCACGAACCGAAAGAAGGAACGCGATGGCGATATATCATTTTGAAGCGAAAGTTATAAGCCGCGGCGCGGGCCGTTCCGCCGTGGCCGCCGCTGCTTATATGAGCTGCTCACAAATCCTCAACGATTATGATGGCGTACAGCACGACTACACCAGGAAACAGGGCTTGTCTGGCAGAGAGTGTTTCTGCCGGGATACGCCCCTGTGGAATGGGCAAACCGGGGCGTGCTTTGGAACGCCGTGGAGGAAAACGAAAAGACGAAGGACAGCCGCTTGGCCCGTGAATTTGTGGCGGCGCTGCCGGTGGAGCTGAACAGGGACGAATGGATAACCCTGCTCTCTGATTTCATCCAGAGGCAGTTTGTAGCGGACGGGATGTGCGCCGACGTGTGCATCCACGACACGGACGGCCACAATCCCCACGCCCATATCATGCTCACCGTGCGCCCGCTGGACGAAAAGGGCAAGTGGCAGTATAAGACCGAAAAGGAATATCTGTGCATCCGAAATGGCGAGGAACGGGGCCTTACCGCCGCCGAATTTAAAGCTGCGCGGGCAGACGGCTGGGAAAAGCAATATCCCTACATGGTCGATGGCAAAAAGGTCTATATGGCCCCGTCCGAGGCCGAGGCAAAAGGCTATGAGCGAGTGTCCAAATATCCCAAAAGCACCAAGTACGGACGGCAGAATCCCATTTCCGCCCGGTGGAACAGCGATGAGCAGCTGAACCTCTGGCGGGCAGCCTGGGCGGATGCCGTGAATCTCTGCCTGGAGCGAAAGGGTCTGGACGAGCGCATAGACCACCGCAGTCACGCCGAGCGCGGCCTGGATGAGCAGCCCGCCATCCATGAGGGCGTGACCGCACGGGCTTTGCGGAAAAAGGACATCACTGATATGACGACCAGTCTTTCCTCACTGGGTCAGCAGGAGCAGAAATGTAGCGCCGAGCTGAATGACGCGCTGAAGCAGTACGCCGATCTGAAGGAACAGGCCGAAGACCTGGACCCCGATGAACTGCTGGCAGCCCGTCTGGCCCTGCGCCCGGAACGGGAACGCTCCGCCGCGTCCCGTTTGCAGGCCGCTTATGGGGACGAGTTCAAGGCCGTTACGCTATACGACAGCAAGCTGGATGTGCGGGATATGCTGGGCGAGAGAGTACAGCGGCCAAAGGAAACAGTAGACCGCTAACAGAAGCGAGGGACAAAGCACTGGGAACCGGAGCGATAAGGTAATTTCCAATAAAGAGATGGAGGTTAATGCTCATCTGCTTTCTTTTCCGGTCGCATGACTGTGGAGGTAAATAATCTGGTCGATATTCATTCCTACGGGGTGAACTGTCTGTCAGAAACCAAGATAGAAATGCAGATCTCCTAAAACAGGCCGTTGTACTTCGGCAAGGGGTAGTCCATCTCATAGTTCCGGCACAGGTCCAGAAAGGCACGGGCCGCCGCCGTCAGATACTTCTCCCGGTGCCAGATCATGCGAAACTCCCGCCGGAAGGTCAGGCCCTCCACCGTCACCGTGTTCACCAGCCCCCGCTCGATGGGCCCCATCACCATCCGATGGGGCAGCACCGCCACGCCCAGGCCGCGGATGACCGCGTTCACCAAGGCGGTGGTGCTCATAGCCTCCCATATGGGCTCCACGTGAAACCCGGCGGAGGCCGTCGCCCGGTCGAACACCTCGCGGGTGCCGCTGCCCTGCTCCCGCAGAAGGAATTTCTGCGCCCTGAACTGCTCCAGGGTGAGCCGTGCGCCGGAGGGGAACAGGTCCGGGGCGCATATGACCGCCAGCTCGTCCTCCATATAGCTCTCGCTCACCAGGTCCGGGCTGTGGGGTACGCCCTCGATGAGGGCCAGGTCCAGGGTGTTGTCCATGATCTCCGCCTCCAACTGGTCGGAGGGTGCCACCAGAGCGTGTACCTCTGTGCCCGGATAGCGGTCATAAAAAGCCTTCACATAGCTGGGCAGAAACTGCGCCCCAATGGTGACACTGGCCCCCACCCGGATGAGGCCGAAGGCGTCCCAGTCCTTCATCCCCTTCTCCATGTCGTCGAAAAGCCGGGCGATATGCAGGGCGTAGTCCCGGAAGCGCGCTCCCGCGTCCGTGATGCGCAGCCTGCGCCCCATCCGGTCGAACAGGGCCACGCCGTAATACTGCTCCAGCTCCCGCAGGGCCAGGCTCACCGCCGGCTGGGACATATGCAGGGCCTCGGCGGCCTTGGTGGTGTTGCACCCGGCCTCGCAGATGGCCAGGAATATCTTGATGTGGCGTATGGTCATGGCGTCACCTTTATATTGTTTTATTTATCGTTATGATTTGATTATAGTATTTCCAATATAAAAATGCAAGATATATAATGGCCCCGACAGGAGGCGAGGGCTTGAAAAGAGAGCAGGGCGTCTACGGAAAGCTGTTCATCTCCACGCTGAAGCTGAGCGCGGGGACCTTCGGGGGCGGCTTTGTGATCGTGCCGCTGATGCGGGGGAAGTTCGTAAACGAGCTGCACTGGATCGACGAGCAGGAGATGCTGGACCTTGTCGCCATCGCGGAGTCCTCACCGGGTGCCATCGCGGTGAACGCCGCCATCCTGGTGGGCTATCATGTGGCCGGGTGTTTGGGGGCGTTGCTGGCAGTGCTGGGCACGGTGCTTCCGCCGCTGGTCATCATCTCCGTCATCTTCAGGTTTTACGGCGCGGTGCGGGACAACGCCATCGTGAACACAGCCATGGCCGGCATGCTGGCCGGCGTGGCGGCGGTGATTTGCGACGTGGTTCTCACCATGGGCGCGGGGGTACTGCGCCAAAAGCGGCTGCTGTATCCGGCCATCATGGTCCTGTCGTTCATCGCTGTGCGGTTTCTGGGCGTGAACATCATCGCCGTGATCCTGGTCTGCGCCGCCATAGGGGCGGCGGATACGGTCTTCCGCAAACATGGCGGACATCTCCATCGAAAGGCGGTGAAAAGGCCGTGATCTATGGGCAGCTTCTCTGGAGCTTCTTCCAGATCGGATTATTCAGCATCGGCGGCGGCTATGCGGCTATGCCCCTCATCCAGCACCAGGTCATGGACGTGCACCCCTGGCTGACCATGACCCAGTTTGCGGACATCATGACCATCGCCGAGATGACCCCCGGCCCCATCGCCATCAACGCCGCCACCTTCGTGGGCATCCGGGTGGCCGGCATCCCCGGCGCCGTGGTGGCCACAGCCGGGTGCGTTCTGCCCCCCTGCTGCATCGTGATGGCGCTGGCCTGGGTCTATTACCGTTTCCGGGGCCTGGACACGGTGAAGGGCATACTGGCGGCCCTCCGCCCAGCCGTGGTGGCGATGATCGCGTCGGCGGGCATATCGCTTCTGATCATGGCCTTCTACGGCCAGCGGATGCTGCCGGAGGACCTGGGTGGGATAAACCGGCTCTCCGCGGCTCTTTTCTGTGTCAGCCTTTTCGTGCTGCGGCGTTTCCGGGTCAAGCCCATCTACGTGATGGTGGGAGCCGGGGCGCTGGGGACCTTGGCAAGTCTTATTATCTGACGGAGGTGGGAGATCATGGATCAATACATCATCGCGGCAGGCGCGCTCCACCGGGAGGGCGAGAAGCATACGCTCATGAGCATAAAAGGGACCGTGTCTGGCCAGGAAAAGAAGGTGCTCTCCCCGGAGGGAGAGCTGGTGGCGATAACGGATATACACCATGAGGCCGCCTGCCATGGGGAGGACAGGGTGGACAGGCACACATACGTACTCACCGACGGCGGCGGCCGGGAGCACGCCGCGGCCACGCCCCACTATGCCGCCGGGAGCGACCCCGTTGACACGGGCTGGCCGTTATGCCATATGCCCCGGGCGGACCATGCCGACGTGACGCTGGAGGGGCAGGAATACGATATGGTCATGCACAGCGGCCAGGACTACTCGTTGTACGACCGGGGCCACCGGGAGGTGGTGCACATCCTCCACCGGGGGATCATGGGCGGATGGACCATAGAGGACGAGACGGGCCTGCCTCCGGAGGACCTGTGCGGCCTGTTCGTGTTCTGCCGCTACCTGGAGCGGGAAAACGAGTTCATGACCGTGTGAAAGATATACTGCCAGATAATACAATGCAGCGCTCCGGCAAGAAGCGCTGCATTGCTATCTCGGAAAGAGCGACCACAAGCACATTAGGGCCGTCCGTAATAATAGCATACTGAAGTGTAACTTTTGCCCAAATAACATCAGTGCTGCTTACGGCCTCGTCTGGATTATATCTCTATAGTCTTTGACTTAAAATAAGGGCACTTCGCATTCCGATCGCCCTTCAATTCTCTATAGGCGCGATCAAAGCTGTCGTTGTAGTAACAGTCCGGATTTAAGGCGATCCTGCTGTTGAAGTAGCAATTCGGGCAATTGTGGGGAATAAACGTACACCGAAAATCGCTGTACGCATCCGAATCTTTCATCCTGTCCACGTCGGCTTCAACAGTCTCGTCGGACAGTTCCTTCTCCTCGTTCATCTGCTCCAAGACATAGCCCAAAAGCATCTGCCAGACCATTTCTTCGCCTTCCGGGGAAAAGCCGTGACCCTCATCCGGGAACACCTCCATCTGTGCGTTGTGATACAGCCTCTGCGCAGTCTCGCTATAAGCAAGAGGTACGACCTCATCGGCATCACCGTGGAGGATGAGTACTGGCCCGGGATAGACGCCGATCCTTTCAAAGACTGAAAAACCCCGCAGCGTCTCAAAAAAGGCTCTGCCCAGGGTCATATCCCAAAGTTCTTCCCTGTCAGGAATATCGTCCGTGTTGGGAAACCGCCGATTCCAATCATCCGCCACGCACAGTGCGGGATAGAGCAGCACCATGGCTCTTACCTGTTTCGGACGCTCCTCCGCCGCCAGCGCCGTCACCAATCCTCCCATGCTGGCGCCAAACAGGAAGACATTCTTTCCGTCCACGGTCTTCCAGCTTCTTACTTCGTCCAGAACAGCAAGAAGATCCTCTTTTTCAGAGAAAATTGTCATCTCCTCCGACCGCAGATCACTTTTGGAGCAAAGTGAACCTCCGCAAAAGTCATAAATGACTGCTCCAATACCCCTGCCTGCCAGCAGACGCGCCGGCACCAAAAAGTCATCACCGCTCCCATTGAATCCGTGGCTGAAGATCACCAACGGAAATTTACCTGCTTCAGGCAGAAATGCTCTTCCGACAACCTTCCGGCCGTGATGCAAAACCGCTACATCCCGTTCTCTCATATCTGTCCCTGTCTCCTTATCCTCGTTTTCTTTCGACAGTCTTCAAACAGTATCGGGCATTCACCATGCCGGGCCGCCTCCTCCTGCAAAAAGCGGTCATTCGCATCGGCAGTTCCGTTGACAAAACACGAAAAATCCTGTACGCTGAAAATACTATCAAATCATCCCGGGAGGTGCAGCATGGCCGCTCGTTTGGAACCCATCGGACTGAAGGATATATCCATCCACGATCCCTTTTGGGACAGGTACACCCAGCTTGTGCCGGAGAAGATGCTGCCCTATCAGTGGCGGGCGCTGAACGACGAGATACCGGACGCGGAGCCCAGCCACTGCATCGAGAACTTCCGCATCGCCGCCGGGGAGGCGGAGGGCCGCTTTTACGGCTTCGTGTTTCAGGACACGGACCTGGCCAAATTTCTGGAGGCCGCCGCCTATACCCTGGCCTGGCGGCCCGACCCCGATCTGGAGGCCTTGGCGGACGAGGCCATCGACCTCATCGGCCGGGCCCAGGAGCCGGACGGGTATCTTGACACCTATTTTACCATCGAAGCCCCAAAAAGCAAGTTCCGCAACCTGCGCTATGGCCACGAGCTGTACACCGCTGGACACATGATCGAGGCGGCCGTGGCCTATTACCAGGTCACGGGCAAACGGGCGTTTCTGGACATCATGTGCCGGACCGCGGACATGATTTGCCGGGTGTTCCGCACGGCGGAGTTTCAGGCGGCCTATCCGGGCCACGAGGAGATCGAGCTGGCGCTGATCCGCCTGTACGACGTCACCGGCAGGCGTGACTACCTGGACATGGCCAGGGACTTCGTGGACCGGCGGGGCGCCGACCCGGACTATTTCCTCCGGGAGGCGGAGCATCCCGACTGGATACCCTTCTTTGGCCAGACCCGCACCTCCCCCCTGGAACGACCCTATCACCAGTGCCATCTGCCGGTGCGGGAGCAGACGGCTGCCGAGGGCCACGCGGTGCGGGCGGTGTATCTTTACAGCGCCATGGCGGACCTGGCCTGGGCGTATCAGGACAAGACCCTGTCCGACGCCTGTGAGCGGCTTTATGAGAACATCACCCAAAGGCGGATGTATATCACCGGCGGCATCGGCTCTTCCGGCTATTTTGAGCGGTTCACCACCGACTTTGACCTTCCCAATGATTCCGCCTACGCCGAGAGCTGCGCCTCCATCGGCCTTGCCATGTTCTGCCGCCGGATGCTGCAAAACACCCGGGACGGGAAATACGCCGACACCATGGAGCGGGCGCTGATGAACACGGTCACGGCGGGCGCGGCGCTCACCGGCGACGCATTTTTCTACGTCAATCCCCTCGCCGTCTGGCCGGACAACTGCATGGAGGAGACCTCCATGGCCCATGTTAAGCCTGTGCGGCAAAAGTGGTTTGGCTGCGCCTGCTGCCCGCCCAACATCGCCCGCACCTTCGCCTCCCTGGGCCAGTACGCCGTGATGACCGCCCCGGACGGGATATGGCTGAACCTGTTCTTCGCCGGAGAGTTCACCGCCAGTCTGGGCGGCGTGCCGGTCTCCATCCGGTGCGAGACGGCCTTCCCCTTCTCCGGGGAGATCACCCTGCACATCCACGCGGAGGGCCCCGCCCAGGGGACGCTGGCCCTTCGCCTGCCCGCCTATGGGACGGACCCCTCCGTCCTGCGAAACGGCGAAGCCGTCCGCCCCCGGCTGGAAAAGGGCTACCTGTATCTGGACGGCCCCTGGCAGGACGACACGGTCCAATACCGCTTCGCCATGCCGCCCCGGTTCGTCTGGGCCGACCCCCGGCTGCGGGCGGACACCGGCCGCGCGGCCGTCATGAAGGGGCCGCTGGTCTACTGCCTGGAGGAGACAGACAACGGAAGCGACCTGGCGGCGCTGGCCATCGACACCGCCGCCGGGCTGACCGAGGAATATGACCCCGCGCTTCTGGGCGGCACCACCGTCATACGGGCCCGGGGAAAGCGGCTGAGAGCCGATGCGGACGGGGCGCTGTACAGGAATACGCCCCCGGAGGAGACGGATGCGGAGCTGACCTTCATCCCCTACTGCTTCTGGGGCAACCGCGCCCCCGGCGAGATGCAGGTCTGGACCCGGACATGCTGACCGCGCCGCCGCGGTCTGTTTGACAGCGCCCGGAAACGGGAATATAATGCGGATATAGTCAAGTATATTAGCGCCCTGGGGAAAAGAGATGAGCCATGAAAAAGCTTTTTGATCTGGACAATCCTGTCATGCGGTTTTTGAGCCGTTTGTACGATCTTTTTATCACGAATATCCTCTTTGTGCTGTGCTGCCTGCCGGTGGTGACGGCAGGGGCCTCTCTCGCCGCCATGACAAAGATCACGCAGAATATGGTCCGGGACGAGGACAGCGGCGTCTTCAAGACCTTTTTCCGCGCCTTCCGGGACAACTTCCGCCAGGCTACCGTCCTCTGGGTCATCCTGCTCGCCTTTTTCGCCTGCGCGGTTTTTGATCTGGTGCTGGTCGACACCTATTTCACCGGACAAATGGCGCAGGTGCTGCGGGTCTGCCTGGCCGCGTTCGCGGTCCTGGTGGTCGCCGTCGCCTGCTACATGTTCCCACTTCTGGTCCGCTACGAGAACACCCTGCGTTCCCACTGCCGCAACGCCCTTCTTCTGGCGGGCGCGAAGCTCCCCAAGACCCTCTGCCTGGTGATCCTCACCGTATTTCCCTTTGCGGTCGCCTATCTCTCGCCCGCCACATTCCTCCGCTGGTCGCTGATATGGTCCATCATCGGCTTCTCCGTTTTGAATCTGCTCTGCAGTCTGCTGCTGCGCCCGGTCATGGCGCAGCTGGAAAAGGACCAAACGCCGGTGAAGGAGACAGACGGAAAAACGACGGCCCGCTGATTTTTAAAATCATAAAAAACGCCCGGAATGCGTATCTGTGAACTGCGACCCGTCAAGAGGACAATGAAAAAGAATAAGGATTTATCCCAGCCAGCAGGAAACTGCTGGCTGCTTTTATGCTACCAAGTAGCTATAATGCTTTTCCAGCGGCGTGAGGACGCCGAGATTGCGCTGCACGCGCCGAGTGTTGTAATAACAGATATAGCTTTGGATCATCTGGAAGAGGGCTTGCTTGCTGGTAAATCGCTTTCCATAGTAACGCTCCCGTTTCAAAATGCCCCAGAAGCCCTCCATGGGACCGTTGTCTATGCAGTGAGCCACACGGGACATGCTCTGCGTCATGCCCGCCTTTTCGAGCCGCTGGTGGAACGCCCTGTGCGTGTATTGGAACCCCCGGTCGCTATGGAACAGGGGATGCGCATCTGGGTTGGCCGCTGCCGCTTTGTCAAAGGTCCTGAATACCAGCGGATCGTCGTTTCGTTCGCTTATCACATAGGAGACGATACGCCGGTCATACAGGTCCAGAATGGCGCTGAGATACAGCTTGTGTGTCTCCATGCCCTCATACCACTTGAACTCTGTCACATCTGTGAGCCATTTCTCATTGGGCTTGTCTGCATGGAATTGGCGGTCCAGCAGGTTTTCGGCTATGTACTGCGGATTGCTGGCATGCCTGGTGCAGCTGTGACTGGCATACTTGACTGTGGACCGTATATCCTTTGCCCGGCATATACGAAGCACTCGCTTGTCGTTGACGTGGACGCCATAGTCGTGTTCCAAGTCATCCCGAATACGCCGGTACCCCTTATCCGGGGACTCGTTGTGGATGTGCTCAACGAACCCTGCAAGCTCCTCATTTTGGGCTGTCCGTCTGCTTACCTTGCCGGAGGCCCATTTGTAGTAGGCCGCCCGCGAGACATGTAATATCTCACACGCTTTGTCAATAGGATAGTCCTTCTCCTCATGGCACTCCCGGATCGCTGTATAGATATGCCCTTGCCTTACTTGTGAGAGGTATCCCTCCTTTCTACCTCCTCCAATTTTTTTAGTAGGTCGCGCTCCATCTCCGCCATGTAGAGGGCATGTTTCAGCCGCTCGTTCTCTATTTGCAGCCGCTCCAACTCCGTCCGTGGCTCCTGGGATGCTTTTCGTTTCCCACGCCGGTCCTCCAGTCCCGCCTCGCCCTGTTCCTCATAGCGGAGCGTCCAGGTCCGCGCCTGTTGGTAACTGACCTGGTGTTTCAGCGCTATTGCTCCATAGTTCTTGCCGTTCTCCAGGCATTCCTTTGCTATCTTCAAGCGTTCTTCCTGTGTCGTCTTTCGTGACGTTCTCATGTAGCTCCCTCCCGTCTTTTTCGAGGTGAATCTTCCATGAGCATTATATACCTTTATCCAGTCTCTGAGCGTTACACTTGCCCGAATATGATATTTCTTGCAGACTGTGTTCAAGCTCCCCTTCCCGGTCAGGTATTCCTCCACAGCCGCCTGTTTTGTCTCGGCACTGTAGCCGCGGTTCCGTCCGCTCCGCTCCAAAGCTGCTGCGCCTTCCGATTCATACAGCCGTATCCACCCCTCTACGCTGGACGGATGTACTCCCATGATCTTCGCTGCGTACCGCCCACTCATTTCTCCGCAAAGAATTTGTCTTACGATTTTATACTTCTCCTCGCTGCTGATCTTTTTGCCCATAATAATGCTCCCTCCATGGATGCAGTGTCTTTTTCACTGTCTTCCATAAAGGGAGCATATCACTGCATTCCGGGCGTTTTCATTTGGTCTTGGCGGTCACGCCTTTGTAAAGCGGATGACGTTCCAGCTCAGGGCCGGGATATGGACGCTGGCCCGGCCACCGTCCACGGTCCCACCGGGGCCGGCCGCCGGGGCCACATTGTCCGGCTTATCCTCGGTATTGACGGCCTTCACGTCGTCGTGGTGCAGCACGATATGCTCCGAAAGCCGCAGCGCGCCGAAGGACCGCAGGTCAACGTCCAGGGCAAAGTCCGCTTTCATGGATCTGTTCACACAGAACAGGGTCACAGAACCGTCCTCCGCCTGCGTGGCCGTAGCGTCAATGAGGGGCACAGCCTCATAATCCTTACAGTCGTATACCGGCGTCTTCACCAGCGCCCGGAGCGACGTGCCCCGGCCATACGTTGATGCGTGCATAAAGGGCCAGAAAATGGTCTGCGCCCAGCAGCCGCCGCCGTTTCGCGTCATGATGGGGGCGATCACATTCACCAGCTGGGCCAGACACGCCACCTTCACCCTGTCGGCGTTGCGAAGCAAGGTGATGAGCATACTGCCCACCAAAAGCGCGTCCTCGAAGTTATAGACGTCCTCCAGGAGCGGCAGCGCCGGGCCCCACTTCTCCCGCTTCCATATCTCCTCATCCTGCTCGTTGGAGTGATACCACACGTTCCACTCGTCGAAGGAGAGGTTCACGGTCTTCTTGCTGTGCTTCTTGCCCTTCACCGCGTCGCATATGGACACCACCGTATGGATGAAGTCGTCCATGTCCATGGCCCGGGCCAGGAAGCCGGGGGTATCGTTGGTGGGATTGCCGTAATAGCGGTGCAGGGACACATAGTCGATGTTGTCGTAGCACTCGTTCAGCATGGTGAGCTCCCAGTCGCCGAAGGTGGGCATTTCGGAGCTGGAGGAGCCGCAGGCCACCACCTCGATGGACGGGTCCACCCACTTCATCATCTTGGCGGCCTCGTTCGCGGTGCGGCCGTACTCATAGGCGGTCTTTCGGCCCATCTGCCAGGGGCCGTCCATCTCGTTGCCCAGGCACCAGAGCTTGATGTTGAAGGGCTCCTTCCGGCCGTTGGCGATGCGCATGTCGGAGAATTTGCTGCTGCCGGGGTGGTTTGCGTACTCCACCACATCCCGGGCCTGCTCCGGCCCCCGGGTGCCCAGGTTGATGGCATACATGACCTCCGCCCCGGCCCGCTTTGCCCAGTCGTAAAACTCGTGCATGCCCACCTGATTGGTCTCGGTGGTGAACCAGGCCAGGTCCAGCCGCTTCGGCCGGGCCTCCTTCGGTCCCACGGAGTCCTCCCAGTGGAAGCCGGAGACGAAATTCCCGCCGGGATAGCGCACGATGGGCACGCCGATGCGCCGCACCAGCTCCAGCACGTCCTTCCGGAATCCGTTCTCATCCGCCTGGGGATGGCCCGGCTCATAGATGCCGCCGTATACCGCCCGGCCCAGGTGCTCGATAAAGGAGCCGTATATCCTGGGGTCGATCTGACCGATACGGTAATCTTTATCCAATATGATGCTTGCTTTTTTCATGATAGCTCTTCTCCGTCCCCGGCTCAGTCCTGTCCGGTCGCCCGCATGGCCCAGAGCGCCCCGCCGCTGTCGGACATGGCCGTCAGACACGTCACGAACGCCTCCTGGACCTCGTCATAGCCCACGTAGCACAGGCCGGTGTAATGCACCCCGTCCACGGTGAGCTCTATCTTCCCGTCTCCGGCGGCGGTGAACTGGCCCTCCGCCTCCCCGGTGATGGTCCCGTCCGGGGCGAACTGCGCCGCCACGGACACATGCTCCGTCAGATTCACGTCCTGCTCATGGCGCAGGAGCTTGAACGTCCCGTCCAGCCGGAGCTCGGCCTTATCCTCCGCGTCCGGCACATAGCGGGTGGGCGCCACCATGGGCCAGCCCGCGTCGTTGAAGAACATCTCCCGCACCTGCACGATATAGCGGCCGCTGTTGCCGGCAAAGCGGGTGTGGTGCAGGATGAACCAGCGGTCGGCGTCCTCGTCGTGATAGACGCTGTTGTGGCCCGGGGAGCGGATGATGCTCTCCCGGTCGCTGTTCTCCCCCGCCAGGGGCGCGAACAGATACCCGCCCATCAGCTTGGTGCCGTAGGGGGCGATGTCGTCGTTGTTCCAGAAGTTCCCGGGGGCGCACTTGCACTCCAGCATGGACTGGCCCGCCGCGTCCTCATAGGGGCCGGCCACATCTTTGGACCGGCACACCCGGATGTTATAGCCGTCGTTGACCTCCAGCCCGCCGAAGGAGAGGAAGAGGTAATAATACCCCGTCTGCTCGTTATAGACGATGTAGGGCGCCTCGATGCAGCTGTGGTTGCCGCCCAGCAGGTGTATGCCATAGGGCTCCTGCCCGTCCAGGATCAGGCCCGTCTCCGGGTCCAGCTCCAACAGAAAAATGCCCCCGGAGTAGGAGCCGTACACCATGTACAGCCGCTCACCGCTGGCATCAAAAAACACGCAGGGGTCGATGGCGTTGGGATACCGGGTCGCGTCGTAGCCGGGTTCCCCGCTCTTGAGGAGTATCTGCACGTTCTCAAAGGGCCCCTCGGGGCTGTCGCTGACCGCAAGGCCCAGCGCCGACAGCGGGGACGAGCCCTCGCAGCAGCAGTAGTACATATAGTACCGCCCGTCCGCAAGCTGGATCACGTCCGGCGCCCAGAAGGTGCCGGTCTGCGCCCAGGTCATGGCCTCGTTGAATTCCACGGCGTACTCAGGCTGCAAAGCGCACTTGTCCAGCTTGGAGAACATCTTCCAATTGACAAGGTCATCCGACCAGGCGGCCTGCATATGGCTGCCGTAGATATAGAACCGGCCGTCCTCCGTGCGCAGCACGGAGGGGTCGTGGACGCTCACATTTTTGAATCTGACCTCGGCGGTCTCAGCTGGCGCCGCTGCAAGCGACGCCAGCATCATGACTATCGTGACCGCAAGGACAAGCCACTTGACCCGCCGCATAGGTCAGCCCTTGACCGCGCCGGCGGTCATGCCCTCGACGATGAAGCGCTGTGCGAACAGGTATATCAGCAGCAGCGGCAGTATCGCGAAGCAGGAGCCGGTGATCATCAGATCGTAGTTGTTGCCGTAGGGGGACCACAGGGTGTTCAGACCGATGGGGACGGTATACTTGTTCGCGTCGGAGATGACCAGCATCGGCCACAGCAGCGCGTTCCACGCGCCCATGCCGGTAAGCACCGCCATGGAGGCATAGGCCGGCTTCATGATGGGCATCACGATGCGGAAGAAGATACCGTACTCCGTGCAGCCGTCCAGCCGCGCCGTCTCGATCAGGTCTTTGGGCACACCGGAAAGGAACTGCCGGAAGAAGAACACCGCGCTCATGTTGACCAGGAAGGGCAGCATGACGCCCGCATAGGTGTTGCGCAGGCCCATGGCGTTGATCTGGGTGTACATGGGCAGCATCAGGATCTCCAGCGGCACCATCATCACCAGCAGCACGCACATGAACAGCGCGTTCTTGCCCTTGAAATCGTACTTGGCAAAGCCATAGGCCACCATGGACGACAGCAGCAGCGTCAGGCCCCCCTGCACCAGCACGATCATAAGGCTGTTGCGGTACCAGATGAAGTAGTTGTGGGGGTTATACTCCCCGTTGGACATGACGCCGGTGAACAGATACCGCCAGGCCTTCAGATGCAGCAGCTCGAAAGTGGGGTTCAGGTTCAGGCCGCTGACGAACAGCTCCGCGCCGCCCTTGAAGGTGCCCAGCAGCAGCGCGTACAGCGGGATGATGAACAGGATGCATAAAATGGCGAAGAATACCGTCAGCAGCACCGTGCCGACAGGACGACGTCCGACCTTCTCGTTCATGCTCAGTCCTCCTTCTTCTTGCCGATCACGCCGGTGATCCGCAGCTGCAGCAGCGTGACGATCATAGCGCCGACCAGCAGCACCAGGCCGACCGCGGAGGCGAAGCCGAAGCGATCCACCTGCTCAAAGCCGTAGCGGTACAGGTAGCCCACGATGGTCAGGCCGTAGTTCTTCGGGGAGTTGTTGCCACCGAAGATCATGTAGCTCTCGGTGAACATCGAAAGGCCCGCGTAGATAGAGATGGTCAGAACGTAGATCGTGGTGGGCTTCAAAAGCGGCAGACTGATCTTGGTGAACTTCTGCCAGTTGGTGCAGCCATCGATGGTGGCGGCCTCATAGAGCTCCGTGGGGATGGACTTCAGGCCCGCCATGTAATACAGCATATTCATGCCCGTCCACCGCCAGAAGCACAGCAGGACCATGGCGAACATGGACCCGCCCGCGGTCTTCAGCCACGCGATGGGCTCCAGCCCGAACAGGCCGCGAAGCTGGTTCATCATGGCGCCGTCCAGCTCGGAGAACATCATCCGGAAGATGATACCGGCCACCACGACGGAGCACAGCACCGGCATGAACGCCACCGTCTTGAACAGGCCGCCCGTCTTGGCCATTTTGGACTCCGTCAGGTAGGCCAGCAGCATGGGCACCGGCACCAGGATGGCGCAGGTGAGCACCATGTATATCACGGAGTTTTTGACGGCCGTGTGGAAGTTTTTGTTGGCGAACAGGTTTTTGTAGTTCGTCAGGCCGATGAATTTGCTTCCCGCGCCTGTTACCTCCTGGAAGCTCATCTTGATCGTGGTGAGCAGAGGATATGTAAAGAACAGCAGGAACGTCACGACGAACGGCGCGATGAACACGAACGGCGCGATCTTCTGGTTGTAGAGCAGCGCCCTGTTCATCGCCACGAACGCCACCATAAACGCCAGTCCCAGCAGCATGATCCACAGGCGGTAGCGGACCACCGCCAGCCAAAGGCTCTGGAGCGCCGAGTAGCTCTGTCCCTCCTCCAGCGGCTCGAAGAAAAACGCACTGAGATCGCCGTGCTGGTCGTATGCCTCATCAAAACGGATGGCCTTGCCGTGCAGGGAGAACAGCGCCCCGATGCCGATGGCAAGGATGACAAAGCCGATGATCAGCAGGAAGAGCATCCGCGTCCCTTCCTTCTTCCCAGCCTTCACCGTCATCTGAGCTTGCATCATTTCACTTCCCCTTTCCAATGCGCGTCCCTCTTACGCGCAGAACTTGACGCGCCGCCCGCTCATGCGCGGAGCGTTGAGCGCGATATATAAGGCGCATGGGAGCGCGAGGCTCCCATGCGTATACGGTTTTGCGAACTCAGAACAGATCGCTCTCAATGGCGTCCTGAGCATCCTCCAGCGCGGTAGCGGTGTCCACGCCGTCAACATAGACCTCGTTCCACAGAGTGGTGCCAAGGTAGTTGTTGATGGTGGGGCTGATGGAGGTGGACTGGATGTAGCCGATCTCGTCCTTCATGGGCAGCAGGGCGTCGATGGGATAGCCGATGAAGTACTGGTTGAACTTGTTGTCGTCGGTCTTCATGATGGAGTCGTCGTCCCAAATGGAGGTGTTGCAGGGGTCGAAGCCCAGGACCTCCCAGATCTGCGCCTCGCCTTCGGGGGCGATCTTGGCGTAGATCAGGAACTCAGCGGCCAGATCGGGGTCCGTGCCGTTGGCATAGACGACCGTGCCGGTGCCGCCCTGGCCGATGGAGCGCATCTGGCCCTCCTCGAACACGGGAGCGGGAGCGACGACGTAGCGGTCCTTGCAGGACTCGCCGATCTCATCGGTGAAGCGGCTCATGAACCAGAAGGGCATGATCACGCTGGCGATCTTGTTGTTGGCGATGTAGGCTTTGCCCTCCTCGGTGTCGGGCTGGCCGCCGGGGCAGGTCTCGCAGATGCCGGCCTCGAGCCAGGACTTCTGGGTGTCGATGACCTTGGCCACCTCTTCGGTGTTCACCAGGGCCTCGGTGCCGGTCTCATCCTGCCAGTCGGTGCCCAGCTGGGCGAGCATCAGGGAGGCGACCCACTGGGTGCTGGTCTCGACAGTGCCCATCCAGGCGTCGGGATCGGCTTCCTTCAGGGCGACGCCCGCGTTGTACCAGTCATCCCAGGTCTTGATGTCTTCATAGTTGACGCCGGCGGACTCCAGCAGGGCCTTGTCGTAGAAGGAGACCATCGCGCCGACGTGCAGGGGGGCGCCATAGTACTTGCCGTCCTTGGCATAGATCTCAAGACGGGCCTTGACCAGGTCGTCCATGTAGGGGGTCAGAGCGTCGGTCAGGTCGACCAGCTTGTCGCTGTAGGCAAGCACGTTGGGGAACTGGCCCAGCTCCACGTCGCAGATGTCGGGAGCGCCTTCATCGGCCTGCAGAGCGACCTTCAGTTTGTTGTGCATGTCGTCGTAACCAAGGGTGGTCACTTCGATCTCGATCTGACGGTCGGGGTTGTCAGCGTTCCAGCGCTCCGCCGCCTTTTCGAAGAACTCCTGATGCTGGGCGATGAACGTCCACATCGTGAGCTTGGTCACCTCGCCGCCGTCGGCCAGGGCGGCCGGGGCCAGGGTGAGGACCATGCAAAGAACCAGGATCATCGCAAAGATTCTCTTCATTGGGGTACATCCTCCTTAATGATATATATTGATGAGCTTTTCCTCGCTCAACAATCCGACTTTAAGCCCGCTCCCC
This sequence comes from uncultured Oscillospiraceae bacterium, assembly GCA_947626265.1. GTDB lineage: Bacteria > Bacillota > Clostridia > Oscillospirales > Oscillospiraceae > CAJOIG01. Next base: position 71,519 of record CANQRM010000007.1, read on the forward strand.
TGGGCAGGCATTCCATCTGCCGTTTTAAAGCATCACTCATTCCAATGCAAGCATAACATACAAAAAGCCCCCTCGTCAAGCCTCAAATTTGATTATTTTTGACAACAGATAAAGATTTGTCCGTACAACTTTGGATGGATAGCCTTTCCCCGTCCATGCCCTTGCAATATGGCCGCCTCCATGATAAAATTCTTAAACAAATTATTATAATTGCACCCGGAGGAGCGCCATATGAGCGGACTGATCTTCAACAAGCCCTGGATACCCCAGCGGGCCGACCCCTATGTGTACCGCCACACGGACGGTATGTACTACTTCACCGCCTCTGTGCCGGAGTATGACGGGATACGCCTGCGCCGTTCCCCCACCCTGGCGGGCCTGGCCCAGGCTGAGGAGACGGAGGTCTGGCACAAGCACGACAGCGGGATCATGTCCATCCATATCTGGGCCCCGGAGCTGCACTATCTGCAGGGGAAATGGTATATCTACTACTCCGGCGGCGACAAGGACGACATCTGGGCGATACGGCCCTATGTGCTGGAGTGCCTGGGCGGCGACCCCATAAATGACCCCTGGGTGGAGCGGGGCAAGATGAAAAGAGCCGAGGGCGACCCTTTCTCCTTTGAGGCCTTCTCCCTGGACGCCACCGTCTTTGAGGACGGCGGACGGTACTACTATGTCTGGGCGGAAAAGGTGGGTGTCGGCGCGCAGATATCCAACCTGTACATCGCCCGGATGAGCTCCCCCACCAGCCTGGAGACGGTCCAGGTGCTGCTGACCGGCCCGGACTACGATTGGGAGCGGGTCGGCTTCTGGGTGGACGAGGGCCCGGCCGTCATCCACCACGACGGCCATATCTACCTCACCTACTCCGCCTCCGAGACCGGGGTAAAGTACTGCCTGGGCATGCTGACGGCCAAAGAGGGCACGGACCTGCTGGACCCTCTGAACTGGAAAAAGGAGCGCTGGCCGGTGCTGAAAAGCGACTATGAAAAGGGCATCTTCGGCCCCGGCCACAACAGCTTCACCGTGGACGAGCAGGGCAATGACATCATGGTCTATCACGCCCGCACGGAGGAGAAGATCGTGGGCAATCCCCTCTACAATCCCAACCGGCACGCCATGCTGATGCGCCTGCGCTGGGACAAGGCCGGCCGCCCGATCTTCTCCTATGACGACTGAAGGAGGTATCCTTATGGCGACCATACACATCGACAAGTCCCATCCCCAGAGCCGGATCGCCCCGGAGATATACGGCCACTTCTCCGAGCATCTGGGGCGGTGCATCTACGAGGGCATTTTCGTAAAGCCGGACAGCGGCATCCCCAACGAAAACGGCATGCGCACGGACGTGGTCCAGGCCCTGCGTGAGATCCACGTCCCCGTGCTGCGCTGGCCCGGCGGCTGCTTTGCCGACGAGTACCACTGGCAGGACGGCGTCGGCCCACGGGAGCGCCGCAAGAAGATGGTCAACACCCACTGGGGCGGCGTGACGGAGGACAACTCCTTCGGCACCCACGAGTATTTTGAGCTGTGCCGCCAGCTGGGCTGCAAGACCTATGTGAACGGCAACGTGGGCAGCGGCACCGTGCGGGAGATGAGCGAGTGGGTGGAGTACATGACCTTCGGCGGCGTGTCCCCCATGGCGGACCTGCGGGCCCAAAACGGCCATGAAGAGCCCTGGCGGCTGGACTACTTTGGCGTGGGCAACGAAAACTGGGGCTGCGGCGGGAACATGACGCCGGAGTACTATGCCAACCTCTACCGGCGCTACCAGACCTATGTGCGCCAATACGACCCCGCCGCCCCCATCGCAAAGATATGCGGCGGGCCCAACGTGGATGACGTGAACTGGACGCGCAGGGTGCTGGATACCTGCTATGCCAGCCCCCAGGCCCCCGGCGCCCACGGCTATATGGACGGGCTGAGCCTGCACTATTACGTCCATCCCGGCGGCTGGGACCATAAGGGCAGCGCCACGGACTTCACCGAGGACGAGTATTACATCACCATGAAAAAGGCCCTGTACATGGAGGACTTGATCGCCATGCACAGCGCCATCATGAATGAGTATGACCCGGAGAAAAGCATCGGCCTGATGGTGGACGAGTGGGGCGCCTGGTACGATGTGGAGCCCGGCACCAACCCCGGCTTCCTCTATCAGCAGAACACCATGCGGGACGCCCTGGTGGCCGCGGTGACGCTGAACATCTTCAACAGCCATTGCGACCGGGTGCGCCTGGCGTGCCTGGCCCAGATGGTGAATGTGATCCAGTCCGTGCTGCTCACCGAGGGGCCGCGCATGATCCGAACCCCCACCTGGCATGTGTTCCGCATGTACCGGGACCACCAGGGGGCCCGGCTCCTCCCCCTCACCGTCGCCGGCGCGGGCACGGCGGGCAGCCGGGACGCCCAGGTCCCGGCGCTGCATGCCTCCGCCTCTCTCGGCGGGGACGGCGCTGTCACCGTGACGGCGGCGAACCTCTCCCTGACGGAGGGGCAACACGTGTCGCTCACCGGCCTGGACCCGGCCTCCGTGACCGGCACGCTTCTCGCGGCGGAGGCCCATGCCCACAACACCTTCGACGAGCCGGAGGTGGTGAAAGAGGCGCCGCTGGCCGTGAAGGTCACGGACAAGGGCGTGGAATTCGACCTGCCCCCCTGCTCCGTGGCGGCGCTGCGGCTGCAATGAGCGCCCGCCGCTGCCTGCGGTGTCTGCTGCGGGAGTTTGACGAGGACACGTACATCCGCACGCTGAAAGAGCACATCGAGCGCACCCCCGCCGGGGACCGCGCCGCGCCGGAGATATACAAAACGCGGCTGGACACCTGCAAAAGCTGCGACCGGCTGGAGCGGGGGACATGCCTTGCCTGCGGGTGCTATGTGGAGCTGCGGGCGGCATCCCGGCGGAGCCGCTGTCCCTATGGAAAATGGTAAAATAGCGACAAAGCCGCTATTATACATTAAGATACCGGTCGTGCTCCCGGCTTGTGCCGGAACCGCACGACATGGTAATATGACGACCACGGCTGGCCCATATGGAGCCAGCCGTGTGCCGTAATATTGTTTATTTTTCCTTTGCCTGGGCGTCCAGATGAAGCTGGCGGAAATATTTTTCATAGTCGGCCCGGAACATCTCCCGGTAGGCGGCGTTGTCGGAGTGGTGCAGCTCGTGGAGATACCGGTGCTCCTGGCCGCTGATGGCCGTGTCGTCCCGGCTGAGCATATAGATCGCCAGGTCTGAGCACTGGTCGGACACGCGCTCCAGGTTCTGGAGGATATTCTGGTACTGGATACCGGCCGTCACGCCGCATGTGCCCGCGGTCATCCGCTCCACATGGCGGGCTTTCATGACCTCGATGACGTCGTCGATGACCTCCTCCAGGGGCTCCACCGCCCGGGCCGCCCCCAAATCGTTCTTCAGGAAGGCGTCCACGGTGAGGGTCAGGATATCGCCCACCACGGCGATGGACCCCTGCAGGTCCGTCCGAGCCTGGGGCGAGAAGGTCTCACCGCTCTCCGCCAGACGCAGGGCGTCGTGCTGGATGTTCTGGGCCAGGTCGCCGATGCGCTCAAAGCAGTTGAGGGCCTTGATGAGGAAGTTCTGGCTGCGGGTATGGGCGGCCAGGGTGATATAGGGGGAGAGACTGACGATGTACTGATTGGTGGCGTCCGCCATCCTATCCAGCAGCGCCTCCCGCTGGTCCACCTTCTCCGCCTTTTTTCCGTCGTATCCAAAGAGCTGTCCGGCGGCAGTCTGGTAGTTGTCCCGGGCCACAGAGGCCATGTGGCCGATGAGGTGTGCCGCCTGGTCCAGGGCTACGGCGGGGTTGGAGATGAGGTGGCTGTCCAGCTCCCGCAGGCCCTCCTCGATGTCCTGTTCCTCCGGGTCCATGGGCTTGTCCGGCACCAGCTTTTCCGCCACCCGGGCGAACACCCCGGACATAGGAAGCAGCAGCACCGCCGGCACAAGCCTGAACAGGCCGTGGACGTTGGCCACGCCGCCGGAGTCCAGCATGGTGTTCCACAGTCCGTCGCCGATGACCCCCGTGGCCCGGCCTGCGGCCAGCACCGCCGTCACCAGCAGCGCCGCACAGATGTTGTAGATCACATGCACTGTCACCGTGCGGACCTGCTCGGGCTTTGCCCCTATCCGGCAGACCAAATAGGCCGAGAGGCTGTCGCCCATATTCACGCCCAATATCACCGCCACGATGCCGCACAGCCGCAGGCCGAAGGAGCTGGCGAAGGACTGCAAAATGCCGATGACGGCGGAGGAGCTCTGGATGACGCAGGTGGCGGCCGCACCGGTGAGGAAGCCGAGGACATAGTTCCCCTCCAGCTTCATGAGAAGGCCGCCCACGGTATCGCTCAGGCCGCTGACCGCGTCGCGCATATAGATGAGACCCATAAACAGGATGCCGAAGCCCACAGCGATGGAGCCGGCGCTTTTGGCGGCGCTCTTTTTCACGAACATGATCATCACGATGCCGGCGATCAGGGCCAGGGGCGCGAGATTCTCCGCGTTGAGCATGTACAAAAGCCCCGTGGCGCCGCTCTCCACATCCATGAGCCGGATGATCTGGGCGGTGATGGCCGTGCCCACGTTGGCGCCCAGGATGACGCCGATGGACTGACGGAAGGTGAGAAATCCCGCGCCCACCAGGCCCACCGTGAGCACGATGGTGGCGTGGGAGCTCTGGATCATGCAGGTGACGAACATGCCCAGGATGAAGCCCAAAGCGGGCCTCGCCGTCACCTTGGCCAGCGCCGAACGCATGGCACCGCTGGAGCAGCTTTTGAGGCCGTCGCCCATGATGCGCATGCCGTACAGGAACATGGCCAGCCCGCCCAGCAGGGCGATCAGCTGATACATAAGGTCCATGGCGCCTCCTATCTGGCGTTGGGCGGAATACTGGGAGTAATTATACTGGTCCATTATAACAGTTTGCTGATTATATTATATTGACGATTTGTAAAATCCACTATCACGGCAGTGTAAAATCCATGTAAAATCAACGGCCGCCGGACGTGTCAGGCGCATCCGGCGGTCAGTCGGTCGTGGGGTCGTTCGCAATCCTTCAATGGTTTTTCTAGCGTTGTAGATAAGAGATAATCACCAACTGCTCAAAAGGATATTCGTTTGTTTATCAGCCCAGGGCTATTATGCAGAAAATACCCTTGACAAATCTCGTCTCAAAAGGAGATACTGATGGCCTACGCGAAGAAAAACGGCTTTCTGCACCCGCAGTTCTTCGTGGACGACGGTATCTCCGGTACGACCTTTGACCGGCCCGACTTCCTGCGGATGCAGCAGATGGTGGAGGACGGCGCTGTCAGTACCGTGATCGTCAAAGACCTGTCCCGCTTTGGCCGCAACTATTTGGAGGTGGGCGAGTACCTGGAGATAAAGTACCCCACGCTGGGCGTCCGATTCATCGCCATCCAGGAGAATGTGGACACGCTCCGGGAGAGCGGCACAGAGATGATGCCCTTCAATAACATCTTCAACGAATGGTACGCCGCGCAGACCAGTAAGAAGATACGGGCCGTTCAACAAATGCGGGCCGCTAACGGCAAACGGGTGTCCCCGGTCGTCCCCTATGGGTATAAGAAAGACCCGGATAACCGGGAGATATGGTATATCGACGAACCCGCCGCCGAGGTGGTGCGGAAGATATACGCGCTGTGCCTTGCGGGGCGTGGGCCCATGCAGATCGCCCGCCAGTTGGAGAAGGAGCGGATACTGACCCCGACCGCCTACTACAACTCCATTGGCAGAGCGGCAAGCAATCCGCCGCCTGCTGACCCATACCGCTGGTCTGATTCCTCCGTCGAGAACATCCTTGCCAACCGCCAGTACACGGGCTGTACCGTGAACTTTCTCTCCACCACCGTCAGCTACAAGGTCCATAAGGTGATATACCGCTCCCCGGAAGAGCAGCAGATCATACCCAACACCCAAGAGGCCATCATCTCCGAGGATATGTGGCTCCGGGTACAGGAGCTGCGGGAGAACCGCCGCAGACCAACAGCCACCGGCAGGACGAGCCTGTTTTCCGGCCTCGTGTTCTGCGCCGACTGCGGGGCCAAGCTGCATTTTTGCGCGGCAAAGAGCCTGAAGCCCAACCAGGAGCATTTTCGCTGTTCCAATTACAAGTCCGGGCGAGGCACCTGTCAGGTCCACTTCATCCGAAATGTGGTATTGGAGCGGATCGTGTTCGAGGCCGTCCGATACCTGGCAGATTTTGTCCATCGTTATGAACCTGTTTTTCTGTACCTGCTGGAGAAGAAAACCGCTGTGGAGCAGAAAGCGGAATGGCAGAAGCTGCGGCGAACCGTGGAGAATGGGCATAAGCGCATCCGGGAGTTGGATATGCTTATCTCCCGGCTTTACGAGGACAATATAGCCGGTAAGATAAGCGATGAGCGATACGCGCGGATGGCGGCCAGTTATGAGGATGAGCAGAAGCAATTGGAGAAGACAGTGGCAGATGGTGAGCAGACGCTCCGGGAGGCGGAGCAGAAGAAGGTGGACGTGCAGATGCTCTTGAATACCCTGCGGCAATGCACGGAACTGAAAGAACTCACGCCGACCATAGTGAACTCTCTGATACAGCGAATAGAGGTCCATAAGAGTGAGAAGCCCCATAAACACAATCGTGTCAAGGTGGACATCTACTTCACCGCAGTAGGGTTGATAGACCTGCCGACAGAACAGGAGATAGTCCAGATCATGGAGGAAATGCGCCGTAGCCCCCAGAATGTAAGGCTTCCAGCCTGAAAAATGGATACGGTGCAGCCCCTCAATGGGACTACACCGTACCATTTCAAAAATACTTCCTTATACGCCCCGGCCATTGTCCAGGATGCTTTTTTCTTTATCGCTGAGCACCGCTCAAACCTCCTTCCCGCGCGCCGTTGGCGCGATATTTAATGGTGTTGGCTCCCTTCTTGCCCCGGCCCCGCTCCCGTGGTATATTGGGAGCAGAGAAAGGGGGTGATGATATGGTTAATGTGTTCACCTACAACGGACAAACGGTCGAGGCGTCGAAACTCGCCTATGACCTTGCTTTGGCCTACGCAAAAACAAAACTGGATTACGCTCTCAGAACGGACCCGGAACAGTTTGAAAACTCGCCCGCCGACCCAGAAACGGAAACGAAAGAATTTTTATATGATTCGTTCTGTTCTGCTTTTTCCTATTATTCCGGCCTGGAGGCCGGGGACATTGAGCGCAATCTAAGTCGGTTCAAGTGATGTGCCCGTAGTACTTGACCGATTCAAGCGCGCGGTCGAACTCGCGCCAGGTGAGATGCAGCCGTCTGGATACCTCCAATATCTCGGCGGCTGCCTCTTTTACGCGCTGCCGGCTGTCCGCCTCTTTCCGCTTGATCTCCTGCACAGACTCTTCAACAGCAAGCCTTTCTTCCCTTGTCATCCCTGTTCAAACCTCCTTCCCGCGCGCCGTTGGCGCGATATTTATTGGTGTTGGCTCCCTTCTTGCGGTCACTGTCCCAGCGTTGGGATCGTCTTGGTCGCTGCCTCGTAGAGAGCATCTGGCGTCGTACCGATGGCACGGCACAGGGCAAACATCTCATTAGCTTCAAGCTTCCTGCGCTTGCTCTCTATATCACAAAGCTGCTGCCGCGTCATTCCGGCCTGACCAGCAATGAAAATTCGCTTTTTTCCGCTCGCTTCGATGGCCGGCCTAATTCCGTCTCTCACATCCACGTCGGGCATCTTTGCCACTCCTTTACTCAATTTTTGGGTATATCTGCATATTAGCACCCATTTATTGGGTTGTCAATACTTTTGTACTCATTTTTTGCGTTTTTTGTATTGATTTTTCCGCTTGTCGCTGTTACAATACAGTAAAAAAAGGGGGGCTTGACATGACTAAAGAAGAAATCGGCCTCGTTATCAAACGCTGTCGGGTCAATGCCGACCTCACACAGGCGCAGGTAGCCGCAAGGATTGGGCGTCCCCAGCAGACTATCGCAAATTGGGAGATAGGGCGCTCACAGCCGGATGCCAACACATTATTTGAGTTATTCTCTATCCTTGGCGTGTCTGTAGATGAAGCATTTGGTTTTCAGCCTCAAAAAGGCACCGGCAGAATCGTCGCGGATCTTTCAGAGGCAGAAGAAAGCCTTATATTGAACTACCGCCGCCTCTCCACCGCCGGGAAAGAGTACATCCTGCAAACCATGGCTATGGCTGTCCGGTCCTACTCGGAAAAAAATAACGCTTCTTCCGGTTTGGAAAAAGCTAATTGATTTGTAATAAATGGGAGAAAAACGATGGACCATACGAGCAGGGAACATGATCAGTTGGTGGAGAAACTGCGCGTCCTGGAGGATGCCTATAACAACGATGCGCCCTTGGTCTCAGACGTTGAGTATGACAAAATGAAAAATGAGCTCTTGCGCATAGAGGCGGAGCATCCCGAATGGACCCGGCTGGATCACACCACCCAGAAGCCGTTATTTGATGGCTGGGACAATACCATCCTTATAGAACCAACCCAGGTGAAGAACCGCCTGAACGCGGAGAAGCTAAAGGCGAAAGATGTAAAGATTGACCGCCCATCCCTGCGGGCCGAGATCCAGGGAAGCGCCAGTGTCCCTTATCAAACCGACCTCTCTGGCTGCACATGCCCGGACTTCCGCAACCGCAAAATGCCTTGCAAGCACATGTACCGCCTGGCGCTGGAGTTGGGACTGATAGAGAAATTCCCAGAAGTGGACAGCACCATTGAAAAGGCCGTAGTACAGTCTGCCGCCCAGAAGTGGAAGGATGAATTTACCCAAGGCCGCATATCCGCCCAGCTATATGCCAGGGTCGCGGAGGCCCTTCAAAAATAAAAATACCGCCCCGGTCTCCCGGGACGGCTTGACAATTTCATATATGGCGATTATACTATAAGCACAAAAAGGCGCTGCCGGTTCCGGTCAGCCCTTAGAGATCATTGAAGTGATCGCCGAACTTGTCAGGGTTGCCGGCGGTCACTTCTTTTTCGCCTGAATGAACAGGCTGCAAATGCCTATGATTACCAGGCAAAGCTCTAAGACTTCGGATGTACTCATGGGCAGCCCCCCTTTCCAGAGATCAGGGGACAAGAAGCTGCCCCCTGCAAGAGAGGGCTGACCTTCACCGACAGCGCGGGCCACACAGGTGGCTTGTCAGCATAGTATCACAGGAATCTCCAAAAATCAACAAAAGAATGCCCGCCCCGGTCTCCCGGAACGGGCCGCAAAATTGAGCCAACACCACTTGTCCAACTTTGCGCCTTTATTATACCATGCGGAAGGCGCACATTTCAACCCCGATAATTGAAAGGAGCGCCTTTTATGGGGAAGTATAAATACGTCGTAAAGACAAAGCAGGTAGACGGAGTAAGATATAAAGCCTACGGGAAAACCGAGCGCGAGGCGCTGCGGAAGCTGGATAGCATACTCTTTGAGGTCCGGCAGAACGGCCAAAAGCTGGACGGGAATACCACCGTGAGGAAATGGGCCAAAGAGTGGCTTGAAGTATATATTGACACGCGGGACATCACGAAGGCGTCCGCCGCGATGTATCACGAAAAGCTGGATAATTATATCCTGCCGGCCATCGGCTCCATGAAGCTAAAGGACGTGCGGGACACCCACCTGAAAAGGATCTTGAATGGGGCAAATTCCAGCAAGAGCACCGCCCAAAAGGTCAAGATCACCATGCAGGCCATGTTTAAGCAGGCCCGGAAAAGCCGCCTGATCCCCTATGACCCCGCCGAGGATTTGGAGCTCCCGAAGGCGCCCACCAAAAAGCGGCACAGCATCACGGAGTACGAGCGAAAGAACATCCTTGAAGTGGCCCAGTGGCACCGGGCCGGTCTGTATGTCCTCCTGGTCATGTGCTGCGGCCTGCGGAACGGGGAGGTCATCGCCCTCCAGTGGAAGGACATCGACCTGAAAAAAGGGATCATCCATGTCACGAAAGCCCTAGAGTCCGGCAGCACCACCAACATCAAAGAGCCGAAAACGGCCAGCGGCACCCGTGACGTGGGGATCCCGGACATGCTCAGGGCCCGCCTTGTGAAGCCAAAGGGCGGAGATTTCCAGTACGTCCTCCTGCAGCCGAAGGGAAAGAAGCGGCACACGGCGGGCTCCCTGCGCTGTCTCTGGCTGAATTTCAAGCGTGAACTGGACATCCACATGGGCGCAGAGGTATACCGGAACCAGATCGTGAAGCACTGTTACGAGGTAAACCCGCTCCTGGAGTCGGAGGAGAACTGGAACGACCTTGTGCCGTACAGTCTGCGGCATACCTATGGCACCGATCAGCAGCGGGCCAAGGTGCCTCTCAATGCGACAAAATACCTCATGGGGCACAGCGATGTTTCCGTGACCAGCAAATACTACATCGACACCACGCCCGACGTTGTGGACGACGCCACCAAGGCCCTCGACGAGTTTTACGAGAAGCTGCGGAAAAAAGAGTGTGATAAAAAGTGTGATAACGAAAAATCCGAGGAGCCGGGAGAGGCCGTGGCCCAACAGGAAGCGGCCGTTTGACTTTCAGACTTTGACTCTGATATAGTGGGTTCGAATCCCGCCGTCCCTGCCATTTTAATTTCACATGACTTGGTAGCTCAGGCGGTAGAGCAACTGCCTTTTAAGCAGTGGGTCCGGGGTTCGAGTCCCCGCCAGGTCACCACGTCAGAACGGCTCTGGAGATTCTGTATCCTCGCAAGCGAGGCTACATCATCGGCCAGAGCCGTTCTTCCTTCTTCCCATGCGACCCGCTGCGCTGGGCTCGCATGGGAGCCCTAGAAAAGCGGACCCCCGGAACCAACGGTTCTGGGGGCCTTACTTTATTTTGGCCTTATCCCTTGACGCCGCCGGCGGTGAGGCCGGAGGCCAGGTGCTTTTCGATGCACAGGAACAGGATGATCACCGGGATGGTGGCGAAGATGCTGGTGGCGAACATGTACTGCCACTGGATCATGTTGAAGCCGTTGAACACGTTGATGCCCACGGTGATAGGCTTGAACGCGTCGGTGCTGATGAGGGTCAGGGCCATGGTGTACTCGTTCCAGGCGTTGATGAACACGAATATGAGCGTGGTCACGATGCCCGGCGCCGCCATGGGCAGCAGCACCCGCACCAGGGAGCCCATGGTGTTGCAGCCGTCGATCTTGGCCGCCTGCTCCATCTCCGGGGAGATGGACAGGAACGTGCCCCGGAGCAGCCATATGGCAAAGGCCTGGTTGAATGCGGCATTCAATAGGATAAGCCCCAGCAGGTTATTGGTCAGCTTCAGGTCCAGCATCAGCCGGTAGATGCCCATCAGCAGCACCACCGGCGCAAACATCTGGCTCATGATGACCGCGCCCAGGAAGACGCCTTTGCCCTTGAAGCGCATGCGGCTCATGGCGTAGGCCGCCGGGATGCCGCACAGGATGGCGATGCAGGTGGCGCCGCCCGCCACGATGACGGAGTTTAAGAAATACCGCAGGATAGGCGCCTGGCTCCACACGTCCACGAAGTTGGACCACTTCCACTCCTTGGGGAGGATGGTCATATCCAGGGCGTACATCTCCTCACGGGTCTTGGCGGCGGTGGTGAACATGACGAAATAGGGGTAGAGGATGACGATGCACAGCACGAATACGAACAGGTACAGCAGCACCCTTGTCCAGGGATTTTTCTTTCTGTGGCCCATCATAGCTGATCCTCCTTTTCCGCCTTGAGGCTCAGCACCATGTACACGCCCGCGCATATACACAGTATCACGAAGCCCACCACGGACACGGCGGCCGCCTGGCCCATGCGCCCGTTGGTGAACGCCAGCTTATACAGGTACGTCGCCAGGGTATGGGTCTTGTCCGCCGGGTCGCCCTTGGTGATAGTCCAGATGATGGGGAAGGAGTTGAACACGTAGATGATGTTCAGCACCGTGCTCACCGTGAGGCTGGGCTTTAAGAGCGGCAGGGTGATCTTCGTCAGCTTCTTCCAGAAGCCGGCCCCGTCGATCTCCGCCGCCTCATAGTAGGTGTCGTCGATGCTCTGCAGGCCCGAGAGCACGCAGAAGGTGACGAAGGGGACGGTGACGAATATGCCTATCCAGCACTCCCAGGCGAAGTAGGCGGTGGCGTTGGGCGTCCAGTTGATGTTCCGGCTGATGATGTGGAGCTTCCGCAGGATCAGGTTCAGGGAACCGAAGTCGGCGGTGATGATATATTTCCAGACGATGGACTGGATGATCAGGCTGGTCGCCCAGGGGAAGACCACGATGGCCCGGACGATCTTCCGGCCTGCAAATTTCTGATTGAGCACCATGGCGATGATGAAGCCCAAAATCGTGGACATGCCCACCACCACCACCGTCCAAACAAGGGTGTTCTGGAGGGTGTGCCAGAACTTGGACGAGGAGAAGATGGCCTGGAAATTCTCCAGGCCGGCAAAGCCCTTGACCACGCCGGAGCGGCTGATGTCCGACACGGACAGCCGGAACACGGTGATCACCGGCACGGCGATCATCGACAGCATCAATATGATGCTGGGCGTCATCCACAGGTAGGGCTCCACCTTTTTCAGGGTACGCTTTTTCATTTTCTGCCCCCTTTTCCGCTATGAGGGATATGGCTATTGGAAAGGGGGGCCGGACCTCTGTCCGGCCCCCGAAAAATGCTTTACAGGGTCGCGCGCTATGTAGCTTTAGCCGGCGATGTCGCTCTGGAGGGAATCCAGGACCTCCTGGGCGTCGGCGCCTTCCAGAACCTGCTGCTCGGCGTCGATGACGCCCTGCTTCACGTCGATCCACTCGGCGCGGGAGGCAGGATAGAAGTCGCAGTCGGCCAGCATGCCGCACCAGGTGGCGAAGTAGTCGTTCTCACCGGGCGTGCCGCCGTTGGCCTCGCACTTGTTGAAGCTGGAAGCGTTCTCAGGCAGGTACGCGGAGGAGTCGCTGGTGACAGGCAGGAAGCCTTCATACACCATGTACTCGGAGTACACTTCCTGATCGTAGAAGTAATCGAAGAACGCGCTGATGGCGGCGGTGCGGGCTTCCTGATCGGGAGCGTCGTCATCCTTGAAGGCCATCAGACGGTCGCACACGCCGAAGGCCACGGGGCTGTTGCCGCCGTTGGTGGGCATGGGGGCGACGCCGTAGTTGACCTCAGAGGTGGCGCTGATCATGTTGCAGGGGCCGATCATCATCGCCAGGGACCCGGCGTTGAAGGCGTCCTGCTGGGGATAACGGGTGGCGTTCATGGGATCGGGATAGCAGTAGCCGGCGTCCACCATCTCCTTGATGAAGTTGAGGGCTTCCACGTTGGCCTCGCTGTTCAGAGCCCAGTTGCCGTCGGCGTCAACGAAGCCGCCGCCGTTGTTCCAGGTGTAGTAGCCGAAAGCAGCCTGGCCCTCGTCGGAGGACACGTCAAGGCTCCAGGGGATGATGTCGGGGTCATAGGCCTTGATGGCCTCGCAGGCGGTCTTCACCTCGTCCCAGGTGGTGGGGGGCTCGACGCCGGCGGCCTCAAGGATGTCCTTGTTGTAGAACAGGGAACGGACGGAGGCCAGGATGGGCAGGGCCCACACGGTGCCGTCCAGCTCGTTGGCGTTCCAGAAGCTGGGGATGATCTTCGCCTTCAGGTCCTCGGAGGTGTAGTCCTCGGCGGGCATCAGCAGATCGTCGGCCACATAGTCGGCGAAGGTGTCGATGTTGAGGATGTCGGGGGCGTCGTCATTGGTGATGCGGTTGGCGACCACGGTGTACAGGTCGTTCCAGGAGACGATCTCCACCGTCAGGTCGATCTCGGGATGGGCTTCCTCGAAGCCGGGGACGAACACGCCGTCCCACCACTCCTGGGTGTTGTTGCCGTACTGGGAGATGATGACGTTCAGCTCGGTCTTTTCACCGTCGGCAAAGGCGGTGGTGCCCAGAGCGAACACCATGACCAGCACGAGAAGCATTGCCATGATCTTCTTCATGTTCGTTGATCTCCTTTAAAAAATTTATAAGATAAGACAGGCCGAAGCGCCTGCCCTTTCTCACGAAATATGGGCTGCATAGTCCCGGCAGCTTCATTGTACCGGACTTGCGGCCCATATAATAGCAAAATCAAACGAATAATAGAAATATATTCCGTCAGAACTTGTCTAACTGCACAAATTGTGACAAACCTACAAATTCAATGCCGGTTGGCCTTCCGATAGGCGCTGGGGGTCATGCCCACGGCGGCCCGGAAGACCTTGGTGAAATAATTGTAGTCGCTGTAGCCCACCGCCTCGGCCACGGCGGAGATGGGCGCGTCCCCGCTGCGGAGCATCATGCAGGCCTCCCGGATGCGCCGGCGGGCGATGGCCTGGCCCACGGTGCCGCCTTCCGGCAGGCTCTTTACCAGGGCGCAGAGCTTTGTAGTGCCCATGTGCAGGTCGCCCGCGATCTTTTTAAGAGACAGGTTCTCCCGGTAGTGCTGGTCCAGGTACAGCTCCAGCCGCTGGCCGTCGGTATACTCCGCCGAGCGGATGATGCCCTCCTGGAGGATATAGGCGGTGAGGGCCTTCAGGATATCGGCGTAGGCGGTGGTCTCCTGGAAGGAGTACTGCCGCAGCTGCCAGAAGGCCTCTCTTAGTGCTTTTTTGTCACCGGCGAACCAAGAGGCGGCCTTTTCGGTACGCTCCCACTGCCTTTCCTTTGGCGAATTATCCAAATACTGTCCAAAAGAGAGATAGGCGATGGGCACCCCGTTCTCCACCAGGGGCAGCGCCGCCTCGCACAGGCCCAGATGGCACCGGTAGCGGTATATCCCTCCCGCGGCGGCGCAGGCCTCCACGGCCTGGGCGTCGCAGTTTTCGCACCGGCGGTGGCCCTCCGGGTCGGCGTTGATGAGCCGGCAGAACTCCTGGTGGCCGCCGAAGATCTGGATGTCCCGCCCCTCGGCGTCGAAGATGCTGGTCTTCAGGCCCGTGAAGGTCTGCAGCGCCCCGATGAGCCCCAGCAGCTTTTCCGTGTTGAACAGTATCCGCATAGGCTTATCCCTCGTAAATGACCGCGCCGGGCATTATCGCCCGGCGCGTGTGTTCACTTTATTCTCCCCGGGCCAGACGCGCCGTGATGGCGTTCATCTCGTCCCATTTCTTCTCCATGTCCGCCACCAGCTTGAACTGGGTCCGGGCCCGGTCCAGGTTGTGCTCGGGCCGGTGGATGGAGAAATACACGTCCCCCGCCAGATAGTCAGTGAGGAACCGCACCCCGCATTCCAGGGTCATGAGCTTCGCCCCCAGGGGCAGGGTCTGCTTCTCCCGCTCGGTGAGGCCGGGGCAGGCGGTGAGAAAGCCCCGGGTGAAGGTCTCGTACTCCGTAAGGCTCATCTCCATTTTGGAAAGGTCCTTCTCATCCTCGGCGGCGGTGGCCGCGCCGAATCGGATGGAGTCGCCGAAGTCGTAAGCGGCCAGCCCCGGCATCACCGTGTCCAGGTCGACGACGCAAAGGGCCTTGCGGGTGACGGCGTCCAGCATGACGTTATTGAGCTTGGTGTCGTTGTGGGTCACCCGGGTGGGCAGCTCGCCGCTGTCCCGCATGCGCTGGAGCGCGCCTGCCTCTTCTTCTCTGGCCAGGACGAAGTCCGCCTCCGGTCCCACTTCCTTCGCTCTCCCCTTCACGTCCGCCGCCAGGGCCTCCCTGAAGATGCGGTACCGGTCCGGGGTGTTGTGGAAGTTGGGGATGGTCTCGTGGAGGGTCTCCGCCGGGAAGTCCGCCAGCTGCTGCTGAAAGGTGCCGAAGGCGATGGCGCTCTGGTAAAAGTCCTCCGGCGTCTCCGGTGCCTGCAGGCATATGCTGCCCTCCACGAAGTCATAAAGCCGCCACACGTTGCCCTTGTCGCCCCGGGCATAGAGCTTTCCGTCCACGGTGGGGTTCAGGTGCAGGCTGCCCCGGGGGTCGGAGCACTTGGAGGCGATGTGGCGGGTGATGGCCACCACGTTCTGCATCAGCCCCTCCGGGTCCCGGAACACAGAGTCGTTGAGCATCTGCAATATGTAGCGCTTGCCGGTATCCGTGGTCAGCAGGAAGGTGTGGTTTATATGCCCGCAGCCGTATGGCTCGCAGGAGACGGGCTCGCCGTCCATGACGAAGTGATGGATAGCGTTTTTATAGATGGCGTTTTCCATATATGCTTCCTCAACTTTGCGCCGAATATATTTCGACAAATATGTATTATAGCATGATAAGTATCTTCGCGCAAGTGGCCGCGCATTTTTGACAGGATGCGTCCATATTGGGGCTTGTAATTCCCCAGCCCTTATATTATACTGTATTTTGTGTTTTTTTGTGCCTGCGTCCGCTCCATGGAGCGGTATCGACAACATAAGAAGATGAGGAACGAGCGATGACAAAGTACATTTTCGTGACCGGCGGCGTGGTCTCCGGTCTGGGCAAGGGCATCACCGCCGCCAGCCTTGGCAGACTCCTTAAATCCCGGGGCCTGAAGGTGGCCGCCCAGAAGCTGGACCCCTACATCAACGTGGACCCGGGCACCATGAGCCCCTACCAGCACGGGGAGGTCTACGTCACCGAGGACGGCGCCGAGACCGACCTGGACCTGGGCCACTATGAGCGGTTCATCGACGAGGACCTGAACAAGTGGTCCAACCTGACCACCGGCAAGGTGTACTGGAACGTACTCAACAAGGAGCGCCGTGGCGAGTATCTGGGCTCCACGGTCCAGATCATCCCCCACATCACCAACGAGATCAAAGAGTTCATCTACAACGTTGGCAAGAAGACCAACGCCGACGTGGTCATCACCGAGATCGGCGGCACCACCGGCGACATCGAGAGCCAGCCCTTCCTGGAGGCCATCCGCCAGGTGGGCCACGAGGTGGGCAAGGAGAACTCCCTGTACATCCACGTGACCCTGGTGCCCTTCATCAAGGGCAGCGACGAGCACAAGACCAAGCCCACCCAGCACTCCGTCAAGGAGCTGCAGGGCATGGGCATCGCCCCGGACATCATCGTGCTCCGCTCCGACGAGCCCATAACCGACGACGGCATCTTCCGCAAGATAGCCATGTTCTGCAACGTAAAGCCCGAGTGCGTCATCGAAAACCGCACCGTACCGGTGCTCTACGAGGCCCCCCTCATGCTGGAGGAGAGCGACTTCTCCCTCATCGTGTGCCGGGAGCTGGGCCTGTGGACGAAGGCGCCGGACCTGAGCCAATGGAAGGCCATGGTCCAGTCCATCCACAACCTCTCCCACACCGTCACCATCGCCCTGGTGGGCAAGTATGTCCAGCTGCACGACGCGTATCTGTCCGTAAACGAGGCCCTGAAGCACGCGGGCTACGCCAAGGGCACCAGCATCGACCTTCGCTGGATAGACTCCGAGACCGTCACCGACGAAAACGCCCCGGAGGTGTTCGCCGGTGTGGACGGCATCCTGGTCCCCGGCGGCTTCGGCAACCGGGGCATCGAGGGCAAGATCGCCGCGGTGCGCTACGCCCGGGAGAACAGCATCCCCTATCTGGGCCTGTGCCTGGGCATGCAGACCGCCGTCATCGAGTTCGCCCGCCACGTGGCGGGGCTGGAGGGCGCCAACTCCCGGGAGTTCGACGAGTACGCCCCCTACCGGGTCATCGACTTCATGCCCGGCCAGAACGACGAGATCGACAAGGGCGGCACCCTCCGGCTGGGGGCCTATCCCTGCGTCATCACCCCGGGCACCATGATGGAGAAGTGCTACGGAAAGAGCGAGATCGCCGAGCGCCACCGCCACCGCTATGAGTTCAACAACGACTTCCGGGACAAGCTCACCGAAGCCGGCCTCATCGTCAGCGGCGT
This sequence comes from uncultured Oscillospiraceae bacterium, assembly GCA_947626265.1. Classification (GTDB taxonomy): domain Bacteria; phylum Bacillota; class Clostridia; order Oscillospirales; family Oscillospiraceae; genus CAJOIG01. The sequence continues at coordinate 89,348 of CANQRM010000007.1, forward strand.
CAGCCCCGACGGGCGGCTGGTGGAGACCGTGGAAGTGCCGGACCACCCCTTCTTCTTGGGCGTGCAGTTCCACCCCGAGTTCAAGAGCCGTCCCAACCACCCCCATCCCCTGTTCCTGGGCTTCGTGTCCGCGGCGCTGGACCGGTCCCAGAACGGAAAGGCCGAGGCATGAAAGACATCTACGAAAATCCCCTGTGCGCCCGGTACGCGTCCCGGGAGATGCAGCACATCTTCTCCCCGGATTTCAAGTTCTCCACCTGGCGGAAGCTGTGGGTCGCCCTGGCGGAGAGCGAGAAGGAGCTGGGTCTGGACATCACCGACGCCCAGCTCAATGAGATGCGCGCGCACATATACGACATCGACTACGCAAAGGCCGCGGACTATGAAAAGCGCCTGCGCCACGACGTGATGGCACATATCCGCACCTACGGCGACGCCTGCCCCACGGCCAAGGGCATCATCCACCTGGGGGCCACTTCCTGCTACGTGGGGGACAACACCGACATCATCCAGATGCGGGAGGCGCTCCTTCGCATCCGCACCCTGCTGGTGAACGCCATCGGGGCCTTGACGGACTTCGCCGAGGCCAACAAGGACATGCCCACCCTGGCCTACACCCACTTCCAGGCCGCCCAGCCCACCACCGTGGGAAAGCGGGCCTGCCTGTGGCTGCAGGACTACCTCATGGACCTGGACCGGCTGGAGTTCGAGCTGGACCATTTGAAACTTCTCGGCTGCAAGGGCACCACCGGCACCGGAGCCAGCTTCCTGGAACTGTTCGGCGGCGACGGGGAAAAGGTGGTGGAGCTGGAAAAGAAGATCGCGGAAAAGATGGGCTTCGCCGCCTGCATGCCCGTGTCCGGCCAGACCTATTCCCGGAAGGTGGACGCCTTCGTGCTGAATGTGCTGGGGGGCATCGCCCAGAGCATGTACAAGATGGCCCAGGACCTGCGGCTCATGGCCCATATGAAGGAGTTCGACGAGCCCTTCGAGGCCGAGCAGGTGGGCTCCTCCGCCATGGCCTACAAGCGCAACCCCATGCGCTGCGAGCGGGTGTGCTCCTTAAGCCGCTACGTGATAAACGCCGTGCGCAACACCGCCGACACCGCCGCCGCCCAGTGGCTGGAGCGGACGCTGGACGACTCCGCCAACCGGCGCATCTCTCTGCCGGAGGCGTTCCTGGCCACCGACGGGGCCCTGACATTGGTCATCAACGTCATCCGGGGCGGGCGGGTCTATCCCAAGGTCATGGAAAAGCACCTCAGTGAGGAAATGCCCTTCATGGCCACGGAGAACATCCTCATGCACGCCGTCACCCTGGGCGGGGACCGGCAGGAGCTGCATGAGGCCATCCGGCAGCACGCCCAGGCCGCCGCGGTGAAGGTAAAGCTGGAGGGCGGAGAGAACGACCTTCTGGACAGGCTCCTGACCGACCCGGCCTTCCATCTGACCCAGGCAGACCTTGAAAAGGTCCTGGACGTGCGGAAATTCGTGGGCCTGGCCCCGGAGCAGACCGAGACCTTCCTCAATGCCTACGCCCGGCCGGTGCTCGATAAGTACGCCGCCGAGCTGGGCGTGGAGGCCGAGACGAACGTATAAGACCGCTTACGCGGACAGAGATAAGGAGAGTTATCAAAATGATCACAGCAGTCGTTGGCATCAACTGGGGCGACGAGGGCAAGGGCCGCATGGTGGACCTGCTCAGCAGCCAGTATGACATCGTCTCCCGCTACCAGGGGGGCAACAACGCCGGCCACACCGTGGTGAACGAGCGGGGCAAATTCATACTGCACCTGCTCCCCTCCGGCATCCTGCGGCCCGACGCGGTGAACGTGATGGGACCCGGCATGGTGGTGGACCTGGAGCAGTTCGCCAGGGAGGTGGACGACCTGCGCGCCCACGGCGTCCAGATCGGCCCGGAGAACCTGAAGATCAGCGACCGGCTCACCATCTGCATGCCCTACCACCCCCTGCTGGACGGCCTGGAAGAGGACCGGATGGGCGCCAAGAAACAGGGCTCCACCCGCCGGGGCATCGGCCCGGTGTACTCCGACAAGTACATGCGCAAGTCCATCCGCATGGGCGACCTGCTGTTCCCGGAGGTACTGAAGGACACTATCGCGGACATCGTGGAATGGAAGAACCTGACCGTGGCCGGGGGCTACGGCCATGAGCCTCTGGACCCCGTCGCCATGTACGACTGGGTGATGAAGTTCGGCGGCCCCTTCATGGAGCACATCACCGACACCACCCAATACCTGACCGGCGCCATTGACAGCGGCAAGAGCCTTCTTTTGGAGGCCCAGCTGGGCGCCCTGCGGGACTTGGACTACGGCATCTTCCCCTACACCAGCTCCTCCAGCACCCTGGCCTCCTACGCCCCCATCGGCGCGGGCATCCCCTTCAGGAAGCTGGACAGCGTGGTGGGCATCACCAAGGCCTACTCCTCCGCCGTGGGCGGCGGCCCCTTCGTGTGCGAGTTCTCCGGCCAGCAGGCCCATGACCTGCGGGAGGCCGGCGGCGAGTACGGCGCCTCCACCGGCCGGCCCCGGCGGGTGGGCGGCTTCGACGTGGTGGCCACCCGCTACGGCGTCATGATGCAGGGCGCCACGGAGCTTGCGCTGACGAAGCTGGACGTGCTCTCGGGCTTTGAGAAGATCCCCGTGTGCGTGGGCTATGAGTATGAGGGCCAGCGCCTGGACGCCTTCCCCCTGGAGCCGGTGCTGGAAAAGTGCAAGCCCATCTATGAGTATCACGAAGGCTTCTCCGGCGACATCACCGGCTGCCGGAAGTTCGCGGACCTGCCCAAGGCCGCCCAGGCCTATATCCGCTACCTGGAGGAGGCGGTGAACTGCAAGTTCACTTATATCTCCGTGGGCGCGGACCGAGACGAATACATCTACATGGGATAACGAAAAAGCCCGCTCCGCGAGCGGGCTTTTCTCATTTTGGAGGAAAACTCATATGCGCGACTATAAGGAAGAATTTGAAAAGCGGGTGGCGTTCATCCGTGATACTCTGGCCGCCAGCGGCCAGAAGGGCATCGTGTACGGCAACTCCGGCGGCAAGGACTGCACATTGGTGGGCATCCTCTGCAAGGCCGCCTGCGATAACACCGTGGGCGTGCTCATGCCCTGCGCCTCCCAGCGCAACTTCAACATAGACCTGACCGATGGCAAAGAAGTGGCCGAAAAGTACGGTATCGAGACCCGCCTGGTGGACCTGACCCCGGTACGGGAGGCGGAGCTTGCCGCCCTCCAGGGCGTCACCGCCATGACCGACGCCGCCGTGGCCAACATCGCCCCCCGCCTTCGCATGACCACGCTGTACGCCATCGCCGGGGCCGAGGGCCGGCTGGTGGCGGGCACCGGCAACCGCAGTGAGGCCTATATGGGCTACTTCACCAAGTGGGGCGACGGGGCCTATGACTTCGACCCCATCGCGGACCTGACCGTGACGGAGATATACGAGTTTTTGGCGTATCTGGACGCTCCCATGTCCATCCGCACCAAGGCCCCCTCCGCCGGGCTCTTCGAGGGCCAGACCGACGAGGGCGAGATGGGCGTGACCTACGCCGCCATCGACAAGTTCCTCCTCACCGGCGAGGCCAGCAAGCGCGACCGCGCCGTCATCGACCGCTTCCATCAGATCAGCGAGCACAAGCGCCGGCCCCAGGTCACCTACCCCGGATGAGCGTGCGGGATCTGGACGCCCGGCGGCTGGCCGACGCCGTGGCGAGGCTGTATGTAAAGGCCTGCCTGGAGCTGCCGGAGGCGGTGAAGGAAAAACTTTACGCCTTCGGCAACCCCTATATCATCGAAAATTTTGAAAAAAATGGAAACCTCCCCCTGTGCCAGGACACGGGCATGGCCGCGGTGTATCTGGAGGTGGGACAGGACGTGCACCTCGTGGGCGATATCCCCGCCGCGGTGGACGAGGGCGTCCGCCGGGCGGTGAAGGAGGGGTATCTCCGCTCTTCCATCGTGGCGGACCCCCTGCGCCGGACCAACACCGGGGACAATACCCCCGCGCTCCTGAACGTGGAATTGGTCCCTGGCGACAGGGTGAAGGTCACCGTGGTCCCCCGGGGCTTCGGCTGCGAGAACAAGGGCCGCGTCGCCATGCTGGCCCCCGCCGACGGCGTGGAGGGCGTGAAGGCCTTTGTGCTGGAGACGGCCCGCTTGGCCGTGCCCGACGCCTGCCCGCCGGTCATGATCGGTGTGGGCCTGGGCGGAAGCTTCGACCGGGCCCCGGCTCTCGCCAAAAAGGCTACCTTGAAGGAACGACCCAACCCGGACCCCTTCTACGCCGCGCTGGAGCAGGAGCTCTATGAGGCGACAAAAAAGTTCTCCATCGGCGTGCATATCCTGGCCGCCCCCACCCACATCGCGGGCCTGCCCTGCGCCGTCTCCGTGGGCTGCCACAGCCTCAGATACGCCTCGGAGGTGATATGATGGACAAACACATCACTACCCCCCTGACCGACGAGGCCATACGGGGCCTCCGCGCCGGGGACAAGGTGCGCATCACCGGCATCATCTACACCGCCCGGGACGCGGCCCACAAAAAACTGGTGGAACTGCTGGAGGCGGGCCAGCCTCTGCCCTTCGACCCCACCGGGCAGATCGTCTACTACACCGGCCCCACCCCGGCACCCCCGGGGCGGCCCATCGGCTCCTGCGGCCCCACCACCTCCTACCGGATGGACAAATATACCCCCGCCCTGCTGGAAGCGGGCCTCAAAGGCCTCATCGGCAAGGGCCGCCGGGGCCAAGCGGTCATCGACGCTATCCAGGCGCATACCTGCGTCTACTTCTCCGCCGAGGGCGGCTGCGGAGCGCTGCTGGCAAACTACGTGAAGACCTGCGAAGTGGTGGCCTTCCCGGAGCTGGGCACCGAGGCGGTGCATAAGCTCACGGTGGAGAACTTCCCCGTCAACGTCTTCTGCGACTGCGAGGGAAATATCTACTCCCCCTATCTCTGATATAAGGAGCGCATCATGGACTATTTGAAAGCATCTTTGGAAGCCCACGCCCAGTGGCGGGGCAAGCTCTCCATCCAGCCCAAGGCCCCGGTGGACACCGCCGAGGCCCTCTCCCTGGCCTACACCCCCGGCGTGGCGGCCCCCTGCCTGGAGATACAGAAGGATATAAACAAGAGCTACGAGCTCACCGGCCGCTGGAACACCGTGGCGGTGGTCACCGACGGCTCCGCCGTGCTGGGCCTGGGGGATATCGGCCCTGAGGCGGGCATGCCCGTGATGGAGGGCAAGTGCGTGCTCTTCAAGGCTTTCGGCGGCGTGGACGCCATCCCCCTGTGCGTGCGCAGCAAGGACCCGGACGACGTGGTGCGCACCGTGGCCCTGCTGGCAGGCAGCTTTGGGGGCATCAACCTGGAGGACATCGCCGCGCCCCGGTGCTTTGAGATCGAGGAGCGGCTGAAGGCACTGTGCGACATTCCCGTGTTCCATGACGACCAGCACGGCACCGCCATCATCGCCCTGGCAGGGCTTCTGAACGCCCTGAAGGTGGTGCATAAGCGTCTCGAGGACGTGCGCGTCGTCATCAATGGCGCGGGCGCGGCGGGCACCGCCATCGCCCGGCTGCTGGCCGAGGCGGGGGCGGGGGACGTGATCGTCTGCGACCGCTCCGGCCCCATCGCCGCAAGCCGCCCCGGCCTCAACAGTGCCAAAGCCGCTCTCGCCGCCGTCACCAATAAGACCGGCCTTATGGGCACCCTGGCCGACGCCCTCAAAGGCGCGGACGCGGTCATCGGCGTGTCCGCCCCCGGGGCTATCACCGGAGAGATGGTCCAGTCCATGGCGAAGGACGCCATCGTGTTCGCCTGCGCCAATCCCACCCCGGAGATATTCCCTGACGAGGCAAAGGCCAACGGCGCGGCCGTGGCCGCCACGGGCCGCAGCGACCTTCCCAACCAGCTCAACAACGTGCTGGCCTTCCCCGGTGTGTTCCGGGGCGCCCTGGACGTGCGGGCCAGCGATATCAACCGGGACATGAAGGTGGCCGCCGCCCACGCCCTGGCGGGGTTGGTGAGTGACGAGGAGCTCACCGCCGACTACATCATCCCCAAGCCCTTCGACCCGCGGGTGCGGGACGCGGTGGCCGCCGCGGTGGCCCAGGCCGCCCGTGATTCCGGCGTGGCACGGCTATAGACCATACATAAGGCAAAGCCCCTCCGTCATGAGACGGAGGGGCCGTTTTTTGTTGTCTATGGTCTTACCGCCGCTTGCGCAATATCTGCACCAGGATGACCACGGCGGCTCCCAGCGCAACGCCGCAGCCCACCAGGGCGATGATAAGCCCGGTGGAGCTCCGCTCCTGCTGGGGCACGGGCTCCGGCTGGGGCGCGGCCTGGGGCGTGGCGGGCACGGAGGTGACCGTCTCCGCCGCCACAGGCGTGGCCGTGGGCTCAGGCGTCGCCGTCGCGGTGGGTTCCGGCGTGGCCGTGGCCGTGGATGTTGGCGTCGGCGTGGGCGTGGGCATGTACGTGGGCGTAGGCACCGCCGTCACAGGCGCCGCGGGCACAGGGGTGGCCGTGGGCACCGGCGTAGCCGTGGGTACCGGCGTCGCTGTCGGCACCGGGGTCGCCGTCACCGTGGGCGCCGGCTGTATCGCCGCCGGGTTCACCGTAGGAACAGGCGTCGGTGTGGGTGTCGGCGTAGGCGTCGGTGTCGGCGTCGGTGTGGGCGTCGGCGTGGGTGTCGGCGTCGGCGTAGGTGTAGGCGTCGGCGTCGGTGTCGGCGTCGGCGTAGGCGTGGGTGTCGGCGTAGGCGTCGGTGTCGGCGTCGGTGTCGGCGTCGGTGTAGGTGTAGGTGTAGGCGTCGGCGTAGGTGTAGGTGTAGGCGTGGGTGTAGGCGTAGGTGTAGGTGTAGGCGTAGGCGTAGGCGTAGGCGTAGGCGTGGGTGTCGGCTCGGGAGTAGGCTCAGGCGTTGGTTCCGGCGTCGCCGTGGGCTCCGGCGTGGGCTCGGGCGTTGGTTCCGGCGTCGCCGTGGGGATCAGCATGGTCCCCGGCGCCGTGCGGGTATCGGTGGCGTCGCAGCGGTCGCACTTGGCCGTCTCGGTGCCGTCCGCCTCATAGGTGGCGTCATTGTTGTATACGTAGTTGGTGAAGCTGTGGCCCAGCGCCTCCGGGCCCGGCACGCTCATGGTATCGGTGTATGTCACCCCGTCATGGGAGACCGAGGCGGTGCTGTTGCTGACGCCGGGCTCTGTGCACGTGGCGTCTATCGTCTCGACCGTCACCTGCGCGGTAACGATCTCCCAGGTCCCGTCATTCATGCAGGTGAAGGTGGCCTCGGCGCTCTGGCCGTCCTCCGACCAGGTCCACTCCGGCACGCCCCAGGCATGGAAGCCCTCGAAGCTCCCGTCCAGGAACCGGTACTCCTGGATGACGCCGCCCACATAGACCGTGTGCACATCCCCGGTCACGTAGACATACAGGTCCAGGTCGCCGCCGTTGTTGCTGCCCACATGGTCATAGGGGCGGCAGGTCCTGCCGTCCACGGTCACGCTCTCCCGCCAGGGGTTGGACAGCGTCAGCAGGTACAGGTCCTGTCCGGCGGCATTTTTGGGCACACAGCCCAGAGGGCCCTTCACGGAGCCGCCGTTTATGACCACCTCGCCGTCATGGAAGGGGGGCGCGTCCGTGGCCTCCCGCTCCAGGGTGACAGTGCCGCCGTTGATGGTGAGTTTGCCGCACTTGGCGTCGGGGCTCTCAGCGCCCACGGGCTCCTTCCCCTCCGGGGCCGTGACGGTGAGAGTGCCATTGCCCAGCTCCTGGGCCCAGACGGTCAGCTCGCTTCCCTCGGGCAGATATATTCCCTGCTTCGCCTCCAGCACGCCGCCGTCGGCGAGGATGACGTTCACCTTCCCGGACACGGTGAGGAGCGCGTCTATGGTGACATGGTCCTTCACCACGTACCAGCCCTCGGTCAGGTCCGTGACGGCGCCCGTCATCACCCAGGCCTGGGAAGCGGTCTTGCCGGTGTTCTCCACCGGGTCGAAATAGGCCGTGTCATAGGCGGTCTCCAGCGCGGGCGGCGCAGCGGGCTCCGGCAGGTCGGCGGGCCCGGCCCCGGTGAACACCTCCGCCGCGGGCAGGTCAGTGACCACAGGCCCCTGCTCCACGGGGATATTGGTCCCCTCATCCCAGGTCATCTCCCCGGTGACGGGCTCGTCGGTCAGCGGCATGTCGGCCGAGGGCGGCTCATCGCCCCGAAGCCGCGCCGGCGCCGCGCCGAGCTGCAGGCACAGCACAGCCGCGAGCAGCACGAGGACAAGTCTCTTGCGCGCAGTTTCAGACATACAGATCCCTCCCATTTCAGTTTTTTAACTCTCCCGGCCCCGGGAGATGCTCTCACATATCGAACAGGGTCATCTGGCTGGCCTCCGGCAGAGCACCGAAGGCGCCCATCTTCTTCAGGGTCTCGATGTGGGCCATGCTCACCTTGGGGCAGGCCGCCGCCACGTCCTCGATGGACACGAAGTCCCGGCCCCCCTCCCGGGCCTTGGCCAGGTCCTGGGCCGCCGTGGCGCCCAGGCCCGCGATGGCCACGAAGGGCACCCGCAGCTGCTTCTCCCCCACGGGCAGAAACTGCAGGGCGTCGGACTCATAGATATCGATGGGGGCGAAGTCGAAGCCCCGCATGTAAAACTCGTACACCATCTCCAGGGTGGTGACCAGGTCCTGGTCCTTGGCGGTGGCGTTGGGGTCGGCGTTGATCTCCTTTATCTTATTGCGGACCTTATTGGCCCCGCCGGTCATCATCTCCGCGTCGAAGCCCCCCTTCTGGCTGCGGCGGTAGAAAAGCGCCGCGTAGAAGGCCAGTGGATAGTGGACCTTGTACCAGGCGATGCGGAAGGCCATCAGCACATAGGCCACCGCGTGGGCCTTGGGGAACAGGTATTCGATCTTATGGCAGGAGTCGATGTACCACTGGGGCACGCCATGGTCCTTCATGGCCTGGACCTGCTCGTCGGTGAGCTGCTTGTTCTTCTTGCGGACGTTCTCCATGGCCTTGAAGGCGGTGTTGGCGTCGATGCCCTGGTGCATGAGGTAGAGCATGATGTCGTCCCGGCAGCCGATGGTGTCGGTGACCTTGATGCCGGACTTTATCAGGTCCTGGGCGTTTCCCAGCCACACGCCGGTGCCGTGGGAGTAGCCGGAAAGGCGCACCAGCATGTCGAACTTGTCCGGCTTTGTGTCCACCAGCATCTGGCGGGTGAAGCCCGTGCCGAACTCCGGGATGCCCAGCGAGCCGGTCTGGCCGATGATGGGGTCGTTGTCCGGCAGGCCCAGGGCTTTGGGCGAGGAGAAAAGGCTCATGGTGTCCGCGTCGTCCAGGCGGATGGTCTTGGCGTCGGTGCCCGTAAGGCGCTCCAGCATATTGATCATGGTGGGATTATCGTGGCCCAGCTCGTCCAGCTTCAGCAGATAGTCCTCCATGAAATGGTATTCAAGATGGGTGGTGATGATGTCCAGGTTCTCGGCGTCCGCCGGGTGCTGCACCGGGCAGAAGTCGGTCACATCCATGTCCTGGGGGATGATGACCAGGCCCCCGGGGTGCTGGCCGGTGGTGCGCTTGACGCCCACCAGCCCCTGGGCCAGCCAGTTCTTCTCCGCGGAGGAGTACTCCAGGCCGTGGGTCTCGGCGTATTTCAGCACATAGCCGTAGGCGGTCTTGTCCGCGATGGTGCCCACGGTGCCGGCCTTGAACACATGGTCCTCGCCGAAGAGGGTCCTGGTGTAGGCGTGGGCGCTGGCCTGATACTCCCCGGAAAAGTTCAGGTCTATATCCGGCACCTTGTCGCCCTTGATGCCCAGGAACGTGGCGAAGGGGATGTCGAAGCCCTCCTTGCGCATCTCCGTGCCGCAGACGGGGCACATTTTATCCGGCATGTCCGCGCCGCAGCCGTAGCCCTTCCCGGCCTCAAAATCCGTGTGGTAGCACTGGGGGCAGAGATAGTGGGCCGGGAGGCTGTTCACCTCCGTGATGCCCGCGAGGTATGCCACCAGGCTGGACCCCACGCTGCCCCGGCTGCCCACCAGATAGCCGTGGGCCAGGCTGTCCGCCACCAGCTTCTGGGCGGACATGTAGATCACATCGAAGTGCCGGCCCAGGATGGTGTTCATCTCCATCTCCACCCGGTCGGTGATGATCTTCTCCGGGTGCTCGCCGTAGAGCTCTTTGAGCCGGCCGTAGACCAGGTCCTTCAGCTGCCCGTCGGAGTTTTCGATGGTCGGCGGATAGAGCCGCAGCTCCGGCAGCAGGGCCACCTGGCCCTCTATCATGTCCGCCACGGCGTTGGTGTTGGTCACCACCACCTCATAGGCCCGCTCCTCGCCCAGATACTCGAACTCTTTGAGCATCTCCTCCGTGGTGCGGAAGTAGATGGGCAGGGACTTGTCCGCGTCGGCAAAGCCCTTGGCGCTCAGGAGGATGTGCCGGAACTGCTCGTCGGCGGGGTCCAGAAAATGCACGTCCCCCGTGGCGCACACCGGCTTTCCCAACTCGTCGGCGATCTCGATGACACGGCGGTTGAACTCTTTCAGCTCCTCCTCGCTCTTCACCATGCCGTTTTCCACCATGAAGGCATTGTTGCAAAGGGGCATGATCTCGAAGTAGTCGTAAAACGCCCCCAGGCGCTTACATTCCGCCCGGCTGCGGTGGCGGCTCACGGCCTGGTAGAACTCCCCCGCCGCGCAGGCGCTGCCGATGAGCAGGCCGTCCCGGTGGGCCATGAGCAGGCTCTTGGGGATGACGGGCACCTTGTTGAAGTGCTCCAGATGGCTCTTGGAGATGAGCTCATAGAGGTTTTTCAGGCCCGCCCGGTTTTTCACCAGCAGGGAGATATGCCTCGTCCGGCCGTGGCGGCCCGCCTTGGCACGCAGGGTCCGGCACAGCCCGTCCACCTGGGAAAGCTTCTGAGCGCCCTTCTCTGTCAGCATGGGCACGAACCGGCCCAGTATCCGCCCGCACACCAGCGCGTCGTCGCTGGCCCGGTGGTGGTTGAAGGCGGGCAGGCCCAGCCGGTCGGAGACCATGTCCAGCTTGAACTTTTTCATGTCCGGCAGCAGGGCCTGGGAAAGGGGCAGGGTGTCGATGTAGGTGGGGTCGAAGGCCATCCCCGCCCGCTCCGCGGCGGCGGCGATGAACCCCACGTCGAAGCTCGCGTTGTGGGCGCACAGAGGCCTGTCCCCCGCGAAGGCCAGGAAGGCCGCCACGGCCTCCGCCTCATTTGGCGCGTCGAATACGTCCGCGTCGGTGATGCCCGTCAGGCGCTGGATGTCGGCAGGGATGGGCATTCCTGGATTTACATAAGTTTGGAACACCTCACCGGGCGCCCCCTCATGGAACACCACCGCGCCGATCTCCGTTATCCGGTCACGCTGCTCATAAAGGCCGGTAGTCTCGATATCAAAGGCCACATAGTCCCCCGTAACGGGGCCGTCCCTGGAGCCTATGACGGCCAGGCTCTCATCTACGTCATTTACATAATATCCTTCCATGCCGTAGATGACCTTGATGCCCTTGGCCGCCTTGGAGGCGGCGGGGAAGGCCTGGGCCACCCCGTGGTCGGTTATGGCGATGGCGTTCATGCCCCATTCCGCCGCCCGCTTCACGGCGGCCACGGGGTCGGTGAGCCCATCCAGGGAGGACATCTGGGTATGCAGGTGCAGCTCCACCCGCTTCACGGGGGCGTTATCCCTGCGCCCCTCCGGCGGCTGGGCCATCTGGATGTGCCTCGGCTCCAGCTCCGCCTCATGGCTGAAGCTGTTGAACTTCATCCGGCCGGACACGGTAAGGTACATCCCCGGCTGTATTTTTTTGATGATGGCGTGCTCCGCCTCTTCCTCTTTGGAGAAGAACCGGCTCACACGGATGCAGCCGTCGCCGTCGGTCATGTCGAACTGGAGCACCACGGCCCCCCGCTTGGGGATCTCCCGGCTGTCCACGGCGAACACCTTGCCGCACACGGTGACGGTCTTCATCTCCGGGGATGCCTCTTTCATGGGGATGGGGCTGCCCTTGATCGCCCGGCCCATGAGCACCTTGCCCGTTCCCGTCTTCTTCCCGGGCTTGGGGGCCTCCTCATAGGGCCACTGGGCCGCGATAGAGACCTCGCTCAGGCCGTACTCCTCCCGTATGGCCCGCTCCATGGCGGACAGCTCCGCCGGCGCGGGCATGGCCGGGAACCGGGCCCGGATGGTCATGCTCATCCGCTCCCGGCTCACCGTGGCCTCCTGCACCGCCACGCCCTCCAATGAGCCGTAGCTCACCTGCAGCGGCTCACAGAAGGGGAACATCTCCAAAAACGCTACTTCTTCCAATGCTATGTACTCCTTATGTCAGGTGTTTTCCTCTATCCTGACATATCAGATGTCCGTTTTTCCGCCCATCTCCATGAGGGCCATGAGCTCGTCCAGAAGCCGGTCCTCCGGCACCTTCGTCTTCACCACCTGCCCCTTCATGAAGAGGCTTCCGAAGCCGGGGCCGCCGGCGATGCCGTAATCCGCCTCCCGGGCCTCCCCGGGACCGTTCACCTCGCAGCCCATGACCGCCACGGTGATGTCCCGGTCCAGGCCGGAGACCGCCTCCTCCACCCGCCTGGCCAGGCCAATGAGGTCTATTTTTGTCCGGCCGCAGGTGGGGCAGGACACGAACCGCACCCCGCCCTTACGCAGGCCGCAGGCCCGCAGTATGGCAAGACCCGCCTTTACCTCCTCCGCGGGGTCCGCGGTGAGGCTCACCCGGATGGTGTCGCCGATGCCCTCCATGAGAAGGGTGCCGATGCCCACGGCGGAATTGACGAGGCCGCCGTAGCTTGTCCCCGCCTCGGTGACGCCCACGTGCAGGGGGCAGTCGAACCGCTCTGCCGCCAGCCGGTAGGCCGCCACGGCAGTGGTCACATCCGACGCCTTTACGGACAAGGCGATATCCTCAAATCCCGCGGCGCGCAGGGCGTCGATCTCCCCCGCCGCGCTCTCCACGAGAGCCTCCGCCGTGGGACCGCCGTACTTTTCCAGCAGCCGCTTTTCCAGCGACCCGGTGTTCACGCCGATGCGGATGGGGATGCCCCGCGCTTTGCAGGCGTCCGCCACCGCCGCGACCTTGTCCGCCGCGCCTATGTTGCCGGGGTTTATGCGCACGGCGCTGACCCCCGCCTCCGCCGCCGCCAGGGCCAGCCGGTAGTCGAAGTGGATGTCCGCCACCACGGGCATGGGCGCCGCCGCCATGATGGCGGGCAGGGCCGCCGCCGCGGCCATATTCGGCACCGCCACCCGGATGATGTCGCACCCGGCGGCTCGAAGCCGCCGCATCTGGTCCAGCGTCGCCTCTGCGTCCTGGGTGGGGGTATTGCACATGGACTGGACCGTCACGGGGGCCCCGCCCCCCACGGCCACGCCGCCCACGTATATTTTCCTTGTCTCGTCTCTCTTCATATCTATCGCGCGATGATCCGCGCCACGTCGTTGTACGTCACATATACCATCAGGCCCAGCAGCAGCACGAACCCGGCCGTGCTGGCGTAGTTCTCATACTTGGGGTCCAGCTCCCGGCGGAACAGGACAGCCCACAGCGCGGACAGGAGCAGGAAGAAGATGCGCCCTCCGTCCAGCCCCGGGATGGGCAGCAGGTTCATCACCGCCAGGTTCACCGCGATGAGCGCCGCCATATAGAAGATGTTCAAGAGCGCGATGGACACAGTGGGCGATGCCGCGCCGATCTCGGTCATGCCGTCCACCACGCCCACGATGCCCATCAGGTCTTGAGCGCCGGCCGCCCCGGTGACCAGGTCATGAAGTCCCAGCCACACCATGCGCACGAAGTCCAGCGCCCCATACCAGGTGTATTTGAGCTTGGCCCCCAGGCCCGACTCCAGCTTCTCGAAATAGAGCCCGTAGCGCATGACGGTCTCCCCGGTCTCCTCGTCGGTATACTCCCGCAGGGTCATGGGATAGTGGTCCAGCCGCACCTTATGTCCGTCGCGGATGAGGACCAGGTCCGCGTACCCCTCTTCGCCCCGAGCCATGTAGAAGGACACGTCGCTGGCCAGATACGTCCGCTGACCGTTTACCTTATAGAACGTATCCCCCACCTGCAGGCCGTCGGCGCTCTCATAGGGGCAGCCCTCCATGAACCGGGTGACGGTGGGCGGGGAGAAGGCCTCCACCTGGGTGTAGCAGCCGAAGAGGATAATGAGGCCCAGCAGGAAGTTCATGACCACGCCGGCCAGCATGATGATGAGCCGCTTCCACCGGGAGGCGTTCTGGAAGGCGCCGGCGTCGTCCGCGTCGTCGTCCTCCCCCGCCATGGCGCAGAAGCCGCCCAGGGGCAGCGCCCTGAGGGTCACGTCCGTGCCCTTTTTTGTGGTGTGCCGCAGCAGCACCGGCCCCATGCCCATGGCAAATTCCAGCACCCGCACCCCGCAGGCCCGGGCCGCCAGAAAGTGGCCCAGCTCGTGGACCATGATGAGCACGCCGAATATGACGATGGCTAAAAGGATGTACAGGAGATTACTCATTCGCTTTCCTTCTCACGCTTTGCTGGAAACAGTTTATGCCAAAAGGGACTGTTTTATCTTTCGTAGACTAACCTACGCGCTTCCCCGTCGGCCGCCAGGATGTCGTCCAGGGTGGGCTGGGAGATGAACGCAGTGCGCTCCACCGCCTCCGCCACCCGGTCGTAGATGTCGTTGAAGCCGATCTTCCCCGCCAAAAACAGGGCCACCGCCGCCTCGTTGGCGGCGCTCATGGCCGCCGGCGCGGTGCCGCCCCGCCGGGCGCAGTCCATGGCCAGGCCCAGGCACGGGGTCTTTTCCAAATCCGGCGCCTCAAAGGTCATGTCCTTCATCTGCCAGAAATCCAGCCGCTCATAGGGGGAGGGCGCCCTATCCGGCCAGGTCATGGCGTACTGGATGGGCAGGCCCATGTCCGGCACGGCGAGCTGCGCCAGCACCGTGCCGTCAATGAGCTCCACCATGGAATGGATGACGCTCTGGGGGTGGACCACCACCTGGATGTGGTCCGGGTCCACCGCGAACAGGTGCATGGCCTCGATGAACTCCAGACCCTTGTTCATCATGGTAGCGCTGTCCACGGATATCTTGGCCCCCATGTGCCAGTTGGGATGCCGCACCGCCTGCTCCGGCGTGACGGAGGCCGTCTGCTCCCTCGTCCAGCCCCGGAAGGGGCCGCCGGAGCCGGTGAGCAGTATTTTATATAGCTGCTCCCGCCGTCCTTCCAGGCACTGGAAGATGGCGGCGTGCTCTGAGTCCACGGGCACGATCTGGGCGCCCTTGTCCGCCGCAGCCTTCATGACGATGGACCCCGCGCAGACCAAGGTCTCCTTGTTGGCAAGGCATATGCGCTTTCTGGCGTCGATGGCGTCCAGGGTGGGCTTCAATCCCACGGAGCCGGACACCGCCGTCACCACCGCGTCCGCGTCCACCGCCGCGGCGGCATGGCGCAGGCCCTCCATCCCCTCGCCTATCTCTATGTCCAGGTCCGCCACGGCCACACGCAGCTTCGCTGCCGCGTCGGCGTCGTACACCGCCGCGTAGGAGGGTTTGAAACGGCGTATCTGCTGTTCCAAGAGCTCTATGCTCTTTTGGGCCGTGAGGGCCTCCACCCGCAGGCCCAGCCGGGCTGCCGCCTCCAGCGACTGCCGCCCGATGGACCCGGTGGAACCCAGCACGGACAGGGACTTCACCATGGTATTCACCCTTTTCCCACGTCGCCGAAGCGGCGCTCTCTGTGTTGATAGGCGGCAATGGCCTTATCGAACTCCTTCTCGTCGAAGTCCGGCCACAGCACGTCGGAGAAGTATAGCTCCGCATAGGCGATCTCCCACAAAAGGAAGTTGGATATGCGCTTCTCCCCGCCGGGGCGGATCAATAGGTCCGGGTCGGGGATATGCCCGCCCCACATGTAGCCGGAAAAGCCCGCCTCGTCTATCTCCGGGCAGCCGTCTGCCGCCCAGCGCTTCGCCGCCCGGACGATCTCGTCCCGGCCGCCGTAGTTGAGGCAGATGTTCACCTGCGCCCCCGTGTACACGGCGGAGCGCTCCATGCACTCCCGGCACAGCGTCTGCAGCTCCGGCGCGAAGGGGGAGAGGTCCCCGAAGATGCAGATGCGCACCCGCTCCTTTTCCAGGTCCCGCAGGGCCTGGCGCAGGTATTTCTCCAGCAGGGACATGATGCCCGCCACCTCGTCGGCGGGCCGCTTCCAGTTCTCCGTAGAGAAGGCGTACACCGTCAGATACTCTATCCCCAGCTTCTGGCAGTACCGGGCCGCCCGGCGGAAGCTGTCCGCCCCAGCGGAGTGGCCCGCCGTCCGGGGCAGGCCCCGTTTCTTGGCCCAGCGGCCGTTGCCGTCCATGATCACGGCGATATGGCGGGGGAGGTTTTCGGTTTCTTCAATATGCTCATGGCGGGGGAGTCCTTGGGACTCTCCCGCCAGGTCGGTCTTGCTCCGGACACTCATATGGCGAACAGCTCTTTTTCCTTCGCGTCGGTGAGCTTGTCGATGTCCTTGATGTTGTCGTCGGTCAGCTTCTGCAGGTCCTTCTCCAGGTCCTTCTGGTCGTCCTCGGTGATGTCGCCGGCCTTCTGCTGCTTCTTGATCTTGTCCATGGCGTCCCGGCGGATGTTGCGCACGGCCACCTTGGCGTCCTCGCCGTACTTGCGCACCTGCTTGGCCAGCTCCTTGCGCCGCTCT
Organism: uncultured Oscillospiraceae bacterium; assembly: GCA_947626265.1. Taxonomy (GTDB): domain Bacteria; phylum Bacillota; class Clostridia; order Oscillospirales; family Oscillospiraceae; genus CAJOIG01. The sequence continues at coordinate 106,088 of CANQRM010000007.1, forward strand.
TCGGTGAGCTGGGGGAAGGCAAGGCGGATGACCCGGCCGTCGTTCTGGGGGTTGATGCCAAGCTCCGAGGCCTGGATGGCCTTCTCGATGCCCTTCAGCACGGAGCCGTCCCAAGGGGTGATGACCAGCGTGCGGGGGTCGGGGGTGGAGATGGCCGCCACCTGGTTGATGGGGGTGGGGGTGCCGTAGTAGTCCACGGTGATGCCGTTCAGCACCGCGGCGTTGGCCCGCCCGGCCCGGACGGAATCGAACTGGCCGGAGAGGAAATCCTTGGCCTTCTTCATTTTCTCCTCAAACTCTTTCAGCTCAGACATGGGTCAGGTCCTCCTTTTGTAAAATGATTCAACGTTATTCAACGATAGTGCCTATTTTCTCCCCCATGACCACCCGGAGGATGTTCTCCGGCGGGTCCAGAGCGAAGATCATGGTGGGTATGGCGTTGTCCCGGAGCAAGCTGGTCGCCGCCGCGTCGATGACTTTCAGGTCCTTTGCCAATATCTCCCCATAGCCGATACGGTCCAGCTTTTTCGCGGTGGGGTCCGTCTTCGGGTCCGCGGTGTACACGCCGTCGATGTGCTTCGCCATCAAAAGCGCGTCCGCGCCGATCTCGGCGGCCTTCAGGGCCGCGGCGGAGTCGGTGGTGAAATAGGGATTGCCGCTGCCGGCGGCAAAGAGGACCACCCGCCCCTTTTCCAGGTGGTGCATGGCCCGGCCATAGGAATAAGGTTCCGCCACCCGGACCATGTCGATCATGGTCATCACCCGGGCGGGCACCCCCTGCTGCTCCAGCACCTCGGACAGGGCGATACTATTCATGACGGTGGCCAGCATGCCCATCTGGTCGGCCCGGGAGCGCTCCATTTTGCCGCCCCCATCCTTGGCGCCCCGCCAGTAGTTGCCGCCGCCGGTGACGAGACCGATCTGCACGCCGGCGTCCACGCAGCTCTTGATGGCCCTGGCCACCTCGGCCATCACGGCGAAATCCAGCCCCCGGCCGCTCCCGCCGCCCAAAGCCTCGCCGCTGAGCTTCAGCAGCACGCGCTTATAAACGGGTGTTCCCATAGCTGTCCTCTCCCCTCATAATATCATTTCTATTGTACGGGACAAAGGTTACATTTTCAACTACAGAACACACCTTTTTCCCCGCTTCAAATTTTACCACATCCGCCTCGCGATTTCAACCGGCTTCGCGGCGGGGCCGTGCTACCCTTGAGCCATGGAGACCATCTATCTGGACGAACTGTTTCTCTTGGACCTGGTGGTGGACTACTTCCTGCTGCTGGGCACGGCCAAGGTCTGCGCCCTGCCCTATCGGCGGGGGCGATTCCTGGCCGGGGCGGCGCTGGGGGCGGTGTGGAACTGCCTGGGGCTCCTGCCGGGGCTTACGTGGCTCATATGTCCCGCCATGCGCCCGGTGCTGGGCCTCGCCATGACCCTTATCGCCTTCGGCGGGGAGCGGCGGCTGTGGCGGTGCTACGGGTACTTTCTGGGCCTTTCCGCCCTCTTCGGCGGGACGGTGTACGCCGCGTGCCTTTTCCGGGGCGGGAGCGCGCTGCGCCTCGATATGCGGGTGCTGGCGCTGGCCTTCGCCGTGTGCTGGGCGGGCATCAGCTTCCTCTATCGGGGCGCCGGCCGGGCCGCCCCCCGGCGGCTGCGGCAGATGACGGTGGAGCGCCGGGGCCGGCGGGTCTCCCTCCGGGCCCTGGAGGACACGGGAAACGGCCTTGTCGACCCCATCACCGGCCTGGCCGCCTTCGTGGCGGAGGCGGAGGCGGTGCGGGGGCTCTTCTCCCCCGCCGATGCTGCGTATCTTCGCGCGCCTCCCACCGAGGCGGCGCTGCACATCCCCGGCGCCCGGCTCATCCCCTACGCGGGGGTTGAGGGGAAAAGCGGGCTGCTCCTGGCCTTCCGGCCGGACCGGGTGACGGTGGACGGCCGGGAACGGCGGGACCTCATCGCCGCCGTATCCCCCGGCAGGCTGGGGCCCGATGGCTCCTACGACGCGGTGCTTTGAAAGGAGGCACACCATGAATAAGCTCATCCTGCTTCTGATGCAGCTGCAGCTGAAGCTGCAGCCCACGCCGCGCATTTTCTATATCGGCGGCAGCGACGTGCTGCCCCCGCCCCTGGAAAAGGACGAGGAGGAGGCCGCCATCGCCGCCCTCATGGCGGGGGACCAGGAGGCCCGCCAGAGCCTCATCGAGCACAACCTGCGCCTGGTGGTGTACATCGCCCGCCGGTTCGAAAATACCGGCGTGAACATCGAGGACCTCATCTCCATCGGCACCATCGGGCTCATCAAGGCCATCGGCACCTTCGACCCGGCCAAGCGCATCAAGCTGGCCACCTACGCCTCCCGGTGCATCGAAAACGAGATACTCATGTTCCTGCGCAAGAAAAGCTCCCACCGCACGGAGATATCCATCGACGAGCCCCTCAACACCGACTGGGACGGCAACGAGCTGCTCTTATCCGACGTCCTCGGCACCGACGGCGAGGAGGTGAGCAAGCCCCTGGAGGACGACGTGGAGAAGCAGCTGCTCATGGAGGCGGTGGACCGGCTTGACGAGCGGGAGCGGTCCATCATCCTCATGCGCTTTGGCCTGGAGGGCTATGAGGAGCTGACCCAAAAGGAGGTGGCGGACCTTCTGGGCATATCCCAGAGCTACATAAGCCGCCTGGAAAAGCGCATCATCCTGCGCCTCCGGCGGGAGCTCATCCGCCAGTTCTGACCCAGCTTGACACCCCGGCCCATTGATACTACAATGGGCCGGGGCCTTTTTTGCCCCGGAGGTAACGGATGAAGATAGGGCAGGTGGAGATACCGGGCCGCGCGGCGCTGGCCCCCATGGCGGGGGTGACGGACGCCGCCTTCCGCCATATCTGCCGGGCCCACGGCGCGGCCCTCACCTGTACGGAGATGGTGTCCAGCCGGGGGCTCGTCTATAACGACCCCAAGACGAAGGAGCTGCTCTTCTGCCCGCCCGGGGATGGACCCGTGGCCGCACAGATATTCGGCTCGGACCCCTCTGTCATGGCCGAGGCCGCCCAAATGGCCCTGGAGCTCTCCGGGGCAGATATATTGGACATCAACATGGGCTGCCCCGTAGGGAAAATAGTCAAAGGCGGGGACGGTTCCGCCCTCATGAAGGACCCCGACCTGGCCGGGCGCATCATAGAGGCCTGCGCCAAAGCAGTGGACAGGCCCGTGACGGTGAAGTTCCGCAAGGGCTGGGACGGCGGGAACGTGAACGCGGTGGAATTTGCAAAGGTCTGCGAAGCCGCCGGGGCCGCCGCCCTCACCGTCCACGGCAGGACCCGGGTGCAGATGTATTCCGGCGTGGCCGACTGGGACATCATCCGGGACGTGAAGGCCGCGGTGTCCATCCCCGTCATCGCCAACGGGGACGTGTTCTCCGGCGAGGCCGCCGCGCGTGTACTCAAACGCACCGGCGCGGACATGTGCATGGTGGGCCGGGGCGCCTTCGGGGACCCCTGGATATTTGAGCGGATAAACGCCGCTCTGGCCGGTGAGCCGGAGCCGGAACTGCCGCCCCTGGCGGAACGGATGGACACGGCAATAGAGCAGTTTGAACTGGCCTGCGCCTGGAAGGACCCCCATATCGCCTGTCTGGAGGCGCGCAAGCAATTATGCTGGTACCTGCGGAGCGTGCCCTGGTCCGGGCCCGCCAAGCGGGAGATCGTGAAGGTGAACACACTGGATGACATCCGGGCCATCGTCGCCCGGATCAAGAGAGAGCTGAGGTGAGACGCCGTGACGAGAGAGGAAGAACGGGCCGTCATCGAGAGGGTCCTTTCCGGGGACAACCAGGCCTTCGAGGCGCTGGTGAAGGCCAACGAAAAGGGCGTATATAACCTGGCCCTGCGGATGCTGGGCAGCGCCGAGGACGCCCTGGACGCCTCCCAGGAGGCATTCTTTAAGGCCTATAAGGCCCTGGGAAATTTCCGGGGGGACAGCAAGTTCTCTGTGTGGCTGTACAGGCTTACCAGTAACGTGTGCCTGGACATGCTGCGCAAAGCCGGGCGGTACGACGAGACCTCCCTCACCGGGGAGGATGAGGAGGACCTGCCCCTGCCCGACAGCCGCTTTGACCCCCAGGCCGCCCTGGAGCGCGGCGAGGTGCGCCGGGCCGTCCGGGAGGGGCTGGAGAGGCTGGACCCCATCTTCCGTCAGGCGCTGGTCCTGAGGGATGTGAGCGGCCTTACCTACGACGAGATAGGCCAGGCTCTGGACTTGGAAGCGGGCACGGTGAAGAGCCGCATCTTCCGGGCCCGGCGAAAGCTGGCAGCGTATTTGATGGCGGACGGGAACATTTTCGCCCCGGAGCCGTCCAAGAATGAGACGAAAGGAGGCGGCGAGGATGCGTGACCATGAATACTATCAGGCGCTGATGAGCCGCCTTCTGGACGAGGGCCTGACGGCAAAGGAGGAGCGGGAGCTCAAAGAGCACCTGCGCTCCTGTCCCGAATGCGCGAAGCTCTTCTCTGCCTTTTCCAACCTGACCGTCTCCCTGCGGGAGGACATGGCCGAGCCCCCGGCGGCGCTTTCCAGGGGCGTCATGGACCGCATCGCCGCGGATAAAGAAGAGCGGCCCAGGGTCATCCATGTCCAGCGGCCGGAGCTGGAACGGGAGCGGTCCAAGCGGCGGAGCAAGCGGGGCTGGACCGGTCTCGCCGCGGCGGCGTGCCTCGTGCTGGTCATCGGCGGCGGGGCGTTCTGGTTCCTGCGGGATAAAAAAACTCTCCCCCTGGACGATGCCGCCCCCGAGGCGGCCATGATGCGCGCGGCGGAGAACGCCGCTGTGGCAGGGACCGGCGAGGAAGAGGACGTGCCGGAGGCCATCAGCGCCGAGGGCGATGCGGCGGACGCCGCCATGCCCATGACCGCCGAGGCCGCCATGGCGACGCCCGCCCCCTCCCCCACCGCCACACCGGCGCCGGAGCCTCTGACCGTCATGGACGTGGCCCGGCGGGACGTGGGGACCATTTCTGTGGATAATATCCCCGCCTTCACCGCCCTGTTGGAGGGCGGCCAGGTCATCGGCGGCGCCCAAGGCGATTGGGAATTCCTCTTTAGCGTGACATACGGCGACAGGGAGATATCCTTCGCCACCGACGAGAACGAAAAGCGCCTGGTCTGGTGGGACGGCAACACCCCCGTCACCGCCGCCCACGGCTCGCTGGAATCCCTCCGGAACATGATAGAGCTGTCCGAAGCCCCGCTTCCGCAGTGAAAAACGCCTGCCGCGTTTCGCGGCAGGCAATTTTTATTTCTCTATCTCTTGTATTATGTCAACTACATTTGACTCTCCTCCGCCCAAGAGGTAGAGCTTCCCGTCCGCCATGGTCACCTTCAGCCAAGGCCCCGTCCGGGGGTCCAGGCACAGCGTGGCGTCGCCCCATTCAGTGCTGAACCGACCCTTGAGGAGGCTGTCCAGCCCGGTGCCCATGACCCGGACCATGTTTTTCGGCAGTTCGTCCACGAGCTCTGCGCTCTCTATGTCCTCCAGGGGCAGGACATAGTCCTTGCCCCAACTGGCGGCCACCAGGGCCCCGTCCTCCACAGCCAGGGGCTCGGGCCCCGCGCCCATGCTGTCGAAGCACACGCCCATCACCGGCATGGCGATGAACAGCAGCGCCAGGGCAAAGGCCATGAACACCTTGCCGCCGGGCCGGGCCACGTTCACGGTGGAGTTGGCGCCGGTGCGGTTGTTGGCGATGACCCGGCTGTCGTTGGGGTCGTAATAGAGCTGCCCCCAGAGCCACTTGTCGTCCTCGTCCACATAGAACCCCTCGCCGCTGGCGGCGGTGAGCTTCTCCTGCACCCGCCGGACGCGAAATTCCAGGACGACGGCCGCGGCGCACACCCCGAGGGCCAGGACGACGGTGAGCGCCATGAACGCCCCGCCGCCCGCGGCGGAGAGCCGCGCACTCAGAAAGATGCAGAGGCTGACCATCGCCATCATCCAGGCGCACAGGAGCCACACCCGGTCCCAGGCCCGGCGGCGCACCCGGGTCAGAGCCTGGGTCACCGCGTCATTCTCATCCACCGTCTCCGCCCGGTTGCGGTAGAGATACCGGCTGCCGAACCAGCAGGCAAAAGCCAGAACGGCGTTCAGCAGGTAAGCATACCACAGCGTCCGGTCCAACACCGTCGGCGCCAGCCCCACGACGGCCGCGGCGACGAACCACCACAGGCTGGGCCGCTTCGCGGCGGCCGCCGGGACGGTGACGCTGGCGGTGCGCACCACGGGCACGGTCCAGCCCCGCTCCTTTTTGAGCTTCTTCAACTTCCCGTTCCAGCGGGCATAGCTCACGAACTGGGCCGTGATCACCAGGTCTATCCACAGAAAGTAGGGCAGAAAGCGAAGCACCGGCCAGGTCAGCACCATGCACAGGACGCCCACCGCCATGACGGCCAGGCAGAGAATGATCTGCTCCCGCTTGAAGCCTTTTAAGAGCCCCAGCACCCCGGCGTCCTCCCGGGCCGCCCGGGGGAAGGTGACGCCCACAACTATGTTCTTCTTAAACTTTGTCTCGTTGATATTCAAAACACACAGCAAAACGGGCACCCAGAGGGTCAGCCCCCACATGATCAGCGCGTTCATTCCGTTCCCTCCTCATATAACTTCCGGCACAGGTCCAGGACCTGCTCCTCGTCCATCCCCGCCAGCCGCAGCTCGCCCAGCCGCAGCCGCAGGCCCTCCAGCGTCTCCTTCGTGGGCCCGGCAGCTCCCCGCCGGGGTGACACCACCGCGCCGCTTCTCCGGTCCGTGGCGATGTACCCCTCCTGGCGCAGGAGCTGATAGGCCTTGCTCACGGTCATCATGTTGATGCCGCACTCCTCCGCCAGGGCCCGGATGGTGGGCAGCTTCTCCCCGGCGGCCAGCTCCCCCCGGGCGATGCCCAGGACGATCTGGTCCCGTATCTGCAGGTAGATGGGCTTATCCGCGGCGAAGTCCAGTTTTAAGAGCATGGCTCCGCCTCCCTTCTGTCATATTTGCATTACTTACTATAATGCAAATAATGCAGCTTGTCAAGATTTATTTTTCATACCCTATTGCAATCGCCCCGCCCGGCCTTTATAATATTTATGTAGCCTGACGCAAAAACTGGGGAGTTGAAGCGAAAGACACAGCAACATGGACAGCCATATCTATGCCCGCGTCTTTCGGCGCGGGCATTATCGCAAGGAGGAGAAAGTCGTTATGATGGTAACGCGCGTGGCCGTGATGGGCATCATCGTGGAAAATCTGGACAGCACCGAACAGCTCAACGCCATATTGCACCGCTATTCCGGCTACATATTGGGGCGTATGGGCATCCCCTACCGGGACAAGGACATCAACGTCATCAGCATCGCCATCGACGCGCCCCAGGACGTGACGAACACTATGGCCGGCGAGATCGGCGCTCTTCCCGGCGTGAACGTGAAGACCGCCTTCTCCCACGTCATCGCCCGCTCATAAATCGTCCCGCGGCGCGCGGGAAAGGAAGGATACCCCTTATGAAGCGCTTTTTCGCGACGCTTCTGGCCCTGGCCCTGTGCCTGGGCGTTTCGAGCTGCGCCCTGGCGGCGGAGCACGACCCCAGCACCGACATGAACGTGATGGTCCTGAACGGGACCACCGGCTTCGGCATGGCCAGGCTCATGGCCGACGCGGCAGAGGGCAAGGCCGCTTTGGATTACGATTTTCAGGTGGAGACGGACGCCAGCGCCGTGACCGCCGCCCTCATCAACGGCACCTGCGACGTGGCCGCCCTGCCCGCCAACGCGGCGGCGGCGCTCTACAACAAGACGGAAGGAGCCGTGAAGCTGCTGGCGCTGAACACCCTCGGGGTTTTATATCTCGTGGTGAACAGCGAAAAAGTCACGGTGGAGTCTCTGGAAGACCTGGACGGCATGTCCGTGCCGGTCCCGGCCCAGAACCCCACCTTCCTCTTTCAGGCCCTCTGCCAGGCCGCGGGTGTGGATGTGACATGCGACGACACCTACGCCCAGCCCACCGACCTGCGCACCGCCCTGGCCGCCGGCGAGGTGGATATGGCCGTGCTGCCCGAGCCTATGGTTACCATCGCCTGCGCCGCCAACGAGGACCTTTCCGTGGCGCTGGACCTGACGGCGGAGTGGGATAAGGTCTATCCCGCCGGGAGCCTGGTGCAGGGCTGCGCGGTGGTGCGCACGGAGTACGCCGACGCCCATCCGGCCGAGCTGGCCGCCTTCATGGAGGAGTACGGCGCGTCTATCGCCTACCTCTCGGAGGACCCGGCGGAGGCGGCGAAGCTCATCGAGCAGACCGGCGTCTTCACCAACGCCGCCGTGGCCGAAAAGGCCATCCCCCACTGCAACCTCTGCTTCATCACCGGCGAAGACATGGAGCCGCTGATGGACGAATATCTCACCATCCTCTACGGCGTGGCCCCGGAGTCCGTGGGCGGGTCCGTGCCCGACGCGGATTTCTACTGGCCGGGTCCCGGCTGACCGCGATGAACGCCAAACTCTGGACAAGACGTATATTGGTCCTGGCCTTCTGGCTGGGCGTATGGGCGCTTTCGGCAAGCCTGGTGGACAGGGAGCTTCTGCTCCCCGGCCCCTGGGAGGTCGCAAAGCGCCTTGCCGCTTTGGTGGTCACGGGCCAATTTTGGCGCATCACCATGGTGAGCCTGGGGCGCATCCTCTTAGGCGCCGCCCTGGGCACGGCATTGGGAGTGCTCCTGGCCATGGGCACCAGCCGCTTCGCCTTCCTGCGGGCGGTGCTGAGCCCGGTGCTCTCCGTCATCAAGGCCGTGCCCGTGGCCAGCTTCATATTGCTGGTGCTCATATGGGTGGGCCGGGACACCCTGCCCTGCGTTATCGTGGTGCTGATGGTGGCCCCGGTGGTGTGGTCCAGCGTCACCGCGGGCATATACACCACCGACGCAGAGCTGTTGGAGCTGGCCCGGGTCTACCGTTTCTCCCCCTGGCGGACTTTGACGCGGATATACGCCCCTTCCGTGGGGCCCTATTTCCTCTCCGCCTGCCACACCTGCCTGGGGCTTGCGTGGAAGTCCGGGGTGGCGGCGGAGGTGCTGACCGTTCCGGCCCGGTCCATCGGGCGGGAGCTGTTTGAGGCGAAGCTGTACCTGGAATCGGTGGACCTGTTCGCCTGGACGCTGGTGGTGGTGCTGTGCTCTCTGGTGCTGGAGAAAATCCTGTCGGTGGCCATCACACGGCTGGGCCGGCGGCCCGCCTGGGGAGGACGACAGCTATGATACGCTTTGAGAACGTCTCCCTTATCTATGGCGACAGGGCGGTGCTCTCCGCCGTGGACCTGCACGTGCCCACCGGGGCCCGGGCGGCCCTCATGGGCCCCTCCGGCTGCGGCAAGACATCCCTGCTGCGCATGGCGGCGGGGCTTGCCAAGCCCACATCCGGGCGCGTGGAGGTCAACGCCCAGCGCCTGGCCTACGCCTTCCAGGAGCCCCGGCTCATGCCCTGGCGCACGGCGGCGGAGAATGTGAACGCGGTGCTCTCAGACCGGGCCGCCACCATGCCGGAGGCCCGGAAGTGGCTCGCGGCGGTGGGCCTCGCCGACGCGGAGAATAAGTTCCCGGAGGAGCTGTCCGGCGGCATGCGCCAGCGGGTGGACCTGGCCCGGGCCATGGCCTACGGCGGGGACCTATTGCTATTGGACGAACCCACCAAGGAATTGGACCCGGACCGGCGGCAGGAGGTGCTGGCCCTGCTGCGGGAGCACGCCAAAGAGCGCACCCTCCTTATGGCCACCCACAGCATGCTGGAGGCCCAGGCCCTGGCGGATCAGGTATATGTGTTCAGGGACGGCCGCTTCGTTTCGGCGTGATATGCAAAAACGGCAAAAAAGGCCCCCTCTGACGAGGGGGCTGTCGAGCGATAGCGAGACTGGGGGAGAGAATCTCTCCCTCCGTCGCGGCTCACGCCGCGCCACCTCCCTCGTCAGAGGGAGGCTTCAATAAAGCAGGACGCGCTGGAAAGCGCGCCCCCTTTTTGCTTGTCTTTCTTCAGCCCTTCAGGGCCGCCACCACGTCCTCCGTGGTGAGCACCGTGGGCTCCGCCAGCTCCTGGCCCTGCCGGGCGCATACCGCGGCCACGTACTCGTCCCCCAGGTCATATTCCCCAAACTGCCAGCCGTCCAGGCCGTGCATCACGTCCTCCTGGTCCAGGCCCAGAAGCTGATCCTGGCTCACCGCCTTGACCCACGCCTCTTTTCTCGTCCAGATGCGGAAGAAGGCGTGGTTCTGCTGGTCCCGGGGCTGCTCCGCCAGCCAGTCCCGCTCCCGGAAATGGAACCGGCGGGCCACCGACATGTGGATGGGCTTGATCTGCTGCACATCCACCCCGATGGGGTCGCTGCTGATGGCGCACATGGCGTAGGGCCCGGAGTGGGACAGGCTGAAATGCAGGTCGTCCCGCTGGGCGAACACGGGCTTGCCCGCCTGGAGGAACCGCACCGGCTCCTCCGGCTGGACGCCGTGGCGCTCCATCACATACCGCCACAGAAGGCCCGCGCCGAGACTGGCCTCCCGCGCCGGGGCATAGCGCAGCCGCTCCAGTCTCCGCCGCCGCCACCGGGGCAGCAGCTCCGCCTGCTCCTCCGTCATGGGCTCGTCGCCGTTTTTCAGAACGAACACTTCTGTCATAACTCTCACCAATCCGGCGTGTACCAATAATTATAGACTGCAAAATTCTGGATGTGGAAAAGGTCCAGGTCCCCATGCCGCTCCGGGCGGGTGTCCTCCAGCTCCACGTCGTATATCCAGTCTGTGCCCCACTCGTCGGGGATGACCACGAAGCTGTGGGGGCCGTTGAACTGATTGACTGTGGCGGCCACGATCTGCGCGTTCCAGCCAAGGCACCGGGCCAGCAGGCCGAAGGCGGCCGCATAGCCGTAGCAGGTGCCGCCGCCGTAGCGGAAAAACCGGGAGGCGCGCTGGAATTCCCAGCCGGTGGAGCCCACCTCCTCCGGCGTCTGGTCCCGGGGCGTGACGATGTACTCAAAGTTGTTTTTTACATAGAGATAGACAGCCTGCAGGGCCTCCTCGCCCTCCAGCTTATCGGCCCCGCTGTCTATAAGGGCCTGGCGCAGCTTTTCATCCAGAGAAGCATTTCCCGTGGTGTAGCGCCCATCGGCGTCGAAGGACCACACGCCATATGTCCCGCTGCGGATGAGCTCACCGTTTTCGTCGGCGGCATACAGCCACCCGTGGAGCCTGTAGACGCCCTCCTCCCGCAGGGGTATCTCCCCCTCGGTGGCCGCGTCGGCCATCCAGGCCCACGCCTCATCGTCCGCGTCCACATCCCCGGGCAGCCCCTCGCCCAGGATGAGACGCCCCTCGTCCGGCGTCCGGCCGGACAGCTTCACCAGCGCCACAGCCGCCTCCCGGCGGGTGAGGCGCGCCTCGCTTTCCGTCAAAAGCGTCTGCTCCTCCACGGCCTGGGCCAGCTCCTCCGCCCGGTCGCCGTCCTTCCCGGGAAGGCTCACGGAGAGCCTGTCCAGGGTCTCGTAAAGGGCCATGCGCCCCACGTTCCGGTCGGTCCGCATGCCGGGTTCGATGGCGCCCGCGGCCGTGAGCCGCGCCAGGGCGTCTTCTCTTTCCGGCAAGCCGTCCAGCAGCGCCTCCAGCGCCTGGGCCAGCTCCCCGTAGGTGAGGTCCTCCTCCGGGCGGAAGAGGCCCTCGCCGGTGAGGTGCATCAGCGCCGGGTGGTCCTCCCGGCTCTGCATGCGCAGGGGCATGGGGGTGGGGGTGGGCTCCGGGGTAGCGGTAGGCGCAGGGGTCGCCGTGGCAGATGCTTCCACCCAGGCGGCCAGGGTGTCGTCGGGCCCGCCCGCGGTCTCGGATGAACGGACACCCGCCACCAGCACCGACAGTGCCAGGGCGGCCAGGATCATGTAAAGGATGCTCTGCTTTTTCATGGGTATCTTTCTCTGTTACCTGTTGTCTATTTTATACTGACTTCCAAATAATAACAATCAATTTCCAGAAGTTTTCCAGCTCAAAAACCACTAAAAATTTCGTCGGCTAATGAAACAAAATGCCCGAAAAATTCGCAGTTTCCACAATATCCCAACTCGGTATTTGTCGCTCTCCATTTTTTGCACAAAATCCCGGGCTCCAGCCCGGGATTTTGCCGAATCGTTTTTAAAATCACATTTCCAAGTCCCGGATATAGACGATCTTGCTGCGGGGGTCGGATTTGTCCTGCCGCTCCTCCACCTCGAACCGGTCGATGGCCTTCACCATGCCGGACAGCTTTGAGAAACCGTAGCTGCGGGTATCAAAGTCCGGGCGCTTTTTCTGGATGAGCTGGCCCACGGCCCCCAGGGACACGTAGTCGTCGTCCCCGGCGCCGGACAGGTCCATGATGGAGTCAGCGATGAGCCAGACGATGCTGTCCGGTATCTGCCGGGTATCGCCGGCGGCGGGCGCCTTGGGCTGGGGCTCGGGCTCCGGCTCCTTCTTCACGGGGGCAGCGGTCTTTTTCGCCGGCTCGGTCTTCTTCACCGGCTCCACCTTCTTCCGCCGGGCGTTCTGCGCCGTCTTGCCGGTGACCTTCGCGGCCTTCTCCCGGATGACCTCGATGTAGATGAACTTGTTGCAGGCGGCGATGAGGGGGCTGGGGGTCTTCTGCTCGCCGATGCCGATGACGAACTGGCCCGCCTCCCGCAGCCGCCGGGCCAGGCCCGTGAAGTCGCTGTCGGAGCTGACGAGCACGAAGCCGTCCGTGTTGCCGGAGTAAAGGATATCCATGGCGTCGATGATCATAGCCGAGTCGGTGGAGTTCTTCCCCTTGGTGTAGGCGAACTGCTGGATGGGGGTGACGGAGTTGTCCAAAAGCACCTGCTTCCACCCCGCCAGATTGCGGGTGGACCAGTCGCCGTAGGCCTTTTTCAGATTCGGTGTCCCGTAGATGGCCACCTCCTCCATGATGCCCTGCAGGCAGTCCCGGGGGGCGTTGTCCGCGTCGATGAGCACAGCCAGCCGCAGATTTTTGTCGTTATCATTCATGGGCATGAAAATATCCCTCCAATTTCTTTGCCTTTAGTATACAGTAACGGCGGCATATTTGCAAATTAGTTTACATAATATTACTTCCATTTGTAAACATTTTTCAGCAAAGCAAGAAAAAACTTGAAACGGGCCATACCCTGTAATATAATATTTGAGCTTATGCGAATACTATGGCAAGGGGTGTCAACAAAACTATGAGTGCTTCCAAGGATAAAAAGCTCCGCAAGCAGCAGATCGCGGAGGGGACCGACAAGCGCACGGCCGCCCAGAAGGCCGAAAAGGCCAAACAGCGCAAGAGCGCCATCACCTATACCCTGGTGGCCATCGTGCTGGTGGTCTTCTTTGCGTTCATCTTCATCTATAACTCCTCCTGGCCCAGCCGCCACATGACCGCCGTCACCGTGGACGGGACGGACTACTCCGTGGCCCAGGCCAACTTCTATTACTCCAACAGCTACATGAACTTCTACAACAACTACGCCACCTACATCAACTATGGCATGTTCTTCGATCCCCAGCAGAGCCTGGCGGATCAGGATTACGGCGACGGCACGACCTGGCGGGACTTCTTCCGGGATTCCGCCGTCCAGGACATCGCCCAGGTGCAGATGCTCTGCGACGAGGCGGAGGCCGCCGGCTTCACCCTCAGCGAAGAGCAGCAGGCCCTCTTCGACCAGCAGTATGAGTCTCTGACCTCCAACTGGTCCAGCCTGAACTACGAGAGCCTCCAGCAGTATATCAACCTCAACTACGGCAAGGGCGTGGACGAGGACATGCTCCACGAGGAGCTTTACCGCACGTTCCTGGCCTCCGCCTATGCCGACAGCGTGAGAGAGGGCTTTGAATACACCACGGCGGAGCTGGACGACCACTACGCCGAAGAGGCGGACCAGATGGACGAGATCACTTACGCCGTGTACACCGTCTCCGCCCCTGTGGACGAGACTGAGACCGCTGAGGAGCCCGCGGAGGATGCCGCCGACGCCGAGGCCGCGGAGGACACCGCCGAGCCGGAGGTCACGCCCGAGCCCGAACCCGCCGAGCCCGCTCTGGACCAGACGGCCATCGACGCGTTCCTGGAGGCCGTGGACGGCACCGACGAGGAGACCTTCTCCGATTATATCGCGGAGAACTTTGACGGCGCGACTGTCGCCCCCGTCACCCTGGCGGGCAGCAGCCTCTCCGCCAATTACTCCGAGTTCCTGCTGGACGCCGGCCGCAAGGCGGGCGACGCCGACGCCATCACCGCCGACGACGGCACCGTGTACCTGGTCATGTTCCTGGACCGGGACGCCAACGACTATAAGCTGCCCGGCTTCCGGCACATCCTGGTGAACGCCCAGGATACGGACGGCGACGGCGTCTACAGCGAGGAGGAGATCCAGGCCGCGGCCGACGCGGCCCAGGCCATCCTGGACGAGTGGAAGGCCGGCGACGCCACCGAGGACAGCTTCGCCGCTCTTGCCAATGAGCGCAGCGAGGACTCCGGTTCCAACACCAGCGGCGGCCTTTATGAGAACGTGCCCAAGGGCCAGATGGTCCCGCCCATCGACGAGTGGATCTATGACAGCGCCCGCAAGGCCGGCGACACCACCGTCGTCACCTACGACGGCCAGAACGAGGGCTCCTACACCGGCGCCCACGTGGTGTACTTCACCGGTCTGAGCGACCTGACCTACGCCCGGACCATCGCCGACAGCGAGATGCGCACCGAGGCCTTCAACGCCTTCATCGAGGAGCACATGACCGGCTATGAGCCCGTCACCGCCCACATGGGCATGGTGGGCAAGCACCACTAATAAGATACCATACGATACCGTTCCCAAGGCGGGAGCATCCCAAGGATGCTCCCGCCTTTTTTCGTGAAAAAGGGCATGGACTTTCTTGACAACGGCGGGCCGCTGTGCGATAATAAGATTTGCTTAGACTTTTAATAAGTTTAGCAACTGTAAGGGGAAGGAGTTTTTTGATATGGTCAAGAAAACGATGGACGGCAACGAGGCCGCCGCCTACGCAAGCTATGCCTTTACGGAGGTCGCCACCATCTATCCGATAACCCCGTCCAGTCCCATGGCGGAGCACGTGGACGCCTGGGCCGCCAACGGGAAGCTCAATATGTTCGGCCAGCCGGTCCGGCTCATGGAGATGCAGAGCGAGGCGGGCGCCTGCGGCGCCATGCACGGGTCCCTGGAGGCCGGGGCATTGTCCACCAGCTACACCGCCAGCCAAGGGCTCATGCTGATGATACCGCCCCTTTACCGCATCGCGGGGCAGCTTCTCCCCGGCGTCATCCATGTGGCGGCCCGGACGGTGGGCACCAGCGCGTTCTCCATCTTCGGCGACCACTCAGACGTGATGGCCTGCCGGCAGACTGGCTTTGCCCAGCTGGCCTCCTCCTGCGTGCAGGAGTGCATGGACCTGGCGGCGGTGGCCCATCTTTCCGCCGTAAAGAGCCGGGTGCCCTTCATGCACTTCTTCGACGGCTTCCGCACCAGCCATGAGATACAGAAGATCGACGTGCTGGACTACGAGGACCTGAAGAAGATGCTGGACATGGACGCTCTCGCCAAATTCCGGGCCAACGCCCTGAACAGCGAGCACCCCCTCATGCGCTCCACGGTCATCAACCCGGACACCGCCTTCCAGCTGCGGGAGGCCGTGAACCCCTACTACGAGGCCGTGCCCGGCATCGTGGAGGATTATATGCTTAAGATGAGCGCCCTCACCGGCCGGGACTACAAGCTCTTCAACTACTACGGCGCTCCCGATGCGGAACATGTGGTAGTGGCTATGGGCAGCGTGTCCGGCTGTCTGCAGGAGGTCGTTGACTATCTGGCCAAACAGGGTCGGAAGGTGGGCTTTTTGCAGGTACGCCTCTACCGCCCCTTCAGCGCGGAGCATTTCCTGGCCGCCCTGCCCCAGTCCTGCCAAGTGCTGACGGCCCTGGACCGGACGAAGGAGCCCGGCGCCAACGGCGAGCCCCTTTACGAGGATGTGTGCTCGGTGCTCATCCACGGCGGCCGGCACATCAAGGTCCTGGGCGGCCGCTACGGCCTTTCCAGCAAGGACACCACCCCCGCCCAGATGATCGCCGTATACGACAACATGGCCGGGGCCCAGCAGGACCACTTCACCGTGGGCATCACCGACGACGTCACTCACCACTCCCTGCCCATCGGGGAGAACGTGGTCACGGCGGACGAGAAGACCATCTCCTGCAAGTTCTGGGGTCTGGGCGGCGACGGCACCGTGGGCGCCAACAAAAACTCCATCAAGATCATCGGCGACAACACGGACCAGTACGTGCAGGCCTATTTTGAATACGACACGAAAAAGTCCGGCGGCGTCACCAAGAGCCACCTGCGCTTCGGCCACAATCCGATACTCTCCACCTACTACGTGACCATGGCGGACTTCATCGCCTGCCACAACCAGAGCTATATCCCCAAGTACGACATCGTGACCGAGCTGAAACCCGGCGGCACGTTCTTACTCAACTGCAACTGGTCCGACGGGGACCTGGAGACGCACCTGCCCAACAAGGTCAAGCGCCTCCTGGCCCAGCGGAAGGCGAAGTTTTACACCATCGACGCCACCGATATCGCCGACGACCTGGGCCTTGGCAATCGCACCAACACGGTGCTCCAGGCGGCCTTCTTCAAGCTGGCCGGCATCCTGCCCGTGGACCAGGTGGTGGGCTACATGAAGTCCGCCATCGAGAAGACCTACGGCCGCAAGGGCGACAAGGTGGTGACCATGAACTGCGCCGCGGTGGACGCGGGGCTCAAGGGCGTGCACGAGGTGAAGGTGCCCGCCGCCTGGGCGGACCTTTCCGACGAGCCCGAGGCTGTGGACACGGAAAATCCCTGGTACATCCGCACGGTCATGCACGCGGTGAACGCCCAGAAGGGCGACGATCTGCCGGTGAGCGTGTTCGCCGATAGGGCCGACGGCACCATGCCCCTGTCCACTTCCAAGTACGAAAAGCGGGGCTTCGCCTCCCATGTGGCCAGCTGGGTGCCGGAAAACTGCATCGGCTGCAACCTGTGCTCCGTCATGTGCCCCCACGCAGCCATCCGGCCCTTCCTGGTGAACGAGGAAGAGGCAAAGGCCGCGCCGGAGGGCTACGTCACCAATGAGGCCAGGGGCAAGGGGTTCGAGGGCCTGCGCTACCGCATCCAGGTGGACCCCCTGGACTGCACCGGCTGCGGCACCTGTGCCGCCTCCTGCCCGGCGCCCAAAAAGGCCATCGCCATGCAGCCCATCGAGAGCCAGCTGCCCCAGCAGAAGAATTGGGATTACAGCCTCTCCCTCTCCCCCAAGAAGAACCCCATGAACAAGTTCACCGTCAAGGGCAGCCAGTTCGAGCAGCCGCTCCTGGAGTTCTCCGGGGCCTGCGCCGGCTGCGGTGAGACGCCCTATATGAAGATGATGACCCAGCTCTTCGGCGAGCGGATGGTGGTGGCCAATGCCACGGGCTGCACCCAGGCCTGGGGTTTCTCCATGCCCAGCTACCCCTACACCACCCGCCCCAATGGCCGGGGCCCGGCCATGTCCAACTCCCTCTTTGAAAACAACGCCGAGTACTCTCTCGGCATGGTGCTGAGCGTGCGCCAGCAGCGGCTGCGCCTGGCCAAAGAGGTCACGGAGCTGATGGCCCAGACCAAGGACGAAAAGCTCAAGGCGGCCTTGAAAGCCTGGCTGGACGGCTTTGAGGACAAGGAGAATACCCTCGCGCTCAGCGACGCGGTCATCGACGCGCTGAAGGCCTGCCCGGAGACCGGCGGCGTCATCGACGCAGTACGGGCCGCCCAGGACCAGCTGGTGAAGAAGAGCATGTGGATGTACGGCGGCGACGGCTGGGCCTACGACATCGGCTACGGCGGCCTGGACCACGTGCTGGCCTCCGGCGAGGACGTGAATATCCTGGTGGTGGACACGGAGGTATACTCCAATACCGGCGGCCAGGCCTCCAAGGCCACTCCCTACGGCGCGGTGGCCCAGTTTGCCGCCGCGGGCAAGCGTACCGCCAAGAAGGACCTGGGCATGCTGGCCACCCAGTACCAGAACGTGTATGTGGCCTCCGTGGCCATCGGCGCGGACCCGGCCCAGTTCATCCGGGCCCTCCAGGAGGCGGAGGCCCACAACGGCCCCTCCCTCATCGTGGCCTACGCCCCCTGCATCAACCACGGCATCGTCAAGGGCATGGCCTACTCCCAGGAGGAGGCGAAGCTGGCTGTAAAGAGCGGCTACTGGGTGCTGTACCGCTATATCCCCGAGCTGAATGCTCATGTACGGTAAGGAAGCAAGCAACCGAAAACAAGAGATAGACCGCCAGCACTACACTATTCCGAACCAA
>CANQRM010000008.1 GCA_947626265.1 uncultured Oscillospiraceae bacterium
TGGGAGCGGAGCTGCTCAAAGTTGCCGCCGCTCATCAGCGCCGCGATGGTGATCATGCTCCTGTCGTGGGCGGACAGCTCATCCTCCCGTGCCCAGACCTCGCCGAACAGCACATCGTCGTTGTAGCGGGCGAACTGGGGCGCAAATTCGCCCAGCCTGTCATGTCCTGCCGTCTGCTTCTTTGCCATCGTTAAATCCTCCTTATTTCCTGCCGTGCAGCGCACGGACAAAATTCGCATCGAAGTGGTCCACGATCTCGCTGTGGCCGATGTCCAGGGGCGCGATGGAGGCCATCTCCTCGTCGGTCAGGGTGAAGTCCCAAATGTCCAGATTCTGTGCCATCCGCTCTCGGTGGGTGGACTTGGGGATCACCACCACGCCCCGCTGGATGTTCCAGCGCAGGGCAACTTGCGCGGCGCTCTTGCCGTACTTTCTGCCTATCTCCGCCAGCACCGGGTCCGTGAACAGGCCGTGCCTGCCCTCCGCGAAGGGGGCCCACGCCTCCGGCTGGACCTCATATTCCTTCATCAGCGCCAGGGACTTTTCCTGCTGGAAGAAGGGGTGCAGCTCCACCTGATTCACAGCGGGCGTCACCTCCACCGTCTCGCAGATGTCCGCCAGCACATGGGGATAGCAGTTGCACATCGTTGCCATAGGACGCGGCGGTGTCGATGAGCCGGTAGCCGGTGCTGATAGCGCCCAGCACGGCCTGCTCGCACACATCGGCGTCCCGCACTTGAAAGACGCCGAAGCCCTCCATGGGCATCTTTACGCCGTTGTTGAGCATCACATATTCCATGTCTGCCCCTCCTTTGTTATGGTTTGATTTTACCCCACGCCAACCTATAGGAGAAGTCTCCTTTGGTTCATCAGTCCACACCAAAAGTTATAACTGCGGCGAGGTATGAACCCGCCGCAGTTATGATTATCTGTATTTCAGTTGTTACGACCGGTTTTTCAGCCCGGCAAACGGGAAGTTTTCACCGCCTTTTTAGTAAACGCTGTTTGAAAACTCTTATTCTTTGCCCGTAACGACTTGTTTGGAATATTTACTCGATGAGTCCGCTTTCCTTCAGCAAGATCTCAATGTCTGTGCCCTTGACTTTTTTCAGGACAACCTTAAGCATTTCCTTCTCCTTGAAGGACAGAGGTGCCTCGCTGATGGGCTTTTTATCGATGGCGTAGTAGCAGGCACGAAGAATCTCACGCACATCGTACTTGCTGCCCCAGACCTCCGGCACGCCACGGTCGATGTCGAGCAGCGTGTAGACCGACTCCATGCCGGTACGCATGGAATACTCGGTGGTGAAGATGGTGTCCCGCGGAGTCTCGGCGAACTGGCCGATGAAGGCGAAGTTCACGGCGCCGTCGGGTACAACCTTCGGGCGATCAGATTCCTTGCGCGGCTGGAAAAAAGCGTTAATATAAGGCATGAAACAGGTAGTCGTGTTGCAGGCATCGTGTGCCAGCGCATCGATCTTTTCAGCCGGTACGCCGATGTGGTACAGCCACTCACGGCAGACCTCCTCACCGGTGCAGTCCCGCATGGCCTTCTTCACATAGTTGCCTTCCTTATTGGTGTTCAGCGAATACAGCCACACAAGCACCATGTTCTTGTCCTGAGATTTGAACTGCGGCTGACGGTTGATGGTCCAGGAGAGATACCAGTTGTCGGTGCTGTCCTTGACAGTAACAATGCCGCCGGTAGTCACCTTACCGGAGCGGGGATCGCGCTTGCAGATGTTCATAATATGCTGGATGATTTCCTCATTGGAGGTAGCCACCGTAGCGCTCATCCAGTTGGTGGCATCCACATCGGAGCAGAATTTATCCGGGTTGCCGAACTCGCCGTGCTTTGCCTGTGCAGCGATGGCTTTCCACATATCCCAGGATTCGCCATGGCCGTTCTTTACGCCGGACAGGTCGGGCGCATGGGTCTGATCACCGTAGCAGGAAGTATCCGTGCAGCAGCCGTTGGTGATGAACACCAGATCATCCTCAATCAGGTCAATGGTCTGCTCCTGACCGTCCTTGACATAAATAATCTGCTTGGCAACCTTCTTGTCACCGACTGTATCAATAACGACATTCTTTACGTCCATGCCATACTCGATGCGCACACCATGGGCTTCCAGATACTTCACCAGCGGCAGGATCATGCTCTCATACTGATTATACTTAGTGAAGCGCAGCGCACTGAAATCGGGCAAGCCGTCGATGTGGTGGACATAGCGGCACAGATAGCGCTTCATTTCCAAAGCACTGGACCAACGCTGGAAAGCAAACATCGTCTGCCAGTAGAGCCAGAAATTCGTGCTCCAGAAGGACTCCGGCAGAATATCAGAGATTTTCTTGTCCTCCAGATCCTTTTCCGGGGTCATGAACAGCCTGGACAGCGCCAATGCCGAATCCTTGTCCAGTTTGAACTGCTTGTCGGTGTGGGCGTCTTCACCGCAGTTGACGGAAGCACGGCACAGCGAGTAGTTGGGATCGTGCTTATTGAGCCAATAATACTCGTCCAATACGGAAATACCGGGAGTCTCGATGGAAGGAACATCACGAAATGTATCCCACATGACTTCAAAATGGTTGTCCATCTCACGGCCGCCTCTCATAAAGAAGCCCTTAGTAATGTCTTTACGGCCGTCGCAGCTGCCGCCGGCAAGCTCCAACTTTTCAAGCAGATGGATGTGCTCGCCCTTCATCTGTCCGTCACGGACAAGATAGAATGCGGCGGTCAGTCCGGCAAGGCCGGTACCAATGATGTAAGCCGATTTGTTATCCACATCCTTCGGCTTTTCAGGATGGGCAAATGCTTCATAAGTTCCTGCTGAGTAATACATAACAAAAACCTCCTATGTTTTTTCTTGGCGTTAGTATACATTTTTTCAATCAGAACTAACAATAAACAGAAAAAGCTCCGTGATAAAAGTCTTATCACGGAACCGAAACTGTAAAAAATCTTATCAAAAATCAGGGAATGATAAATCAGAGCTGAAATCGTGAAAGGGATGCAGATATGGAGCCCTGTATCAGCTTTGCCAGATGGTCAACAAGCTTCTGCGGATCTTCCTGCATATCTTCTTTGATCCAATCCATCATCAGCCCAACGAAAATATAAGAATAGACGCGGGCAATAAAACGCTTATCCTCATCCCGAACGGTCATGTCAACGCATTCTTCCTCGATAACGCCAAGGATCAAATTGTCAACCAGCGGATCCAGATATTTCTCAACCTGCTCTTTATGAACGCAGCGATAAACATTCATTATAAAGGGCTTGTTATTCCGAACTGCCTCGAAAATCTGTAAAAGGCCCTGTTGCCACGTGCTATAAGTCTTCTTGTCCTCAAGCGCCCTTCGTGCGTCTTCCAGGCAAGCCCATTCAACAAGATCATAAATGTCCTTAAAATGATAATAAAAAGTCATGCGGTTAATGCCGCAGTCGTTGGCAATGTCATTGATGGTGATTTTGTTCAGCGGCTTTTTCAGCAGCAGATTCTTCAGTGACTGTTCCAAGGCTCGTTTTGTTACCTGTGACATAGTAGCGTGCTCCTTTCTCACATGATTGGTTTCGCAGCATTTCTCTGCAGATTGATCGTCCTTGCTTAGTACCGAAATTTGATCGGCAAATCCCGGTTTATCGTTCCAACAAGAAGTATACCATGTCGCGCGGTTCCGGCGCAAGCCGGGAGCGCGACCGGTATCTTAATGTATAACAGCGGCTTTGCCGCTGCTATACCACATCGGCCCAAACTCTACAAGAACTGCCCCCTGACGGATACTCCGCCAGGGGGTAGGTTTATACGACCAGATTCACGATAAGTCCCGTGACCAGGGAAAAGGCCATCACGAAGGCGATGTACAGGACAAAGCGCTTTGCGCCCAGCACGATCTTCAGCGCGCCCAGGTTGGTGATCTTGGTGGCCGGGCCGGTGAGCATGAAGGCCGCCGCGCTGCCCATGCTCATGCCCATGGCCAGCCACTCCCGGATCAGCGGGATGGTCCCGCCGCCGCAGGCGTACAGCGGCACCCCGATGGTGGCCGCCATCAGCACCCCGAAGCCCTCGTTGGCCTCGCCGAACAGCGCCGCGAACTTGTCCGCCGGGACGTACCGCTGAAACAGCGCCGACAGCAGCACCCCCAGCAGGAAGTAAAGCCCCGTGGCCCGGATGTTCCGGCCCAGGTTGAAGATGAACCGCAACAGGAGGTTTGGATTCGTGTCGTGGCTGGCTCCCGGTTCAAAGCCGTCGAAGCTGAAGAAGGGCCGGTCCTTATAAAACCCATGGACCACCAGCCCCGCCACAACGCCGCAGACCGTGCAGGACACCAGGCGGATGATGAGCGCCGTGGTGCCCAGGGCGGTGCTGTACATGATGAGCTGGGGGTTCAGAAGTACGCTGGACATCATGAACGCTGCCAGCCAGTCGTGGCGCATCCCGGCCCGGGAGAAGGACGCGGCGATGGGGATGGTGCCGTACATGCAAAGGGGCGACGCCACGCCCAGAAGGCTTGCCGGGACCACGCCCCACAGCCCCCATTTCTTGTCCCGGATGCGGGCGAAGGCGTTGTGGATGGCGTCCTTGGCGAACACGCTCACCAGCGAGCCAACCACCATGCCCAGCACCCAATACCCGGCGATCTGCCGGAGCTGGACCATAAAGTAGTAGTTTATATAGACCAGCTCCCTGCGGATAACGTCAAGCATCTATATCCACCAGCTCATAGGTCCGGCTGCCCAGGCCGATCTGCTCCGCCGCCTCCAGGGTGTGCAAACCGTTCTGCCGCTCCACGCGGGCCTGCAGGCTCTCGCTGCCTTCCGCGGCAAAGCACAGGTCGATGGCCGCCTGGTCGATGGCCACCGGGTCGGTGGAGGCCAGGATGCCGATGTCGTGTATGTCCGGCTCGGCGGGGTTGCCGTCGCAGTCGCAGTCGATGGAGATGTTGTTCAGCACGCTCACATACACGATGCGCTCCCCGTGGCCCAGGTAGTCGCTGACGGACTTGCCCGCGTCGGCCATGGATTCGGTGAAGGCGGTCTGGTCGCCGCCCCAGGGGCTGGTGTGGCTCCTGCCGCCGGTATGGATGAGGCACTTGCCCTCCTGGGAGCCCAGGCCGATGGAGATATTCTTGATGGCCCCGCCGAAGCCCGCCATGGCGTGGCCCTTGAAGTGGCTGAGGACGATATAGCTGTCATAGTTCCCAAAGTGGCCGCCCACCAGGTTGGATGCCAGCACATTGCCGCCCTGCACGGGCAGCTCCATGGAGCCCTCCTCGTCCAGGATGTCCACGTCCGCGATGGCGGTGAAGCCGTGGTCCTCCGCCACCTGGCGGTGCATGGCGGTCTCAGAGCGGGAGCCGCCGTAGGCGGTGTTGCACTCCACGATGGTGCCGTCCACGCTCTGCACCAAGTCCGCGATCAGTTCCGGGCGCAGGTAGTTGCTGGCGGGAGGCTCGCCGGTGGAGAGCTTTACCGCCACGTTCCCCGTGGGCGTCCATCCCAGGGCCCTATACACCGCCATCATCCCCTCCGGGGTGATGCTGGAGGTGAAGTACACCGTGGAGCCCCCGGTGGTGCCCCCGCCGGTATCCGGCGTGGGCTCCGGTGTGGACTCCGGCGTCGGCTCCGGCGTCGGCTCCGGCGTCGGCTCCGGGTCATCGGTCACCAGCTTGCCGGTCTCGTCAAAGGTATATTGCTCACCATCGACGGTGTAGGTCCCGTCTGCGTAGGCCCGGCCGAAGGTGCCGTTGTGCCTGGGGTTGAAGTAGTAGGTGTTTCCGTTGATGGTCTGCCAGCCGCTCATCACATGGCCGTAGGTGCCGTCGTGCTTCTCGCTGAAATAGTACCAGCCATCGTCGCCCCGGCCCAGGGCGATCTCGCTCAGGCCCTCCATCATCTTCCCGTCCGGGTCCAGGAAGTACCATACGCCGCCGTCCTGCAGCCAGTCGTTGGTGACCATGCGGCCAAAGGTGCCGTCGTGCTTGGGGTTGAAGTAGTACCACGTATAGTTGATATACTGCCAGCCGCTCAGCACGTGGCCGTAGGTGCCGTCGTGTTTCTCGCTGAAATAGTACCAGCCGTCGTCGCCCCGGCCCAGGGCGATCTCGCTCAGGCCCTCCATCATCTTCCCGTCCGGGTCCAGGAAGTACCACACACCGCCATCCAGGAGCCAGTCATTGGTGACCATCCGACCGTTTTTGTAGTAGCGCCAGGCGCCGTCCCACTGCCAGCCGTCCTTTATGGGCACGGGCACGGGCTCCGTCGTGGGGACAGGGGTGGGGTCCGCGGGCGCGGGCGTCGTGGAAGGCGTCGTGTCGGGCTCCGCCGCCGTTATGCCGCTGGCGTCCAGCCACGCGGCGATGGTCTCCCGGGGCGTCCCGGCGGGGAAACGCCTCCCGTCCAGCCAGTTGGCACCCGGCGCCAGGGCGTGCAGCTCGTCGTCGCTGGTGCCGATGTCGCTGGACGCCGACGTGCAGAAGGGCAGGATGGTCTTGCCGGAGAAGTCGTAGCTCTCCAGGAAGGTGCTGATGATACGGGGCGCCTCGCCGTACCAGATGGGGTAGCCTATGAGCAAGGTGTCATACTGCGCCATGTTTGCCACACGGTCCGCGATGGCGGGACGGGCGGTGGGGTCGCTGTGCTCCTGGTCGGCCCGGCCGCCGGTATAGTAGGCCAGGTCCTCCGGGGTATAGGGCTGGGCCGGCACGATCTCAAAGAGGTCCGCGCCCAGGACCTCCGCGGCGTATTCGGCCAGGGGCCGGGTGTTGTTGGTAGCGGAGAAATAGGCAACCAGGATATGGTCCTCCGCCTCCGCCATGGGGACGGCGGCTGCGGGGGCCGCTTCCGCCGTCAGTGCCGTGGCACAAAGGGACAGCAGCGTTATCACTGCCAGCAGGCCGCTCAATATGCGCTTTTTCATGGTCTTACATCCTTTCTTTTGTCGGTATCGTCAAAGCAGGAGATACTTTTTATGCAATTATCAATTCTTATAACGTGCTTACATGCAAATTTCAATATGCTTTCCGGCGCGTCCCAGGGAAAAGCCTCCCTTACATCTGCTCTTCCCAGAACGCCGCAGCGTCGTTGAGCCATCCCTCCGCCACGGTGCCGGTGCCCAGGCCAAAGCCGTGGGAGAGGCCCTCGTAGACATGGAACTCCGTGGGGATGCTCAGCGCGCTCATAGCCTCCAGCCGCCGCTGCATGGTCCGCCGCCGCTGCGCACAGCAGCAGACACGCCAGCACAACAACCGTCAAACCAGCTTTCCTCATCGCGCCCTCCTGTTTGAGTATATCCCACGTCACAGTATAAAAAGATCGGGACCTCTTGAGAAGTCCCGATTGGTTCATAAGTATAAACCCAAAGGTTATAACTCTTTTTCCTGCTTTTCCTGCACCACAGCCCGCACCGCGTCCAGGAACCGGGCCAGCATGGGCGACGGCTCGGGCGGGTGAAGGATGCCAAAGGGGATGGCGTGGTCCCACGCTACCGGCAGCACCTTCAGCATGGGATGGACGCAGGACCACTTGCCGATGACCGCGAGCGCGTTCCGACTCTGCTCGCAGCGGTTGAAGATGCTCACGTCATAGAAATCGAAATCCGCGATCTGCACGTCCGGGTGGTTCTGTTTCAGGTCGTCCCGCAGCTCGTCCATATACCTGCTCCACCCCCGGTGGATCAGCAGCAGCTCCTCCCCGGCCAGGTCCTCCGGCGTGAGCACATCTTTGGCCGCCAGGGGGTGGTAGATGCTCACGGCGCAGCAGATGGGCTCGCGGGATATCTCAAAGCCCGCGCACTGGCGCAGGGCCAGCAGTGTCTCGTCGAAGATGCCCGTCACCACGTCGATGTTCTCCCCCAGGTTGCGCAGGATCTCCCGGGCGTTCTCCGGGGTGTTCTCAAAAGGGACAAGCTGGAAGCTCACGTCCCCGCACCGCTCGTGGATCTGAGGCCACAGGTCGGTGAGAAGCTGGGCCGGGGTCATGGGCGAAGTGCCGATACGCACCACGCCGTATTCCTCCTGCATGGCGGCATGGGCGCGGGCGATGGCCCGGCGGGAGTAGTCCATCATGTACTTGGCATCCCGGTAGAGGGATTCGCCCGCCTTGGTGAGCGTGAGCCCCCGATGGCTGCGGACAAAGAGCTTCAGGCCCAGCTCCGATTCCAGCAGGTTGATCTGCTTGATGACCGCCGTGGGCGTGATGAAGGCATCGTCCGCCGCCTTGTTGAAGCTGCCCGCGTCCGCCACCCGGACGAAGGTCTCCAGCTGAGGATTATACAAACCGCTCACCGCCCTTTCCTTTATCAGTATAACACGATAAAGCCGGAGCTTGCAAGATGAGGGATATCGTTATACAAAAGCACAAGGCCTGTCCGACAAGTTCGGACAGGCCTTGTGCCTTGCGGTCTTCTCAGTCCTGTGGCTTCATCGTGGGGAAATCCTTCCGTATAACTCATAACCCTTTACAAGCGTACATACGCCTATTCTTCGGATCAATTTTCATGTCGCTGTTTTATATATATTGTTTCTCCTCGGTAAACCTCAATTTGTAGCGAAAAACCGATGATACCTATTCATGGGGCACCATCGGTTTTGTCGTTTTGAGCGTGTTCCCTTTGGTTTGGTCGTAAATTGGTCGTAAGTTTTGCGGAAATCACCAAATTTCCCTTGATATTACGCCGTTTCTCAGTCCTGTGGCTTCATTGTGGGGAACAGTATCACGTCCCGGATGGTGTCCACGCCGGCCAGGAGCATGACCGCCCGGTCGATGCCCATGCCCAGGCCGCCGGTGGGCGGCATGCCGTATTCCAGGGCCTCGCAGAAGTCCGTGTCCATGTCGCTGGCCTCCTCGTCGCCCTTGGCCTTCAGGGCCATCTGGGCCTCGAAGCGGAGCCGCTGGTCCAGGGGGTCGTTGAGCTCAGAGAAGGCGTTGCCCATCTCGCAAGCATTGATGAACGCCTCGAACCGCTCGGTGAGGCGGCTGTCGGCCGGGCTGCGCTTGGCCAGGGGGGATACCTCCACCGGGTACATGGTGATGAAGGTGGGCTGGATGAGCTTTTCCTCCACCTTCTGGTCGAAGGTCTCATACAGGGCGTTGCCCCAGGTGGGGTCCTTCCCGTCCATATCCACCCCGGCGGCCTTGGCGGCGGCCACGGCGGCGGCGTCATCGGATATATCGCCGAAGTCCACCCCAGCGTATTCCTTCACCGCGTCGACCATGGGAAGCCTGCGCCAGCCGGGGGCCATGTTGATGGTATTGCCGCCCCACTCCAGCTCGTAGGTGCCCCGCAGCTCCATGGCGGCGGAGGACAAAATGCCCTCCACATAATCCATCATGGTCTCGAAGTTGGCGTAGCTCTCGTACATCTCCAGGGTGGTGAACTCGGGGTTGTGCTTGGTGTCCATGCCCTCGTTGCGGAAGATACGGCCGATCTCATAGACCCGCTCCATGCCCCCCACGATGAGCCGCTTTAAGTTCAGCTC
Organism: uncultured Oscillospiraceae bacterium; assembly: GCA_947626265.1. Lineage (GTDB taxonomy): Bacteria > Bacillota > Clostridia > Oscillospirales > Oscillospiraceae > CAJOIG01. The sequence goes on from CANQRM010000008.1 coordinate 9,481, forward strand.
CGTGGCGATGCGCATGTACATATCCAGGTCCAAAGTGTTGTGGTGGGTGACGAAGGGCCGGGCGGCGGCGCCGCCCTGGATGGTGCCCAGCACGGGGGTCTCCACCTCCAGATAGCCCCGGCTGTCCAGATACCGGCGCACATGGCTGATGAACCGGGTGCGCAGTTCAAAGACCCGGCGGGACTCGGCGTTCATGATGAGGTCCACATACCGGCGGCGGTAGCGCTGGTCGGTGTCCGTGAGGCCGTGGAACTTCTCCGGCAGGGGCCGCAGGCTCTTGGCGAGCAGCTCTATGGCATGGACATGGACGGAGATGGCCTCCGTGCGGGTCTTGAACACCTCGCCGGAGGCGCCCACGATGTCCCCCACGTCCCAGCTCTTCACCATAGCCAGGCCCTCGGGCCCCAGCTCGTTCACGCTGACATAGAGCTGGATGCGTCCTTTGTCGTCCTGCAGGTCCATGAAGCCGGCCTTGCCCTGGACGCGCTTTGCCATGATGCGCCCGGCCACCTGCACCTGTTTCCCCTCCAGGTCGTCATAGTTATCCTTGATCTCCCGGGAGAAATGGCTGCGGGTGAATTTGGTGATCTGGTAGGGGTCCTGCTGGGCGTCCTGGAGCTTGAACAGCTTCTCCCGGCGCACGAGCATCTCGTCGGACAGGCCCTCGGGGGCGGTCCGATACCCCGGCGCGTACTGGAACATATGCTTCCCTCTCTTTTGTGTAGTGGTATTAATAGGTGACGTTCAAAATCTCGAACTGGAGCTCCCCGGCGGGGGCCTCCACGGTGACGGTCTCGCCGATCTTGTGGCCGATGAGGCCCTTGCCGAAGGGGGAGTCGTCGGAGATGCGGCCGGCCATGGGGTTGGCCTCCTGGCTGCCCACAATCTGGTACTCCGCCTCCTTGCCCAGGCCCACGTCCCGGACGGTGACCTTACTGCCGATGCTGATGACGCCGTTGCGGGTGCTGTGCTCCACGATCTCGGCGTTCTCCAAGAGGTTCTTATACTCGGCGATCTTGGAATAGAGCTTGCCCTGCTCGGTCTTGGCCTCGTCGTACTCGCTGTTCTCCGACAGGTCGCCGTAGCTTCTGGCCTCCTTGATCAGTTCGGAGACCTCTTTTTCCCGGACGGTCTGAAGATACTCCAGTTCCTTGGCGATCTCCTCATACCGCTCCCGGCTCATTTTGTATTTCGCGTCAGCCATTTCCGATACCTCCGCTCTCGTGATTTTTTATCCGCGAATATTATAGTTATCAAGCCCGGTCCTGTCAAGCGCCCAGCGCCTCCAGGGCCGCCAGCACCTGGGGGTCCTCCTCCGGCTCCAGCCACCCCGTGGCATAGAGCCTGGTCTGTTCTTCATCCAGCCCGACCTCCACGTCCGGGACGAGGCCGCCCTGAGCGTACAGGTCCACGCCGTTCGGGGTCAGGTAGGTATTATGGGACAGGTGCAGCGCGCCGCCGCCCCAGAGCTCATAGGTCACCTGGCTGCGGGATTTGCCGGTGGTACGCTCACCCACCACCACGGCCTTACCGTACTCCCGCAGGGTGGCGGCGAGGAGCTCCGCGGCGCTGCAGCTCTCCCCGTTCACGATCACCGCCATGGGCATATCCAGGCTCTGGTCATCTGAGGTAACCAAAGTCTCCCGGCCGCTTTTATCCGTCTGGCGGAAGATGGTCCCCTCCGGCAGGAGCCGGTCCAGCACCTTGGTCAGCTCCGGTACCTGGCCGCCGGGGTCGTCCCGCACGTCGAAGACAAAGCAGTCCGCCCCCTGGTCCAGGAGAGTATCGATCATGTCCAAGACCTCCCCGCCCGCGCCGGCGTGGAAGTTCTCGATGGCGATATAGCCCACATGCCCCCGGAGAAGCTGGCCGCTCACCGGGTCGTCATACACCACTTGGCATGACACGTCCACGTCCTCCTCCGTGCCGTCTTCATGGCGCACCGTGAGGCGCACCTGGCCGCCGAAGTCCGCCTGGATGATGGCCCGCAGGCCGTCGGTATCCATGTCCGCGGCGCTCTGGCCGTCGGCCGCCAGGATGAGGTCCCCCGCCGCCAGGCCCGCCAGCTGGGCGGGGCCGTCCTTCTCCGTCTGGACGATGCGGATGCCGCCGGCCTGCGTATCCTTGGCGACGGTGACGCCGATACCCTGGTACTGGTTGGCCTGGTATTCCCCGTAGGCGGCATAGTCCTCGTCGTCCATATAATAGCTCCAGTCGTCCAGACTGTAGGCCGCCGCGGCCAGGGCCGTGTCGGTAAGCTCGTCGGCGTCATAGTCCCACACGTACCGGCTGTCCACAACGCGCAAAAACTGGGCGAACCGGGCCGTCTGCCAGAGATTGCCAAAGCCGCCGCAGAGGATGAGCACCACCGCGGCCGCCGCGATGACGCCGATCAGAAATCCCAGTTCCAGTTTTGTCCGGTCCTTTTTCATAGCCGCCTCATAAAAGACGGGCGGCCCCAGGCCGCCCCGTCCGAAAAGTACGTGTTTCTATCAATAGTAGGTGAAGCTCAGGGGGTTGATGGTGGCGCCGGTAGAGCTGACCCGGACCTCGAAGTGCAGGTGGGGTCCCGTGGAGTTGCCGGTGGAGCCCACATAGCCCAGCACCTGGCCCTGGGCCACCGCCTGGCCGTTGGACACGGCGATGCGGGACATGTGGCCGTACAGGGTAGTATACCCATTCCCGTGGTTCACCATCACGCAGTTGCCATAGCCGCCGTTCCAACCGGCCAGGATGACCGTGCCGGCCGCCGCGGCGTAGATGGAGCTGCCGTAGCTGGCGCCGATGTCGCACCCGGCGTGCAGGCGGTATATCTTGCCGCTGACCGGGTCGGTGCGCATGCCGTAGTGGGAGGTGATGACGGTAGTGTAGCTGGGCCACATCATCCAGGCGCTGCCGCCGCCCCCCAGGGTGGCCGCGGGAGGCGAGGACCCGCCGCCCATGGCGGCCTGCTGCTCGGCCAGCTTCCGCAGCCGCTCGGCCTCCTCCGCCGCCTTGGCCTCTTTGAGCTCCTTCTCCTTCTGGACCACGAGAGCCGTGACCTCGGCCATGGTGGCCTCTTCCTGGTCCATGACCTCGTTGTACTCGTCGATGTTCGTCTCCATCTGGGCGATGATCTGACAGGCCGACGCGATATCCGCCTCCAGCTGGGCCTTCTTCTGCTCCTGCTCCTGGCGGCGGGCCTCGTTCTGGGCGAACATGACCTCCGCTTCGGCCTCCAGGGCCTCCACGTTCTCCCGGGCGGCCACATACTCGGCCTCCAGGTCCTCGTCATATTCCATGACCTCGCCCACCAGGTCCAGCCGGGTCAGAAGGTCGGAAAAGCTGCTGGCCTCGAAGAGGACCTCGATGTAGTTGACATCCGAGGTCTCCTCCATGGCACGCAGGCGGGTGACCCAGCGCTGGCGCTGGTATTCCTCTTCCTTCCGGGCCTTTTCCAGGTCCTGCTGCATGTTGCCGATGAGGCCGTCGATGATGGCGATCTGCTCGTCGATGACCTGGATCTCCTCCTGGGCCAGCTGGTTTTTCTGGTCCAGCATCAGCTTCTTTTCCAGGGCGTTGGCCTTTTCATAGTCCAGACTGTCTATCTCCGCCTGGATGTCGTCCATCCGCCCCTGGATGGCGCTCCGCTGCCCGTTCAGCTCGTCGATCTCGTCCTGGATCTCGGCGCTGGTCTGGGCGTGGGCGGTGGGGGCGATGACCATGACCGTGATGGACAGGACCATCAGCACCACCAGGATGATGCACACGACGGATATGAATGTCTTGCGTCTCTTCATAGGTTCTCCTTTATATGCCGGGTCGGGTCATGCCAAAGGGCTTTTCAGCCGTAATAAACAAAGCTCTCCGGGTCGTAGGTGGTATTGGGGTCGGCGTTGGAGCGTATCTCGAAGTGCAGGTGGGGTCCCGTGGAATTGCCGGTGGAGCCCACATAGCCCAGCACCTGGCCCTGGGCCACGGTCTGGCCCGTGTACACGGCGATGGATGACATGTGGCCGTAGACGGTGGTGTAGCCGTTGTCGTGCATCACCATGACACACTTGCCGTAGCCGCCGTACCAGTTGGCGGTGATGACCGTGCCGGCCTGGGCGGCCCATATCTCCGAGCCGTACCGGGCGCCGATGTCCACGCCGGCGTGGTTGCGCCAGTAGCCGTAAAGCTCCAGGTACCGGGGGCCGTAGTAGCTGGTCAGCCACTTGGTGTAGCTGGGCCAGATGAAGCCCGAGCCGGTGACCGTGCCGGGCTTTGCCATGCCCTCGGCGGCCTTTGCCTTTTCAAGCTCCTGCTGCTTTTCCTCGATGATGGCGGCCAGCTCCGCCTTGGTGGCCTCCTCCGCCTCCAAAGCGGCCTTCACGTCCGCCAGGTTCGTCTGCATGGAGGCGATCACCTCGCAGGCGGCGTTGATATCCGCCACCAGCTGCTCCTGCTTTTGCTGCAGCTCCGCCTTGCGCAGCTCATTTTCCGTCTTCAGGGTCTCAGCCCGGGCCTCCAGGGCCTCCACGTCCTCCCGGGCGGCGATGTACGCCGCCTCCAGGTCCTCGTCATACTCCATGACCTGGCCCACCATGTCCAGCCGGGTCAGAAGATCGGAAAAGCTGTTGGCGTCGAAGAGCACTTCTATGTAATTTACGTCACTGGTCTCCTCCATGGCCCGCAGGCGGCCAAGCCAGCGCTGCCGCTGGCCGGCTTCCTTATCCCGGGCCTTGTCCAGGTCCTCCTGGACCGAGTCGATCATGCCGTCCGCGATGGCGATCTGCTCGGCCAGCACGTCCAGCTCCTGGGCGGCCAGGTCGTTTTTCCGGTCTAAGACGTCCTTCTTCTCCAGGGCGCCGGCCTCGCTGAACTCCAGGCTGTCTATCCTCGCCTGCAGCTCGTCGATGCGGCTCTGGATGTCGGTCTTCTGGCCGTTCAGGTCGTCGATCTCGTCCTGAATGTCGGCGCTGGAGGCGGCATAAGCGGGCACCGCGCTCACAAGGCACAGGGCCGCCAAAAGGCCCGCCAGCAGCGGGCGGAAATGCTTTTTCATAGGGTCAGGTCCTCACAAGCGAGGTGTGAGGCATATGCCTCACACCTGCAGATAGTTGCGGATGGCGATGGTGCTGCCGAACACGCCCACGGCGAGGCCCACGCCCAGATACACCGGCAGCACGATGGGGCTCAGGTGGGCAAAGGGGATCACCGTCACCAGCCGGCCGATGAGGCCGGACATGATGCGGTCCGCCACGATGTCGTATACGCCCCATTCCAGCAAAAAGGCGATGATGGCGCCCAACAGCCCCAGTACCAGCCCCTCCACCACGAAGGGGAAGCGGATAAACCAGTTGGAGGCGCCCACCATCTTCATGATGGCGATCTCCTCCCGCCGGCTCAGGGTGGCCAGCTTCACGGTGTTGGACATGATGAACACGCTCACCACCACCAGCACCACCACCAGGATAAGGCTCACAGCGCTGACCACGTTGCGCACGGCCACGAAGCCCTGGGCCACACCCAGATGGGCCTGCACGTTGGCGATGCCGATGATGTTATAGAGGTCGGCCTGAGTCTGCTCCATGAGGGAGATGTCGTTCAAATAGATGATATACCGGTCGCGGAGGATGGAGGCGTCCACGTCCTGGAACAGGGTCTGGTCCTCGAACTGGGTGGCGAATTCCTCCATGGCCTGCTGCCGGGGCACGAACCGGCACAGCCGGACGTTGGATATGTACTCGATCTCGGGCTGCAGGGCCCTGGCTTCCTCCTCCGTGAAGGTCTCCTCCACGTAGGCCACCACCTGGTTCTCCGCCTCCAGGCCGTCCAGCATGGAGCCGATGTTCACCGCGATGAGGGTGAAACTGCCCATGATGACCAGGCACGCCACGATGATGGTCACCGAGGCGAAGGACATGAACCCGTGGGTGGCGATGGACCTGAAGCCCTCTTTGATAAGGTAGCCGATCTTACTGGATCTCATAGCTGTAATACCCGTCCATTCCGTCGGAGATCACGCGGCCGTCCTCGATGGCGACGACCCGCTTGGAGAAGGAGTTGACAAGCTCCTTCTCGTGGGTCACCACCAGCACGGTGGTGCCCATCTCGTTGTCGTTGATGCGGTCCATGAGCAGCATGAGCTCCAGGCTGCGGGCCGGGTCCAGGTTGCCCGTGGGCTCGTCCGCGATGAGGAGCTGGGGGCTGTTCACGATGGCCCGGGCCACGGCGACGCGCTGCTGCTCGCCGCCGGAGACCTCCCGGGGGAAGCGCTTTTCCCGCCCGGAAAGGCCCACCAGGTCAAGCACATAGGGCACCCGCCGCCGGATCTCCCGGTTGGTGGCGCCCACTACGTGCATGGCAAAGGCCACGTTGTCATAGACCGTCATATCGTCGATCAGACGGAAGTCCTGGAAGATGACGCCGATGGTGCGGCGCAGGGCGGGGAGCCGGCCCCGCCGGATACGGCGCAGGTCGAAGCCGTTCACGTTCAGCTCCCCCTCGTCCGCCCGCACCTCGCCGGTGATGAGCTTGATGATGGAGGTCTTGCCGCTGCCGGAGGGCCCCACCAGAAACACGAATTCACCGTCGTCGATGGCGAAGGACATGTCGTCAATGGCGCGCACGTCCCCGCCGGGGTATGTCATGGATACGTTATCGAATAAGACCATAAATGCCGGGCCTCCGGGGGATCAGTAGCGTGTGTTCTGGCTCTCGAGATACTGCTTGACCATGAGGGCGACCTTGAACACGATGGCGTGGTCGAACTCCCGCAGATCAAGACCGGTGAGCTTCTTGATCTTTTCCAGCCGGTAGACAAGGGTGTTGCGGTGCACGAACAGCTTCCGGCTGGTCTCGGACACGTTCAGGTTGTTCTCGAAGAACTTGTTGATGGTGTAGAGGGTCTCCTGGTCCAGGCTCTCGATGGGGTTCTTCTTGAAGACTTCATTCAGGAACATCTCGCACAGCGTCGTGGGCAGCTGGTAGATGATACGGGCGATGCCCAGGCTCTCGTAGCTGATGACCGTCTGGTCGTTCTCAAATATCTTCCCCACGTCGATGGCGGTCTCCGCTTCCTTATAGCGGTCGGCCAGCTCCCTGAGGTGCAGCACCGGCGAGCCGATGCCCACCACGCAGTGGATGCCCATGTCCTGCTCCAGGCTGCGCTGGATCTGCTGGGCGGTGCGCTCCAGCTCCGAGGAGTCGAAGCCCGGCTGCAGCTCCCGGATGATGACGATATCCGTCTCGCTCATGGACAGGACGAAGTCCTTCTCCCGGGAGGGGTAGAGCCCCTGCAGATACTCCAGCACCGCCATCTCCGCGCCGGCGTTCTGCCGCACTACGAACACGCCCCGGGGGGTCTCGGCGTTGAAGCCCAGCTCCTTTGCCCGCACGTATACGTCCCCGGGCAGGATGTTGTCGGAGATGATGTTCTTTACGAAGGTGGTGGTATCATGCTTATCGTCATAGCTGCTCTTGGCCTCCGCCAGGGCGACGGAAATGAGGATACAGATGCTGCGGGCGGCCTCGTCCTGGCCGTCCACGAAGGCCACATAGGCTCCCCGGCCGCCGGCACCGATGACGCGGCAGGTCCGGCCCGCCATCACGAACAGGTCGGTGCCCGCCTCCTGGGCGGCCAAATGGATGTCTCCGATGGAAAAGCCCATCAGACTCAGATCGCTGCTGGCGATCACATTGCCCTGCTCGTCCACGACGCCGAAGCACCGCTTGCTGGCGTCCTTCATCTGCAGGATGACGCTTTGGAAAATACGGCTCGACATAACTATCTTACCCCCAACATATACATGCGCCTATTGTAAATCATCCGTCGTCATTTTGCAATAGAAACAGGGCAAAAATTTGTAAACTTTTTAATTCGATATGTCATCTTTCCAACGTTTTGCACAAAAGTTGTCCTATCTGTTAAATAAATTTATATAAAAACGGCGAAAGCTTCCTCTTTTTCCATCCGTTTGTATTCGCCAATTTGCAGATTATCATCCAATTTGAGCCCGCCGATGGACACCCGGCGCATAGCCATAACGCGCTTGCCGCAGGCGGAAATGAGGTTTTTCACCTCGTGGAATTTCCCCTCCGTGACGGTCACCGTCCCCCGGCAGGGGTCATCCGCGGTGATGGCGAGCACCGCGGGCCGGTAGGCCGTGCCGTCGGGCATGGTGACCCCCGCTGCCAGACGGGCGGCGTCGGACAGGTCCAAAGGCAGGTCTGTCACTATCTCATATACCTTTTCTATCTCCGACCGGGGCGCCGTGACCCGGTGGGCAAAGGCGCCGTCGTCCGTCAGGATGACGAGGCCGGTGACGTCCGCGTCCAGCCGTCCCACGGGGAACAGGCCCCGGGCCTGCAGGTGCCGGGGCAGTAAACTGGTGACAGCGGGATAGGCCCCGTCCTCCGTGGCGCATATGGTCCCGGCGGGCTTGTTCAGCATGTAGTATACAAACTCCGCTGTGTCGATCTCCTGTCCCCCGGCCATGACCCGGGCGGCCCGGGAGACCTTCGTCTCCGGCCGGCGGACCGGGACGCCGTCCACGGTGACGGCCCCGGCCAGGATGAGGGCCTTGGCCTCCGAGCGGGTGAAATGGCCGGAGCCGGCCAGGAGCTTATCCAATCTCTCCTGCTCCATTCATAGAACTCCTTTGGGGCGAATATGCTGTACCATGAAAAGGATGATACAACCAAAGACACGGACCTTTCTGCTGGTCCTGGGAGCGCTGGTGCTGCTGGCGCTGCTGCTGGCGGTGGGCAGCGCCGCCGGGGGCGTGAAGCTTCTGGGCGGAGACGCCGTCTCCACAGCGGAGAAGCGGGCTGCCTACCTGGCCGGGTATGGCTGGGAGGTGGACGCCGCCTCCGAGCAGGTCCAGGAGATCCTGATCCCGGAGCGGTTCTCCGCCGTATATGAGACCTACAACCAGCTGCAAAAGCAGCAGGGCTGGGACCTGAGCAAGTTCGCGGGCCGCAGCTGCACGCTCTACAGCTACACGGTCACCAACTACCCGGACCCGGAACAGACTGTCATCGCGGACCTGTACGTCTTCAAAAACAAGGTCATCGCCGGTGACGTCCACTCCACCAACCTGAACGGCTTCATGATCGGATTGAAGTGAATGAAAAACACCCGCAGTTTCCTGCGGGTGTTTTTCATTGAAAGGATTTTACTCCTTGACCTCGATGACAACGCCGGAACCGACGGTACGGCCGCCCTCGCGGATAGCGAAGCGCAGGCCCACCTCGATGGCGATGGGGGTGATCAGCTCCACGTTCATGTCCACGTTATCGCCGGGCATGCACATCTCGACGCCGTCGGGCAGGGAGATGACGCCGGTCACGTCGGTGGTACGGAAGTAGAACTGAGGACGGTAGTTGTTGAAGAACGGGGTGTGACGGCCGCCTTCGTCCTTGCTCAGGACGTAGACCTGGCCCACGAACTTGGTGTGGGGATGGATGCTCTTGGGAGCAGCCAGCACCTGGCCGCGGACGACGGCCTTCTTGTCGATGCCGCGCAGCAGGCAGCCAACGTTGTCGCCGGCCTCGGCGTACTCCAGGGTCTTGTGGAACATCTCGGTGCCGGTCACAACGGTCTCCTGGGTCTCCTTGATGCCAACGATCTCCACCTTGTCGCCGACCTTGACCTGACCACGCTCCACACGGCCGGTAACGACGGTGCCGCGGCCGGAGATGGTGAACACGTCCTCGATGGGCATCAGGAAGGGCTTATCGGCAGCGCGCTCGGGGGTCTTGATCCAAGTATCGACAGCGTTCATCAGCTCCCAGATGCAGTTGTAAACGGGGGCGTGAGGATCGGTCTCGGTGCTCACCAGGCACTCCAGAGCGGAGCCCTTGATGATGGGAGTGTCGTCGCCGGGGAAGCCGTACTCGTTGAGCAGCTCGCGGACTTCCATCTCGACCAGCTCCAGGAGCTCGGGGTCGTCCACCTGGTCGCACTTGTTCAGGAACACCAGAACGTAGGGCACGTTCACCTGGCGGGCCAGCAGCAGGTGCTCACGGGTCTGAGCCATAGGGCCGTCGGAGGCGGCGATGACCAGGATAGCGCCGTCCATCTGCGCGGCGCCGGTGATCATGTTCTTGATATAGTCGGCGTGGCCCGGGCAGTCCACGTGGGCATAGTGACGGGCTTCAGTCTGATACTCGACGTGCGCGGTGTTGATCGTGATGCCGCGGGCCTTCTCTTCGGGGGCCTTGTCGATCTGATCGTAAGCGGTATATTCGGCAGCGGTGGGGTCAGCCATGTTCAGGACCTTGGTGATGGCCGCCGTCAGGGTGGTCTTGCCGTGGTCGATGTGGCCGATGGTGCCGATGTTCACATGGGGCTTGGTGCGGTTGAACATTTGCTTTGCCATTGCATTGTCCTCCTAAAAAGTAGAAAAAATTAAGATACTTTACTCGCGATTGAGATTATACAATATACAGGGATATTTTGCAATAAGTTTTTGCGCTCAGCGCCTGGCGCCCACCAGCTTCTCCCGGAGGCTCTGGGGCAGCTCGATATAGTGGCTGGGCTCCATGGAGTAGTTGGCGCGGCCCTGGGTCCTGCTGCGCAGGTCCGTGGCGTAGCCGAACATGCTGGACAGGGGCACGCTGCACTCGATGATGACGGCGCCGTTGCGGAATTCCTGGCCCTGGACCTGGCCCCGGCGGGAGTTGATGTCGCCGATAACGTCACCCATATACTCCTCGGGGGTGGTGACCACCACTTTCATGATGGGCTCCAGCAGGGTGGGCCCGGCCTTCTCGCAGGCCTCCTTGAAAGCCATGCTGCCGCAGATCTTGAAGGCCATCTCGGAGGAGTCCACCTCGTGGAACTGGCCGTCCAGGACCGTGGCCTTCACGTCCACCACGGGATAGCCCGCGACGGTGCCGGAAAGCATGGCGCCCTGGATGCCCGCGTCGATAGCGGGGATGAATTCCTTGGGGATGGCGCCGCCGGTGACCGCGTCGATGAACTCGTAGCCCTTGCCGGACTCGTTGGGTTCGATCATCAGCTTCACCTGAGCGAACTGGCCCTTGCCGCCGGTCTGACGGGCGTAGCGCACGTCCACGGTGGCGGGACGGGTGATGGTCTCCTTGTAGGACACCTGAGGCTTGCCCACGTTGGCCTCCACGCGGAATTCACGCAGCAGCCTGTCGACGATGATCTCCAGATGGAGCTCGCCCATGCCGGCGATAATGGTCTGGCCCGTCTCCTCGTCGGTGTAGGCCTTAAAGGTGGGGTCCTCCTCCGCCAGCCGCGCCAGGGCGATGTTCAGCTTCTCCTCGCCGGCCTTGGTCTTGGGCTCGATGGCCACGCGGATGACCGGTTCGGGGAATTCCATGCTCTCCAGCACGATCTGGTGCTTGTCGTCGGAAAGGGTGTCGCCGGTGGTGGTGTTCTTAAGGCCCACCAGGGCAATGATGTCGCCGGAATAGACCGTGTCCAGCTCCTGGCGGTGGTTGGCGTGCATCAGCAGGATGCGGGCAAGCCTCTCTCTCTTGCCCTTGGTGGAGTTCATGACCGTGGAGCCCGCGGTGGCCGTGCCGGAATAGACACGGGCGAAGGTGAGCTTGCCCACATGGGGGTCGGCCATGATCTTGAAGGCCAGGGCGGAGAAGGGTTCGTCGTCGCTGGAGCGCCGCTCCACGTCCCTGCCGGTCTTGGGGTCAGTCCCCTTCACGGGGGGCACGTCCAGAGGAGACGGCAGGAAGTCCACGATAGCGTCCAAAAGCTTCTGCACGCCCTTGTTGCGGTAGCTGGTACCGCAGGTGACGCACACCAACTCGTTGCTGATGGTGCCGGCCCGCAGGGCGGTGCGGATCATATCGGCGGGGATGGGTTTTCCCTCCAGGTAGAGCATGGCGATGTCGTCGGAAAACATGGAGACGGCGTCGATCAGCTTTTCCCGGTATTCCTGAGCCAGGTCCATCATATCGGCGGGGATATCCTCCACCTTCATGTCCTTGCCCAGGTCGTCGTAGTACACGTCCGCCTTCATCTCCACCAGGTCGATGATACCGCGGAAGTCGGCCTCTCTGCCGATGGGCAGCTGGATGGGCACGGCGTTGCACTTGAGCCGCTCCCGTACCATGTCCACCACGTTGAAGAAGTCGGCGCCCATGATGTCCATCTTATTGATATAGATGAGACGGGGGACATTGTAATTGTCGGCCTGGCGCCACACGGTCTCGGTCTGGGGCTCCACGCCGCCCTTGGCGCACAGGACGGTAACGGAACCGTCCAGCACCCGCAGGGAGCGCTCCACCTCTACCGTGAAGTCCACGTGGCCCGGTGTGTCGATGATGTTGATGCGGTGATCACGCCAGTGGCAGGTGGTGGCGGCGCTGGTGATGGTGATGCCCCGCTCCTGCTCCTGGACCATCCAGTCCATGGTGGCGTTGCCCTCATGGACCTCGCCGAGCTTGTAGTTGACGCCGGTGTAGAACAGTATCCGCTCGGTGGTGGTGGTCTTGCCGGCGTCGATGTGGGCCATTATGCCGATATTTCGGGTTTTTTCAAGGGAATACTCTCTCGGCATGAGTTCAATATCCTTCTGGGAAAATTAATACCGGAAGTGCGCGAAGGCCTTGTTGGACTCGGCCATCTTGTGGGTATCCTCGCGCTTTTTCACGGCGGCGCCGGTGTTGTTGCTGGCGTCCATGATCTCTCCGGCCAGGCGCTCCTTCATCGTCTTCTCGCCGCGCTTGCGGGCGTAGCCGACGAGCCAGCGCAGACCCAGGGTCTGACGCCGGACGGGGCGCACTTCGATGGGCACCTGGTAGGTGGCGCCGCCCACGCGGCGGGCCTTCACTTCCAGGCTGGGCATGATGTTGTTGAGGGCCTCGGTGTAGGCCTCCATGGGGTCCTTTCCGGTCTTCTCCTTGATGATATCAAAGGCGGAGTACACGACCTTCTGAGCGACGCCCTTCTTGCCGTCCAGCATGATCTGGTTGACGAGCTTCGTCACCAGAACGGAATGATAAACAGGATCCGGCAAGATCTCTCTTTTGGGAACGTTACCTCTTCTGGGCACTTTATCTTCCCTCCTTCATAAAGATGAATTCACCGGTACTCGAAAGTGTCTTTCGACTTCCGTTCGCGCCCTGACGTTCCCGATATATTATATAGGAACCAACAGGGACGCTGTTGGGGATACGCTTTACTTCTTGGGACGCTTCGCGCCGTACTTGGAGCGAGCCTGACGGCGGCCGTCCACGCCCTGGGTATCCAGGGAGCCGCGGATGATGTGGTAACGCACGCCGGGCAGGTCCTTCACACGGCCGCCGCGGATCATCACCACGGAGTGCTCCTGCAGGTTGTGGCCGATGCCGGGGATATAGGCCGTCACCTCGTAGCCGTTGGTGAGACGCACACGGGCGATCTTCCGCAGCGCGGAGTTCGGCTTCTTAGGGGTGGAAGTACGAACAGCGGTGCAGACGCCGCGCTTCTGGGGGGAAGACAGATCGGTCTCCTGGTTCTTCAGGGTGTTGAGGCCCTTCTGCATAGCGGGAGAGGTGGACTTGTAGGTCACCTGCTGTCTGCCCTTGCGGACCAGCTGGTTAAAAGTAGGCATTTATTTTCCTCCTTTCCTCAAAAATGCGCGCAATGATGCCAAGGCACGCTATCACGCAAATTAGGATTTTAACAGATTCTTCCGGGCCTGTCAAGGGATATTTCCGTGTGCAAACCACCAAAAATGCGGGAAAAAGCCCCCTTTTTTGGTGGGGTATCATAAGACAGTATCGTGTCTCATTTTTCGGAAATGGCATGGCTTCGGTCATGTCATTTCCTCTTGCATAAGCTCGTCTATGGGGATGAATCCCACAAAGTCGTAGGAAATGTGGATGCTCTGCCGCCGCTTGCCGCTGCTCTTATCCGGGGCTTCTATGTAGATGGCCTTCACCATCTCATGCAGCGCATACGGCGTCAGTTCCTCCAGGCCAACATATTTGTGTGCCTGGGCTATGATGCGTTCCACATCGTCGGCTTTTTGCTCCTGTTGGGCCACCTCTTTTGTGAGCGTTTCCACTTCCCGTTTGAGCTTCGCCTGTTCGTCCTCATAGGACTTGCTCATGGAGGCGAACCGCTCGTCAGAGATCATACCATTCACCCGGTCCTCATACAGTCGCATGAAGATACGGTCCAGCTCACTCAGCCGTTTCTCCGCCTTGGCCAGCTTCTTTTTATTCACCCGGATGGCCTCGTCGGATGCCAGCTTCAGCTTGTCGCCCATGACTGCCCGGAAGTGCGCTTCATGGCTTGCCACATAGGATATGACCATCTGCATGTGCCGCAGCACCATGTCCTCCAACACCACCGCCCGGATATAATGACTGCCGCATTTGTCCTTGTGGTGCCGGTGGGTGGCGCAAACGAAGAAATCCTGCCGCTTCTCAAACTTGACGCTGGTACAGTAGTACATCTTCGCGCCGCAGTCCGCGCAGAAAACGAGGCCGGAGAAGATGCTGCTCTTGCCGGTTTTTGTCTGGCGGTGGCGCTGCTGGCGTATCTGCTGGACCTTCTCAAACACTTCCTCCGTGATGATGGCCGGCTGGGTGTCATAGAATACGGTCCTATCATCTTCCGGCGTTTTCCGCTGCTTCTTATCCCAAATGGAGTTGGTGTAGGTCTTGAAGTTGACGGTACAGCCGGTATATTCCCGCCGCTCCAGGATATGCACCACCGTAGTGGTATCCCATCTGTACGGATAATCGCTTTCCTTCCCTTGGTAGGTCGTGGGATTGGGGATGTGTTCCTGCTCCAGAAGATTGCCGATCTGTGTCGGGCCGCGCCCCTCCATGCAGAGGTCAAAGATATGCTGTACGACTTGCGCGGCTTCCTCGTCGATGACCCACTGCTTTGGATTCTCCGGGTCCTTGATATAGCCATAAGGCGGGTTGGCGGTCAGGTGTTCTCCCCGCTCACCTTTGGCCTTCATCACGGCCCGAATCTTCCGGCTGGTATCGCGGGCGTAAAACTCGTTGAACCAGTTTTTGATCCCGGCGAAGTCATTGTCCACACTGTTGGGGTCGATGGTGTCGTAGTTGTCATTGATAGCGATGTACCGCACCTCATGCTTGGCAAAGGTGATGTTGATATACATCCCCGTCAATGCGGAGTTGCGCCCAAACCGGGACAAGTCTTTCGTGATGACAACGGCTACCTGGTCATTCTCCACCGCCTCCAGCATCTTCTGGAATCCGGGTCTTTCAAAACTCGTACCAGAATAACCGTCGTCCACGAAAAAGACGAGGTTGGTGAAGTGGTGTTCCTTTGCGTATCGTTCCAGTATGGCTTTCTGATTGCTGATGGAGTTGCTCTCGCCTTCAAGAGAATCTTCCTGGGATAAGCGACAATATAGTGCAGTGATCTTGTCAGTTGCCCGTGACATATTTGATACCTCCTTCTTGGGGGCAACTGCCTTGTCAGAATTGGCTCGTTTGTTCATTCCTCCGCCTCCGCGCCAGTCATGTTCTGTTCCATGATGCGCTCCAGCTTCCTGTCAAGCGGTTCTATGCCGTCATAGCTTCCCGTGACAGTGTAGACCGTTCCGCCGATTTCTTTGGTCAGCGTGATCTCCGGCAGCTCGTTGGCAGAGAAGTTCTGGACGTGAAGTGTGCCAGATTCGTCACGGTGCTTTTCATGGTCAACATGGTCCGCAGGAAGCGGCTCCCGCTCAAAATACGGGTCGGGATTGGAGAAGTAGTAAGTGGGTATCTCCTCTCCGGGCTTCTCGCTCCGCATCATCTCGAAAAGATCAAAGGCTTCATCCGAGGGGTGCAGTTCCAGCAGGCGTTCCAGGATGATCCGCTCACCGGGCGTGAGCATAGACAGGGCTTCCTGGTCTTTCTCCGAGAGGCCGGATTCGGTTTTGCTCATTTCTTCGCTCATGGCGGCCCTCCTGGATGGAATGAACAGGTCAAGAATTTACTTTAAAGTATGATAGCAGAACGCGAGCGATTTTACAAGGGTGCAGTTGTGTCTGTTGAATCAAAACCGACGAATCTGACCGCAATCAAAATGGGCTGTTACGATCCTGGCAAGCAGGGCATGGTGGTACACACCATGCAAAAAACTCGTTTTCCTGCCTGCCAGTCTTTTGCCTCCGCACAATCCTGGCAAGCAGGGCATGTGTGGCACCACATGCGAAAAATGGTCATTCCAGCTTCCTGCTGAAATGACCATTTTGCTTGTTGGGGAAGCATCCCCAAGCCCCTTTGAACAGCTCCGTGCCGGAGCTGGCTGCGCGTCCCTGCGAGACGCTTTTGTTTGTATGTTCTCAGTATCGTTTCGGCACTTTTTTGCCGCTGTGGGCGTGGACTTGGCGGTGTGATATACGAGCGTGGCAGGACATGAGTGAACCGGCTTTTGTATCATGTCGGGAACATGAAATCATCTTCCTTACGCGCCCTGTCTCTTGCAAAAGTTCTCGCATCAGACAGCCAGCGAGGGATAGCCTCATGGGGTCCCCGCAAAACACGGTTTTGTGGGGAGAGGAGGAGCAAGAGAGCGAGTGCAGTTTTCGCTTTAGCGGAAACGGAACAGAGCGGACTTTGCGACGACGAGGCGCAAGTGGGCCGCCCCTTGAACGGAGCAGCAGCGACGCAAAACAGCCGGACATTCAGGTGTCCGGGATGTGTCTCGCAGAGCGCACATACATGGTCGTCAGACCATGTATAGAAGTGCGCCATTAGGAAAGAAGCGTTTCGGAGAACCGCGCAGCCAGCTCCGTCACGGAGCTGTTCAAAAGGGTCCGGGGATGCTGCCTTGGCAAGCAAAATGGTCATTCTGGCGCGGGGCCGGAATGACCATTTTCGCAGAGTGTGTACCACTCTGCATTGCTTGCCACTTATGTGAGGCCACAGCAGATGAGGAATCCCACGCACGGTTTTTATTCTGTTTTCTCTGGACATGGGATCGTCGAGTAAAAGCCGAACAGCCGTTCTTTTTCCAGATAATTCAGCGTGTATGTTCCTCCGTTTTCAGCCAGCAGGGATGCGACGATCTTCAATCCATAGCCCCGCTCCAGCGGGTCGCCTTTCGTGGTCTGTACCGTGTTGTTTTCGATCTTCACGGGCTGGGCCGTCGTGTTCTCTACACAAAGCCACGCCTCCGCCGGGCGCATCTTCATGGACAGCCGGATATAACGCTGGCCGTCCGGCGGCATCGCTTCACAGGCGTCCATGGCGTTGTCGATCAGATTGGACAGGATCACCACCAGCGCATTGTCCGGCAGCGGGAACGCCGCCAGGTCGTCAAACTGGAAATCAAACTCTATCCCCATCTCCTGCGCTTTGCTGGCCTTCTGGCTCAACAGAACATCCACAGTCGTGCGGTGCGTATGAAAGCGAATGGGTGTCGGTTCTTTCGCGGCGATCAGCCCGTCCAGGTACTTTGAAAAATCCTCCTGGGACGCGTCCCTTTCGGCCATTCCCTTTAAGACGGAAAGTTGGTCATAGTAATTGTGGGTCTGCCGCCTTTGCTGTTCATAGCTGTCTTGCAGCGCCTCGAAGTGTTCTGCCTCCAGTTTCAGATTTTGCCGCAGGACGGCGTTTTCCCGCGCCGCCGCCTGTGTCTTATCCAGCTTGTCCAGCAGGTACACGGACAGCAGATCGACCAGGAGCAGCACCACCATACAGATGGAAAGCCCACCTGAAAGGGCCGGATCTGACAGCATGATGCGAAACAGCACCACCCCGATCCCCAGCGAGGCCAGCGGGAAGAAACCGAGCCGCAGCCACTCTATCACGGAGGTGGCCAAATCGCGTATATGGCGCGTTTTCATCCAGGCGCGAAGCAGTATGATCCCCACTATCTCAATAAATTTGATGAAACAGCCCATAAGGAAATACGCAGAGGGATATTCATTTGCATATTGAACAATATCTCCGTGCGTTTTGGTGATATAGACCATTCCCGCAAGGTCGATTGCTGCTATGTACGCTAGGATGAAAAGCGAGAAAAAACAATACCGGCCAAAGCCCTTACCATATACTGTCCGGGCCCAAACAAAAATAATAAGAAAATCAACGCCCCATTTTATTATGCCCCCGTTAGACAGCCCAGCCAAAGGCAGAAGCGCGTGCAAACTCTCCATAATGGTCAGTCCCAGCAGAGAAAGCACATAAAACCGCGTGGAGCAGGAGCGGGTAAAAAAGGCAGCCGCTGCCGAGGCGATGATCCATATTTCCAGAAGGATAAAGATGTAGCTGAACAGCGTCAATACGACAGGACTCATATCCGATGCCCCCGCCACTTCATGTAGCTTTCATATACCTGACGATACAGCGTCCGGGAAACGGGGAGGTTTTCTCCTGTGGTGAGGGTCGCGGAGTAGCTTTGCATCCGCTCAATGTGCAGCGCGTTCACAAGATAACTGCGCTGTATGCGTAAAAAGCCCTTTTCGGCCAGGCGCTTCTCATAGTCCGAGAGCTTGCCCAAACATTCTGTGGCCTCTTTTTGATAGGTGTGGACAACGACGTGGCGTGTCGGCGTCCCCTCCAGGTATGTGATGTCCCGCGCACGGAACGTCACCGTGTTGGTGAGGGTCTGCGCCTGGATCGTCTCCTGGCTGGAGATGAGCTTATTTTCTACGGCGTCCAGGCAGGGAGGGAGCATTTCTGCAAGCCTGTCCTTCAACAAATACCGAAACGCATCCACGCTGTATCCGTCAACGGCATATTCAATGTACGCGGTCACAAAGACGATCACCAGCTCCGGGTATCTGCTGCGAAGCTGACGCGCAACGTCCAGCCCGTTCACATCCGGCATATCTATGTCCAGAAACACAACGTCGAACTTGGCAAGATCGCTTTTCAGCAGGGCAGCCCCCGAAGCAAAAGACCTGCATTGATGGGGCCAGTCCTTTAAGGCGTAATATGCCTCCAGCCGCTCTTGGAACAGCCGGAGAAACTCCTTGTTGTCGTCACAAATCGCTACCGTCATCCTGGCGATCACCCCCCTTGTCCGCCCCACAATATAGCAAATCCTTTTACCTGTCAAGAGTGCCGCCACCGGGCAAAACACCGTAAAACGGGCGTTTGCACCCTGTTTTTGTAACTTTTATGCAGTTTACTGTAATCAAAATGCAATTTACTGCAATTTCCGTTTTTGAAAAAATTTTTTGGTATAATTACGATACCTTGCATTATAGGCATCAGCTTGGCCGGGGTATCAACGATACTTGAAACCATGTAGGAGGTATCTACTTATGAGCAAGAAATGGATCAGTATGTTTTTGGCCGCGATGATGCTGCTCGGTCTGGCTGTTCCTGCCTTTGCGGAGGGAGAACAGGAGGCCCCGCCCCCGGCGGAGATCGTGGAAGAAGCGCCCCAGGCAGAAGAAGCGCCTCCGGCCTCTGACAAGACAGCGCCCACCGAGGACGCCGTTGTAGAGGAAACCGTCGTTGAGGAAGCGCCTGCCGAGGAAATGACCAATGACGATGGGATCGTGCCCATCTCCGACGAGCCCATGGCTGTGGCCGCTGGCGGTGTGACGGTAAATATTACCGGCTCGGTAGAAGGAATTGATGCGGTCCTTTATAACAATAATATTTGGACTGATGCGGGTATACGCACCTATTATATTGATAAGCTCGGTATACGATATTTCGATATTAATAACAATACCTATTGGGTAGAAAAGCAGAGTTCCCTTCCGCTCCACTTTGAAGTATACCCTGGATGCGAGTTGGAGTTTCGTATGGACCCGCAGTATGGCCTTACAGCCGATAATGGTGTTATCGCAAGCGACATATCTAATTCTTTGTATCTAGGCGAAGATATGTTTGCTCCGCGCCGTATCATTAAAGTAACCGCTCCCTCAAGCGGGACATTGACTGTAAACGTAGCTGCTGATGGTGCAGTTACATCAAAGCTAATACCGTATACCCTTAACTGTGATGATTCGTCTGCTATTGTAGGCGGCGAGGATTGGGGTTCTTCCTCCCCAGCAATGAAAACGCTTGACGATGGGAGCGTGCAGTGGAAAGTCAATACTGGTGGTGAGTTTTCAGTTTGGGTGGCCCCTGGCTATGCTATCGAGATGCTGAAAGGCGGTTATGTCGTAAAGACCGAGGCACCGTCCGGCCCCACTGCGGCTGGCGTTCCTGCTGGCTCCACAAGCTATGTGCTTCATGTTGACCTGGACGCGGATGAATTTGTGATCGCCGCCGTGAAGCAGGGCGAACACTTCCAGGCGCCCGATACCAACGCGCCCCAGGCCGAGACGCCCACGCAGACTGACGGCGCGTTCTCCGACGTGACCTCCGGCGAGTGGTATGAGGACACGGTCATGAGCGCCTATGAGAAAGGCATCATCAAGGGCGTCACTGAAAACACGTTCAGCCCCAACAGCACAACCACGCGGGGCCAGACCGTGACCATGCTTTACCGGGCTATGGGTTCCCCCTCCGCCGGTATAGTGTTCTCCGACACCAGCGGCGAGGTCGGCTTTGCGGCTGGCTGGGCGTCGGCCAATGGCGTGACCAATGGCGTCAGCGCCACGGCTTTCGCCCCCAACAGTTCCATCACCCGTGAGCAGCTTGTCACCATGCTGTACCGCTTGGCGGGCAGCCCGGCGGTGAATACCAACATCTTGGCGACCTACTCCGACGGCGGCACCGTTCAGAGCTACGCGCAGAACGCTGTGGCCTGGGCCATCACGAATGGCCTTCTCACCGGCTATGGCGACGGCACGATCCATCCGGCAGGCGTGGCCACCCGTGCTGAGGTTTGCGCTCTCATAATGCGCTATGTTGGATGAAACAACCGAATCGTGACGTGGATGAGCCGATGGCATAACCCATAGAACAATCCCCCGCTTGCGGCCCAGCCGCAGGTGGGGGATATTTCTTTGTCCTAAAATATGATTTATGGTGAAACGTATTCCGGGCACCCAAAGAGTGGATCAATTTAAGAAAGCCGTCTACCAAACGGAAAGCAGCGTTGTTATTGGAGGGTTTCGTATGAAAAAGATAATTGTACTATTCGCCGGTATCACCACAATGGTTCTACTCTGTGCCGCTTGTGCAGGTGGGGCTATTGACAAGGAGTACGGCGAGACTGCCCCAGTAGAGGAAGCAGACAGCGCCTCTATCTTCAATGAGAACGAAGCGATGATTACACCATCTGGCCAAGACGCTCTAATTGATGACCTACCTACCGTTACTTTGGGAGAGGCGTTTTACACCAAGAACCCGCTCATAAAAGGCAAGCTGTTATATACCATCAACAGCTTCCGCTGGTCTGACAACATAAAGGACCTGGATGTAGATTTTGAGGATTTCAACGGGGAGTATAACAGTAATAATGAATTTGTTTTTTGGGATGACGGCAATCCCCAAATAGTTCCAAACGCTGTGGATGCTGCCTCCGGCCAGTTGGGGGAGCATTTGATCTTTGTGGTGGCTGATGTGACCGTCACCAATGAGGACGCTGTTTGGACAATGGCCGCTGGCCCCGGTGACAGTCAATATACGTTCCCCGCAAATCTCTGGAGGATATGTGATGCGGGAACCACAAACGATACCGGAGTCGACTACGCGGCCTATTACGCTGTGTTCTATACTGGCACCGAGAACTATGATGCAGCAGCAATGGGAACAAACGGCAGCAACTATCTTGTCGTGCGCCCTGGAGAAACGATCAACTACAAGATCGGCTATATCATCGGCAATAACAGCGACGATTTCAGCCATTTCTATCTCACAGATGGTAATGCCTATTATGATTCAGATATTGATACCTACATCTATTTGGACATACCTGGGCAGGGGAAGGGATAATACATCTATGAAAAGAACGCTTGTCAATGAACTGGAAAAGATGATACATAGCCGGACGTTGTTGTTTTCTTTTCTTATCGGCGTGGCCGTTTCTTCTGCAAATGTGGTAGAGAACTACCGTCTTACAAAATGGTTTTTGGGATTGCAGGAATTGAACCATGTGCCGGGATATGGGACTTTGAACATATATACCAACTGGATCAACGGAGCAAATATGGGGATGGGGGCCGCTGTGTTCTTTGTCATCTTTCCGCTGCTGGCAGCGATCCCTTTCTCCTGGTCCTTGCAAAGTGAACGCCACAGTGGATATACCAACCAACTGCTTACCCGTAGCGCAAAGAAAAATTACCTCATGGCAAAATACATCGCGGTGTTTCTCTCCGGCGGCATATCAGTTTGCGGCGCTATGACGGTCAATTTCATGGCAAATGCGTGGATCTTGCCTCTTGTTGAACCTATGCACATCCTGGTCCGTGGCGGCGACGGAATGTTTTTGTCCCGGCTGCTGTTCACAAAGCCCATGATATACATATTCCTGTGCCTGCTCACCAGCTTTGTATGGGCGGGAACGCTGGCTTGTCTGGCCATGACGGTCGGGATGCTCATAAAGAACACCGTCATGCTGGTGTTGGTCCCGTTTCTACTGATTTTTGGCGGCTCTTTTCTGGTCAACGCTTTGACCCCAGTGAGAAACGCGGCTACTGGCTTTTTGGGAAAGCTCACGGTCAACCCCCTTCAACTGCTCCAGGCCGTTACGCTGAACGCCAACCCCGCATGGTATGTTTGGTCGATACAGCTAGGGTTATTGATCTTGGTGTCAGCACTCTATTTTCTCCGAGGGATGCGGGATGAAATTTTGTAAGCTCTTGCAATATGATCTTCGGCGCGGGGTGATACGAAACTGGACATTCCTTTTTGTCCCGGTCTGCGTTGTGATCATTTGCATATCCTTCCGCCAATCGCTTCTGTTCTGGCAAACCTACGGTTTCCAGAATGTCTCTGCCAGTTGGGCCCTGTATGTTGCGGACTTCTTTAAGGGATTGGCGGATGTTGACCGTGAAGGAGGATTCCAAATCCCGGTCCTATGGATGCTGGGACTGTTCTTGCCCCTGTTCATTACATTGAATTATCCCTTTAGGGACATCAAGACGATCGGCGTCCAGCTTCTGCTGCGTAGTGAAAGCCGCGTCGGTTGGTGGCTGGCAAAATGTGTATGGTGTCTGTGCTGCACCGTCGTGTACTTCCTATTGGCGTATGGAACCTTTGCCGTGTTTTGTGTTGTGTGGGACATTCCGCTGACCCTTGAAATATCGGGAGATTCGATCATCGTCCTTTTTGCCGATACGGGAGTGATGCCAGATGTGCAGGCGGTATCTGCGGGGCAGGTCATATTGACCGTCCTAGTGCTGCCATTTTTGACGGTGACGGCACTGAATATGCTGGAGCTTTTGTTGAGCCTTATCATTCGCCCGGTATATAGCTTTCTCGCTTGTGTGTCTCTGGTAGCGGCCGCTTATGCAAAATCTCCGATCCTATTTCCCAATTATGCCAATATCGCCCGCAGCGGCGCATTTTTCGTCACTGGCATGGACGGAAGTCTCGGTATAGCCATCTGCCTTGCGGTGGTGGTTTTCTCCGTGGCTGCCGGCGCAGCGGTTTTCCGTCGCTGGGATATTCTGCCGGACTATAAGGAGCTATGATATGGAACTTGTACTGGATAACGTGAGTAAAACACTGAAAAGGTCAAATATCATCAGCGGGGTCAGCCTGAAGCTCTCCGGCGGGCATATATATGGTCTGCGCGGCTATAACGGTTCCGGCAAGACCATGCTCATGCGGCTGATGGCCGGGCTCCTTCGCCCGACCACAGGGACCGTGAGCATTGACGGCAAATGCCTGGGGAGAGATATTGATTTCCCGCCATCCCTGGGACTGTTCCTTGAAAACCCAGCCTTTCTCCCTAACTATACGGGTCTTGAAAATTTACGGCTCATAGCGTCGCTGCGAGGCGTTGCGGGCGAGGAGCAGATACGTTCCGCGATCAGCCGCGTGGGTCTGAATCCAGATGATAAGAGAAAATACCGCAAGTATTCTCTCGGAATGAAACAGCGGCTGGGTATTGCATGCGCCGTCTTTGAGGCCCCGGATATTCTATTGCTGGACGAGCCGACCAATGCCCTGGATACGGACGGGATCACACTTGTCAGAAACATCATCAGCAGCGAAAAGAGGCGAGGGGCTTTGATCGTCATCGCCTCCCATGACCGGGAACAGTTAGATGCGCTGGCAGACGTGATATACACCGTTGAGCATGGCCGGATCACAGGAGAGGAAAAGGCTGTATGAAAAAGAAAAGCTGGATCATTATTGCATCTGTTTTCCTCATCTCCATAGTCGCAACCGTTTTCGCACAAATTCGTGTTCACCAATTCTATGAGGACAATTTCGGCATAGAAAAGCAATACTATACCATGGCCGAGTTGGTTCCTTTTGGTGATAACGCAATAGAAAAAGTCGCGGAGATGGAAGGATGTTTCCTCCGTGTAGATAAAGCAGAAATACTCACTGGAAGCGTTTTTTTAGAGCGTGTTGGACAGACGGAGGAATCATTATCCGCTTTGCTGGGCCATGATATATCCCCGCGATCTGAACGGCTATGCGTCCTCTCTACAACAATAGTGAATGGCAGCGAGGAAGATAAGAGTTTCGATCTCGGCAGCTTTACTCTCGTTGGGGAAAATTACGATGTTGCCCTGGAAAGCGAATATACGATCATAGCAAATCGCTTTCTTCTCGACGCGCATGAGAATGAATTGGATAGCTTATGGGGCGGGTTGGGGCAAACAGGTGTTCATCTGAACCCAGGCCAAGAAGCGGAAATAACGATGGTCTTTGGCTTTTCAAAGATGGATTTCAGCGCCCGGAAGTGGGATCGGTTGAATACAGAACCGCTTTGGCTTCAAATAACCTATACCCCTGTTGCAAAATACATTGAGCTGAAGATTTCGTAAGAGGGCAGATTATAGAAGCTGGGTCTACTTTTGGCAAAACCCAAGCATAATCAATGGCAAACAGCCGGACGCATGATGCAGAGCATTTTCTATGAGGTGTATTATGAACGATGAAATTTCCCGATGGGTGCATTGTCCTGTTTGCAGGAGCAAGACGAGGGTAAAAGTGAATCCAGATAGCGTTTTACTAAACTTTCCGCTCTTTTGCCCGAAATGCAAACAGGAACACAATGTCAGTATCATCCAGATGAAGATGGTGATAAATGATGAGCCGGAAACACCACCCCGGCCACGCTTCCAGTATAAGTACCCCTAACAGAGACACGGGAGGTGAAGCACATGAGTGACGATCTTTTCCCCGCCCGCCTGCGTAAACTTCGGGAGGCGAGAAGAATCAATGCGAGAGCCCTGGGAGAACTTTGTGGGCTGTCAAAGAACATGATCGGGCGGTATGAAAAAGGAGAGATGCCGTCCGTCAAATCATTGATAGCACTGGCAGACTTCTTTGATGTGTCGATCGACTACCTGCTGGGACGTGATAAATAACTATGCTGTTTCCTGACAGAACCCGAAACATTCCCTCTGCTGCTGTCTCAGCATAAGCATCCATAGCAGAAGCCGCCGTTGCTGTCAATGGTCAAGATGAACGGCTCTCCGAGCCGCCATTGACAGCCCCGTCTGCTTCCGCTCTCCCTGTCTGTAAGAAGGGCGACAGCCATTTCCGCTGTTGCCCCTCCTGCAGTATCTGTTCCTTGCCCCACATATCAGGGGTCGATGTCCGCATTTAAGTGCCCTGGACCCCTTCTGCCGCAAGGGATTGGACCTGTTAAACGCAGGGGGGTAATGGTGGTATATGGCGACACCCGAAATCGGGGGGCTATATGCGGACATACTTAAAAATACTTAATGATTTGCTGCTATATGTGTGACCCGGTGAAAACAAGGCTTCGATGTGACGCTTTTGGCCGGTCAGACCCCTTGCGGCGTAGGGCTTTCAGAGCGCCAAAGTCAGGGGGGTAAGGGTAGTATACGGCGCACCCCGAAAACCGGGGTCTATTGCGTACATACTTCAAATTATTTAATTACTTATCGCGGTACTTGTAATGCCATGAGTTCATGGGGGCCTATGTCACGCTTTAGGGCTTCTGAATCCCTTGCGGCGCAACGGGTTCAGATCGTCAAAGTCATAGGGGTAAGGGTAACATACGGCACCCATCAAAAACGGGGGTTCATTGCGTGACATGCTTCAAAGTTTTTAAGCGATTCAAAACAGACAACGGCTGGTGCATTTCGCACCAGCCGCTGTCTGCTCTGTCGATTCCAATTCCGTAAGGCAGTTGCCACTTTTCAATTATCCGGTGTCATACTGTCTTACAGAACCCCTCCATTCCAGGGGGCTTTTCGCCTATCGTCAAAAATCAGAAGTCGTCGTCCGTCTTCCGGGTGTTCTGGGGTCGGCCCCACTTCACCTTGGGCTCCTTCTTGTTGAGGAGCTTGAAGATGTGACCCCGGTGCCGCCACAGCAGCACCAGCGCCATGAACAGCGCCAGCGTCCCGCACAGGCCCTTCAGGTTCTCCGGCGCGACAAATATCCACGCGGCGATGGGACCCGCCACGGCGGCGGCCATGCTGGCCAGGGAGAGATACTGGGCGAAGGCCACCACGATGACGAACACGCCCGTGGCCACCAGGCCGATGCGCCAGTCCGCCAGCCAGAAGGTGACGAGGCAGCTGACCACGCCCTTGTTGCCACGGAACTGGTGATGGGCCGGGTACATGCCGCCCAGCATGGCGCAGAAGCCGGCGAACAGCTTGCCCACGGTCACGTAGGTGCCGTTCTTATCCACGATCAGCATCAGAAGCCCGCCGGCCAGCACCGCGATGGCGCACTTGAGCACATCCGCGGCGATGACCGCGGCGCCCCACTTGGTGCCGTAGACGCGGACAAAGTTATTGTAGTCCGGCCGCTTATTGCCCTGCTTCGTCAGCTCCTTGTGGAAGACGAAACGGCTGAGGAGCACGGGCCCGTTCAGCGCGCCCAGGCCATAGCTCAGCACGGCGGTGAGGATGAGAAGAACAGGGATCATTCGTTTTCTCCTTTCTGTCGGATCGTGATCCTGACGGGGGTCCCCTCCAGTCCGAAGGCGGCCCGGATGCGGTTCTCTATATATCGCTGATAAGAGAAGTGGAACAACTCCTTGCTGTTGCAGAAGATGACGAAGTGGGGCGGCTTCACCCCAGTCTGGGTCATATAATATACCTTCAGGCGGCGGCCCTTGTCGGTGGGGGGCTGCTGCCGGGCCTGGGCGTCGGCCAGGATGTCGTTGAGCCTTCCCGTGGAGATGCGCAGGGACGCCTGCTCATTGGCGGCGTTTATCATATCAAATATACGCCCCGTTCGCTGTCCCGTCAAGCAGGAGATGAATACCACCGGCGCATAATCCATGAAAGCGAGGTCCTGTTTGATGCGCCTGCGCATGTCCTCCATGGTGCCCGTCTCTTTTTCCACCAGGTCCCACTTGTTCACCACGATGATGCTGGCCTTGCCCGCCTCGTGGGCCAGACCCGCGATCTTCGTGTCCTGCTCGGTGACCCCGTCCCGGGCGTCCAGCATGATGAGGCACACGTCGGCCCGCTCCACCGCCAGCTTTGCCCGCATGACGGAGAACTTCTCCACCCGGTCGTTGACCTTGGACTTTCTGCGGATGCCCGCCGTGTCGATGAAGAGGAAGCTCCCCGCGGCATTGTCCACGGGGGTGTCCACCGCGTCCCGGGTGGTGCCGGGCATGTCCGCCACGATGACCCGCTTCTCCCCCAGAATATAATTTATGAGCGAGGACTTGCCCACATTGGGCTTGCCGATGACGGCCACATGGATGCGTCCGTCCTCCTGCTCGTCCTCTTCGGGGGGCGGGAAATGGGCCACACAGGCGTCCAGCAGGTCCCCTGTGCCATGGCCGTGGACGGCGGAGACGGCGATAGGGTCCCCCAGGCCCAGGTTATAGAACTCGTATATGCCCGGGTCGTCGGGGCCGATGGCGTCCATCTTGTTCACCGCCAGCACCACGGGCTTGCCGCTGCGCTGGAGCATGCCGGCCACCTCCTGGTCGGCGGCGGTGATGCCGGTGCCGATCTCCGTGACCATGACGATCACGTCGGCGCTGTCGATGGCCATCATGGCCTGTTCCCGCATGAAAAGGAGGATCTCGTTGGCCGTATTGGGCTCGATACCGCCGGTGTCCACGATGTCAAAGCTCCGCCCGGTCCACTCGCAGGGGGCGTAGAGCCTGTCCCGGGTCACGCCGGGGGTATCTTCCACGATACTGAGCCTCTGCCCCGCCAGCCGGTTGAAGAGCATGCTCTTGCCCACGTTGGGCCGGCCCACGATGGCCACCAATGGCCTCGCCATTACGACCGCCTCCTTTCATTAGTTTAGTATAGCACGCAAGGGACGGCCTATGCCGCCCCGAATGGGATGTGTCCGGCGCAAAAAAGGGAGGCGAACGCCCCCCTTATCTTGCCGGTGATTACTTCTCCTCGCCTACCGTGACGACAGTGCGTCCGTCATACTGGCCGCAGGCCGGACAGGCGCGGTGAGGCATGTGGTACTCGCCGCAGTTGGGGCAGGCGACCAGCTTGGGAAGGCGCAGCTTCCAGACGCTGGAGCGCCGCATGCTCTTCCGGGCATGGGACTGTTTTCTCTTAGGGACTGCCATGGGTCACACCTCCTGTATATCATCCAAAAGCTGCCCGAGGGCCGCCATTCTCGGATCGATCTCTTTTTTGCAATCGCAAGGTCCGTCGTTCAGATCCTTCCCGCAGGTGGGGCACAGCCCCTTGCAGTCCGGCCGGCAGAGAAATTTTCCGTCCATGTCCAGGATGAGCAGGGTCTCCGCCACATCGGACACGTCCGCGCCGTCGCCGATGAGCGGGAACACGTTCTCGCTGTCGGCGTCCTCGGCGTCCGCCTGGAGCACCGCCGTGTACCGGGGCGTCAGCTTCCGCCGGAGGGGCTTTCCGCACCGGTCGCAGCGTACCAGCATATCCGCCGTAACGTCAGCCTCCAGGTGGAGCACCCCGGCCTCGTTCCGCACCCGGCCCCGGGCCGTCACCGGCCCTTCAAAGGCCTCCAGCTGGGGAAAAGCCAGCCGCTCCTCGTCCAGCTCACACTGGAAGGGGACGCTCTTTCCCGGCATCTCGATTATCTCGTGCAGGTCTAAGATCATCGGACAAACCTCATACAGTCGCCAAAGTATTATAAATTATGCGTCCGCCATTGTCAACCAAAAATTTTCATGGTACACTGAAAAGCGCTATGAGAGAATATACCGTCACGAAAAACGACGCCGGCCAGCGCCTGGACCGCTTCGCGGCCAGAGCCGTCCCGTCCATGCCCTCCTCCCTTCTGCAAAAATATTTCCGCCGGAAGGAGATCAAGGTGAACGGCCATTGGGCCAAGCCCGACGCCCGCCTGGCAGAGGGAGATACCGTGCGCCTTTTTATCCCCGAGGAGTTCTTCGGGGCGCAGAAAAAGGACGCCGACGCCTGGCTGGCATCCGTGAAGCCAAACCTGGAGATACTCTATGAGGATGAGAACATCCTCCTGGTGAACAAGCGGCCCGGAGTCCTGTGCCACGCGGCGGACGGCTGGAGCGCCGACACGCTGATCGCCCGCATCCAGGCCCACGTCTACCAGGCCGGCCAGTGGGACCCGGCGGATGAGAACGGCTTCGCCCCGGCCCTTTGCAACCGCATCGACCGGGGCACCGGCGGCATCGTCATCGCCGCCAAGACCGCCCCCGCCCTGCGGGACATGGACGAGAAGATCAGGGCCCGGGAGGTCACGAAGGAATATCTCTGCGTGTGTCTCGGCACCCCAAAGCCCGCCCAGGGACGGCTGGAGGGGTGGCTTTTCAAGGACGCCGTGAAAAACCAGGTCTACGTTAAACCCAAGCAGGAGCCGGGGGCCAGCTTCGCCGCCACGGATTATAGGGTGCTGGCGAGCCATGATGGCCTGAGCCTGGTCACCTGCCGCCTCCACACCGGCCGGACTCACCAGATACGGGTCCAGATGGCCCACGCAGGCTTCCCCCTGCTGGGGGACGGCAAGTATGGAAAAGAAAAGGTCAACCGCCGCTATGGGGAGGACCGGCAGCTTCTGTGGTCCTGGCGGCTTTCTTTCGACTTTGTCTCCCCGGCGGAGACACTTGACTACCTGCGGGGAAAAGTGTTCACGGTGCCCCAAGTACCCTTTGTGGAAAAATACTTCCCCGATTTCCATAACACCATATAAATTCGACAAAAAGACGAATCCCTTCCTTTATCCGGATTTCCTTTTGACTAAGTACAACAGCTTGTTTATAATGTGTTTATAAGAGCCCCTACACCTATTTACTTTAAGGAGGACATCACATGAAGAAGCTCTTTACCCTGCTTCTGGCCCTTGCCATGGTGCTGAGCCTGTGCGCGCCCGCCCTCGCCGCCGAGGCGGAGGCCGAGCCCGTCAACGTACTCTACACCAACGATGTGCACACCTACATCGACAAGGACCTGAACTACACCCTGGCCGCCATGTACCGCGACACCCTGGACAACGTCCTGATGGTGGATGCCGGCGACGCCATCCAGGGCACCGCCTACGGCTCCATGGACAAGGGCGAGACCATCATCAAGCTGATGAACGCCGTTGGCTATGATCTGGCCACCCTGGGCAACCACGAGTTCGACTACGGCATGGAAGGCTGCATGAACGCCATTGAGTGGGCCGAGTTCCCCTATGTGTCCTGCAACTTCTACCATGAGGAGAACGGCGTGAAGGGCGAGAACGTCCTGGACGCCTACAAGGTCTTTGAGATCGGCGGGCAGAAGATCGCCTTCATCGGCGTCACCACCCCCGAGTCCTTCACCAAGTCCACTCCCGCCTACTTCCAGGATGAAGAGGGCAACTACATCTACGGCATCGCCGGCGGCGAGGACGGCTCCGACCTGTACGCCACCGTGCAGGAGGCCATTGACGCCGCCTCCGAAGAGGCCGACGTGATCATCGGCCTGGGCCACCTGGGCGTGGACCCCGCGTCCCAGCCCTGGACCAGCGAGGAAGTCATCGCCAACACCACCGGCCTTGACGCCTTCATCGACGGCCACTCCCACACCGAGGTCCCCATGGAGGAAGTCGCGGACAAGGACGGCAACACCGTCATCCTCACCCAGACCGGCTCCTACTTCAATAACCTGGGCCATATGACCATCGCCCCCGACGGCACCATCTCCACTGAGCTTCTGAACATGGAGGCCGTGAAGGCCGACCTGTTCGACGCTGTTGACGCGGCGCACCGCGCCGGCGAGGAGGCCAACTCCGAGGACGGCGTCTATGAGATCCAGTCCGCCTGGATCGGCCAGGTCAACGACGAGCTGGGCCAGGTCATCGGCACCACCGAGTGCGTGCTGAACAACTACACCGAGGACGGCACCCGTCTGGTCCGCAGCCAGGAGACCAACTCCGGCGACTTCGCGGCTGACGCTCTGTACTACCTCTTCTCCAAGACCAGCGCTGTGGACGGTTATCCCGTGAACATGGCCATCATGAACGGCGGCGGCATCCGCAACGAGGCCATCACCGGCGAGATCAGCTACCTGACCTGCAAGAACATGCACACCTTCGGAAACGTTGCGTGCCTCATCCAGGTCACCGGCCAGCAGATCCTTGACGCTCTGGAGTTCGGCGCCCGCGGCGTCGGCACCGGCGAGGAGATCGGCGGCTTCCTGCATGTCTCCGGCGCCACCTACACCATCGAC
This sequence comes from uncultured Oscillospiraceae bacterium, assembly GCA_947626265.1. Classification (GTDB taxonomy): domain Bacteria; phylum Bacillota; class Clostridia; order Oscillospirales; family Oscillospiraceae; genus CAJOIG01. The sequence continues at coordinate 41,049 of CANQRM010000008.1, forward strand.
ACCTCCATCCCCTCCTCCTGCACCATGGATGACAAGGGCGTGTTCACCGGCGTGGACGGCGAGTACCGTGTGAAGGACGTCATGATCGTCGATCCCATCACCGGCGAGAGCACGCCTCTCGACGTGGACGCCACCTACAACCTGGCGGGCTACAACTACACCCTCCGCGACCTGGGCGACGGCTTCTCCATGTTCCAGGGCGCGACCAACATCCTGGACTACGTGATGGAGGACTACATGGTCCTGGCCAACTACGTCCAGGCCTTTGAGGACATCGACGGCGACGGCCTGCCCAATGTCACCGGGTATGACAACCTGGAGGGCGCCGGCCGCATCACCATCAAGTGATGAACTCCTGACGCAAGACCTATAAACAGCATTCGCCCCCGGTCCAGCGGACCGGGGGCGTTTCTTATGTGTTCGGTTTTTCAGACCCAGGCGGCGAATTCCTCGTCGGTGCACTTGACGTAGTGTATGCCCTCCACCAGGTGGTTGGTGCCCTTGTCGTAGTCGATGCCGGAGGTCTTGTAATCGTAGCCCTCCGCCACCCGCTGCTTCTCCACCACCGGATTGGGGGCCGGTATGGCGGACAGCAGGCTCCTGGTGTAGGGGTGGACCGGGTGGGCGAATATCTCGTCCGTGGTGCCCGTCTCCAGAAGGTGCCCCAAATGGAGCACGCCGATGCGGTCGGAGATGTACTTGACCATGGAAAGGTCATGGGCGATGAAGAGATAGGCCGTGCCCGTCTCCTCCTGGATGTCCTTCATCAGGTTCACCACCTGGGCCTGGATGGACACGTCCAGGGCCGAGATGCACTCGTCGGCGATAATGAGCTTGGGGTTCATTACCAGCGCCCGGGCGATGCCCACCCGCTGGCGCTGGCCGCCGGAGAACTGGTGGGGGTACCGGCCCGCGTGCTCCGGGGCCAGGCCCACCTTCGCCAGGATGGCCCGGACCATCTCGGAGCGCTCCGCGCCGCTTTTGCACACATGGTGGATGTCCAGGCCCTCGGCGATGATATCCTCCACCTTCTTCCGGGGGTTCAGGGAGGCCATGGGGTCCTGGAATATCATCTGCATCTGGGTGCGCAGGGCCTTCTGGTCCGCCGCCTTCATCTTCCCGGAGATGTCCATGCCGTTGAAGCGGATGGTGCCGGCGGTGGGGTCGTAAAGGCGTATGACGCTGCGGCCGATGGTGGATTTGCCGGAGCCTGACTCCCCCACCAGACCGTAGGTCTCGCCGGGGTAGATGACGAAGTCCACGTTCTCCACGGCCTTCACGGTGAAGGTGCGGCTCACATGGAAGTACTGCTTCAGGCCCTCCACCTGCAGAAGGGGTTCGCCGTTATAGTTCGCCGCCATGCTTGTTCGCCTCCTCCTTCATCCGCCTGATGCGGGCTTTCAGCTCCTCGGGCATCTCCACCTTGGGCGCCCTGGGGTCCAAAAGCCACGTGGCCGCATAGTGGGTATCGGTGATCTTGAACATGGGCGGCTCCGCCTTGTCGTCCACCGCCAGGGCATACCGGTTCCGGGGGGAGAAGGCGTCGCCGGTCTTCTCGTACAAGAGGTTCGGCGGGGAGCCGGGGATGGTATAGAGCCGCTCGTCCGCCGTCTCCAGGTCCGGCATGGCGGACAGCAGGCCCCAGGTATAGGGGTGGCGGGGGTCGTAGAATATCTCGTTGATGGTGCCCTTCTCTACGATCTTGCCCGCGTACATCACGTTCACGTAGTCCGCCACCTTCGCCACCACGCCCAGGTCATGGGTGATATAGATGACGGAGATGCCCCGCTCCTTCTGGAGCCTGCGGATGAGCTCGATGATCTTGGCCTGGATGGTCACGTCCAGGGCCGTGGTGGGCTCGTCGCAGATGAGAAGGTCCGGGTCGCAGCTGAGCGCGATGGCGATGACGACACGCTGGCGCATGCCGCCGGAGAGCTGGTGGGGGTAGTTCTTCATCCGCTTTTCCGGGTCGTCGATGCCCACCTCCCGCAGCAGGTCGATGGCCTTGGCCCGGGCCTCCGCCTTGGGGGTCTTGTAGTGCCAGATCATGCCCTCCATGATCTGCTTGCCGATGGGCATGGTGGGGTCCAGGCTGGTCATGGGGTCCTGGAACACCATGGCGATGCGCCGGCCGTTGATATGGCTGCGTATCCACTTTTTATCCTGCTTGAGGATATCCACGCTGGCGGGCGAACCGTCCGCCAGGTGGTGATAGTTGAACTGGATGGTGCCGCTGTTCACGGTGGCGTTGCTGGCCAGGATACCCATAGCCGCCTTCATGGTCACGGACTTGCCCGAGCCGGACTCGCCCACGATGGCCACGGTCTCGCCCTTGTAAAGGTCTATGTCCACGCCCCGGATGGCGTGGACCACGCCCGCGGTGGTCTTGAAGGAGATGTCCAGATCCCGTATATCGATGATTTTTTCTTTTTCGTCCATATACTCTTCCCTCACATTTCCTTCATCTTGGGGTCCAGGGCCTCCCGCAGGCCGTCGGCCACCAGGTTGAAGCTGAACATCAAAAGGGCCATGACCACCACCGGCGGGATGATCTGGAAGGGGTGGGTGGTGAAGCTGTTGTAGCCCTCGGATATCAGCGAGCCCAGAGAGCACCGGGGCACGGGGATGCCCAGGCCCACGAAGCTCAAAAAGGCCTCCGTGAAGATGGCGGTGGGGATGGAGAACATCACCTGGGTGATGATGGGCCCGATGATGTTGGGCAGTATCTCTTTAAAGATGATGAAGAACTTGCCCGCGCCCAGAGTCCGGGAGGCCAGGACGAACTCCTGCTCTTTGAGCTTCAGCATCTCCGCCCGGGCGATGCGGCTCATGCCCACCCACTCGGTGAGCATCAATGCGAAGATGATGGTGAGCATGCCGGGCTCCAGCACCAGCAGCAGGAGCGTCACGATGACGAGCCGGGGGATGCCGTTCATGATCTCCAGGAAGCGCTGCATGAGCATATCCACCTTGCCGCCGAAGTAGCCGGAGATGAGGCCATAGCTCATGCCGATGATCATGTCGATGAGGGTGGCGGCGGCGGCGATGATGAGGCTGACACGGGTGCCGGACCAGGTGCGGGTCCAGATGTCCCGGCCGAAGTTGTCGCTGCCGAACCAGTAGTATACGTCCTCCAAACCCTTTTCGATGTAGTTGTTCACCGTCTTGGACCCGGTAGTGGTACGCATGGTCTCGCTGCCGTCGAAGATGCCGAACTTCTCCAATGCCGCCACACGGGGGGCCAGGTTCTTCTGGGTCAGGGTCTGGCCGGAGTAGGTATAGGCGTTCATGCCCGGGCCCACGATGGCCATCAGCGTGATGATAATAATGAGCACCATGCCGATGACGGCGCTCTTCTTGCGGAAGAAGCGGATGATGACGTCCTTCCAGAAGCTCTGGGAGGCGAAGTTGGCGTCCAGGGCCAGCTCCCCGGAGGCGTTCTTGAGGACGAAGTCCTCCGCGACGGGCACATAGGGCACGGCGGCCATGGCCGGGGTCTTTGTCTTTGCCATCTCAGTCGCCCTCCTTTGCCAGCCGGATGCGGGGGTCGATGACGCCGTAGAGGATGTCCACCACCAGCATGATGGCGATATACATAGCTGAGTAGATGAAACTCAGGGAAATTACCACGTTATAGTCGTTGGATTGGATGGCGTTGACAAGAAGGCTGCCGACGCCGGGGATGGCGAATATCTTCTCCACCACCAGCGAGCCGGTCATCAGGTCCACGATGAGGGGGGCCAGCACGGTGATGATGGGGATGAGCGCGTTGCGAAGCGCATGGCGGAAGATGAGCGCCGGGCCGGAGATGCCCTTGCTCTCGGCCAGGAGCATATAGTCGCTGTCCAGCACCTCCAGCATCTCGGTCCGGGTGAACCGGGCGATGGAGGCCATGGTGAACATGGAGAGCGCTATGCTGGGCAGTACGCTGGACTGGGTGGCCAGCTGTGCGTTATAGAGCATGGGGAACCACTGCATGCGGAACCCCAGCGTATAGCTGAGCCCTAAGGCGAACACATAGGAGGGCACGGACACGCCGATGACAGAGATGATGGTGGCGATGGTATCCCAGAACGTGCCGTGCTTCAGCGCGGCGATGAGGCCCAGTATCAGCCCCATCAGCGCCCCCAGGGCCACGGCCGCGCCGCCGATGCCGATAGAGATGGGCAGGCGGGTCTGGATGAGCTGAGAGATGGGGGTGTTCTTGGATATGTTATAGCTGACGCCGTAATCGCCCTTGAGCATGTTGCCCACGTAGCGGAAAAACTGCACCAGCACCGGCTGATCCAGGCCGTACTTGGCGTACAGCACCGCCCGCTGGTCGTCGTTCAGCTTCTCGTCGTTGAAGGGAGAGCCGGGCATGAGCTGCATCAAAATGAACAGCACCAGCAATATGGCCAGCAGGGTGAACAGGCTCGTCAGCAGCCGTTTGAGCGTGTACTTCTTCACGGTAGCCTCCTCGATAATGGAAAGGCCGCGCCAAAGTTTTGCGCTTCGGCGCGGCCAGAGTCAATGCTTGGGTTCAGGCTTCAGCCCTTGACCACGTTCTTGAACACGCGGTTCAGAGCGCAGGGGTGATGCTCGATGCCGGTGACGGCGGAGGAGATCATCTCGGCGTTGGCCTTGGTGTACAGGGGGAAGATCACGGCGTCGGCCATGACCAGCTCCTCGGCGTCGTACAGCGCGGCCCACCGGCCCTCGGGGTCGGTGCACAGCTCGCCGGTGGTGCAGTCGGCGATGATGGCGTCATAGTCGGCGCTGCTCCAGAAGCCGTAGTTGTTGGCGTTGTCGGTGATCCACATGCCCAGATAGGTCATGGGGTCGGCGTAGTCGGGGCCCCAGCGGGTCAGACCAAGCTCAAAGTCGCCGTTCTGCATATCCTCAACACGCTGCTTCTTGGGCTCGATGGTCAGGTTCACGGTCAGGCCGGGCAGAGTGGTCTCCCACTGCTCCTTCAGCACGGGGGCGACCTTCTGAGGCTCGTCGTCCGCGTCCACGATCATGTCCAGCTCCAGGGAGTCGATGCCCAGCTCCTCCAGGCCCTTGGCCCAGTACTCGGCAGCCTTGGCGGCGTCGTCGGCGCAGTAGTCGGCGAACATGGTCTGGTCAGCGGAGAAGTCGGAGCCGTCGGGGCCGGTGGCGAACTGCAGAGGCACGGCGGTGTAGGTGGGGATGGAGCCGTCCATCAGCACGCTCTCGGCGATGTCGGCGCGGTTGATGGCGTAAGTAAGAGCCATGCGGATGTTCAGGTTGGCCAGCTCAGGCACGTCCTTGATGTTGGGGCTGACATACCACAGGTAACCGGCGCCCACAGTCAGGAACTGGGGGTCGTCCTTGACCTGCTCCACCTGCTCGCCGCCCACCAGGACGGTGTCAAGAGCGCCGGTCTGGAAGCTCATGAGGGCCTGCTGGGAGTCCTGGATGACCTGATAGCTCAGGCCGGCCAGCTGGATCTTGTCAGCGTCGTAGTAGTCGGGGTTCTTGGTCAGATGGAACGCGGTGGCGGCGGGCTCATAGGTATCCATGATGAACGCGCCGTTGGACAGCACGGTCTCGGGGCTGGTGCCGAAGGTGTCGCCCACGGACTCATAGAAGGCCTGGTTCACAGGATAGTAGGTGGGGAAGTACATCAGGCTCAGGAAGTAGCTGACGGGAACGTTCAGGGTCACTTCCAGGGTCTTGTCGTCAATGGCCTTGGCGCCCAGCTCGGACACGTCCTTCTCGCCGGCAATGATCTCGGCGGCGTTGACGACCTGGCCGATGTCACTGAGCATATAGGAATACTCAGAGGCGTTGGCGGGGTCCACGGCGCGCTGCCAGCCGAACACGAAGTCGGCGGCGGTCACGGGGTCGCCGTTGCTCCAAACGGCGTCGTCACGCAGATGGAAGGTGTAAACGGTGCCGTCGTCGGAGATATCCCAGCTCTCAGCGATAGCGGGGATAGCGCCGCCCTCGGCGTCCATCTGGGTCAGGCCGTCGGTGTAGTCGGCGATGACCTCGAAGGAGGTGCCGTCGGTAGCGATCTGGGGGTCCAGGCTCATCACGGGGGTCTCCACCATGACGCTCAGCTCCGCACCCTCGGCAGCCATGGCCGGGATGCCCATGGACAGGGCCATCGCCAGAGCCATAACGAGCGCGATAAACTTCTTCATTGTCTTTCCTCCAATTGAAATATGCAGCGGGCTTTCATCCGCTAATTATACAATATTTTAATTCGTTACATTAGTGATTGTCAATGTCACTTTATCACAAAAGGGAGAAACCGCCGGCCCCTGATTTTTTGACATTCTCCATAGTGTTCCCTTATAGACAAAAAAGGGCCCCGGAAACCGCGTTTCCGGGGCGTTTCTTCTAATTTTGCGCTCAGAGGCTGGCCGCCAGGGCTCTCGCCTCTTCCTCCGCCTTCGCCACCAGGGGCTCCGGGTCCACGCCCGTATCCAGCCCCTCGGCGGCCACACATAGGAACTCGCCGAAGCCGTAAAATTCCTTCAGGGCCTTGAGGTATGCACTGCCCTGGTCCATATCCGTGCCGCCGTAAAAGCCGCCCCGGGTGGTGAGGAGGATGAGCTTCTTGCCCTTGCACAGGCCCTCCAGGCCCGTTTCTGTGGAGCGGAAGGTGATGCCCTCCACGCTGATGTTCTCGATGTAGACCTTCAAAAACGCGGGAAAGCTCATGTCCCAGAAGGGCGCGGCGAACACCACATAGTCCGCCGCGGCGAACTGGTGGGCATAGTCGAACCGGGGCCTGTCCAGCGCCCCCTCTTCCAGCAGCCTGTCCCGCTCCCGGAGGAGCGCGCCGTCCATGGGCCGCATCCGCTCCTCGTCTGGCCTTACCACGCTGACGGAGAACCGCTCCTGGTCCAGGCCCTCCACGAAGGCCCGCGCCAGCCGCGCCGTGCGGGACTGCTCCCGCCGCACACAGCAGTCCACCAAAAGGATCTCTCTCATACGGTGACCCCTCCTTTTCCTTGATAGTTTGATTATACAACAACAAGCTGGATAATTTCAACAAAAATTATGAAAAATTTTCTAAAGTTTCTTACAAAAATTCCCAACACTTGCAATCCGGGCCGACTGTCATTATAATAGGCGTGGTTTTTGGCCGTTTGCCATATCATTGAACGAGAGGTAATGCCCCATGAACAGACGTATCGTATGCTTTCTGCTGGCCGCGCTGATGCTCTGCAGCTTTATGAGCGCGCCCGCCCTGGCCGCCGACAAGCCCCTGAAGGTGGCGCTGGTGGTGGCAGATAATTTTGGAGACCGCGGCTTTTATGACTCCGCCAAAGAGGGTCTGGACCGCCTGGCCGCCGGCGGCGGCGTGGAGCCCATCACCATCGAGTGCGGCGGCGAGGGCCACGCCATCCAGATGCGCAACGCCGCCGATCAGGCGGACGTGGTCATCTGCGTGGGCTGGGAGTTTTACGACATAGAGTCCATCGCCCCCACCTATCCGGACGTGAAGTGGATATGGGTGGACAGCGCCACTTCTGAGCCTGTGGAGAACGTTCTGAACATCACCTACGCCCAGAACGAGGGCTCCTTCCTGGCCGGGTACATCGCCGCCTACATGAGCGAGAGCGGCATCATCGGCGTGGTGGGCGGCGACAACGACGACACCGTCAATGACTTCATCGTGGGCTATGAGCAGGGCGCCCAGTACTTCGCCGACACCTACGAGACCACCACCCAGGTGGTGAAGAACTACGCCAACACCTACACCGACCCCGCCGTGGGCGAAAAATGCGCCCTGGCCCTGCTGGACAAGGGCGCGGACGTGATCTTCCAGGTCGCCTCCACCACCGGCCAGGGGGTGTTCAAGGCCGCCGCGGAGCACCACTTCTACGCCATCGGCGTGGACTCCGACCAGAAGTATATAGACCCGGATGTCATCATTTGCTCCATGAAGAAGGAGATCGGCGACTCCATCTACGCCGCCGTCACGGAGCTTCTGGACGGGGACGACTCCCGCTGGGGCACCACCTGGGTGGCGGACATGTCCACCGGCTACGTGGGCATCGGCTACGGGGACGAGGACGCCCCCCAGCAGATCACCGACGAGCTGAAGGAAGAGGTGGCCCAGGTCGCCGAGGCCATCATCGACGGCGAGATCGTCGTGAACACCACGAGGTAAGACCTCTCCCCTTTTATAACGAAAACGGGACGCGTGAGAACGCGTCCCGTTTTATACGATCTTCTTCCCTTACAGCACCGCCACCTGGCACATCCTCATGGTCTGCAGGGCGGCGGAGTGGCTCTGGGGCGTCACGCCGGCGCAGCATTCGGCGATGACCTTCAGCGGCGTCTCGGGCAGATAGGCCTTGATGAGCAGGGCGTTGGACGCCACGCATATGTCGGTGCAGAGCCCCACCAAGGTGATCTCCAAAGGCTCGGCCTTCGCCATGTCCGCCAGCTTCTCCGCCAGCGCCACGGAGCCAAAGGTGGGCTTGTCGATGACCTCCGCGTCCCCCAGGGCCGCGGCGATCTTGTCGTTCAGCTGCCAGCCGTAGGTGCCCTTCACGCAGTGGACCACGGGCAGGTTCCGCCCCTCCTGGGTCTCCAGGTAGTTCTCGGGATGGGTGTCCCGGGTGGCGAACACGTCCTCAGTGGGGTACTTTTCAATCTCCTCGACCACCTTGTCCACGATGGCCTCCGCCTCCTGAGTGCCCAGGGAGCCGTTGATGAAATCGTTTTGCATGTCGATGACAAGCAGTATCTTCCGCATAGGCTCATCTCCTTTTGGGCTATTGTAGCCGCTTCGGGGCCCGCTGTCAATGCTCTTGCATTCCGGGGCGGTATGCTGTATAATGTTAAAACTCTAAATCAATAAAGAAAAGAGAAGCATTATGAATTTCGTCTTCATCTCCCCCAACTTCCCGGTGGCCTACCGGTACTTCTGCATGCGCCTGGCGGACAACGGCGTGAACGTGCTGGGCATCGGGGACTGCCCCTACGAGGACCTGCACCCGGAGCTGCAGGGCTCCCTCACCGAGTACTACAAGGTGGACACCCTGGAGAACTACGACCAGGTGTTCAAGGCCGTGGCCTATTTTTCCTACCGCCACGGGAAGATCGACTGGATCGAGTCCAACAACGAGTACTGGCTGGAGCAGGACGCCCGCCTGCGCACCGAGTTCAACGTGACCACGGGCCTTAAAGCCGACCAGATCGCCAAGTTCAAGAGCAAGACCCTCATGAAGGAGTATTACAAAAAGGCCGGGGTCCCCGCCGCCCGGTACTTGCCGGTGACGGACTTTGCCAAGGCGCTGAAATTCACCGCCAAGGTGGGCTACCCCGTGGTGGTGAAGCCCGACAACGGCGTGGGCGCCGCCGCCACATATAAACTCAAGAGCGACGACGATGTAAAGGCCTTCTTCGCCGAAAAGCCGGAGGTGCCCTACCTCATGGAGGAGTTCGTGCCCGGCGAGGTCACCACCTACGACGGGGTATGCGATTCCAAGGGGCAGGTCCTCTTCGCCGCCAGCCACATCTCCCCCGACTCCATCATGGACATGGCCAACGAGCACACGCCTTGCTCGTATTATGTAAACAAGAAGGTGCCCCCCGAGGTGGAGGCCGCCGGGAAGGCCACGCTGAAAGCCTTCGGGGCTTTCAGCCGGTTCTTCCATCTGGAATTCTTCCGCCTCACCGCCGACAAGGCGGGCTTGGGCAAAAAGGGCGACATCGTGGCCCTGGAGGTGAACATGCGCCCCGCCGGGGGCTACACCCCCGACATGCTGAACTTCTCCCAGAGCGCCGACGTCTATCAGATCTGGGCCGACATGGTGGCCTTCGATGAGTGCCGCCACAGCTACGACGGGCCCAAGAGCTACTGCGTCTACACCGGCCGCCGGGACGAGTGCGAATATGCCCTGACCCACGAGGAGCTGGGAGAGAAGTACGCCGGCAATGTGCGGCTGTTCACCCGCATGCCCGACGCCCTGGCCGGGGTCATGGGCAACCAAGTGACCATCGCCTGCTTCGACGCCAAAAAGGATATGGACGCCTTCATGCGTGCCGCGTTCAAGCTGAAATAATTATGTAAACTACAGCAGAGCCCCCCTTGTCAAAGGGGGGCTTACCTTTTGGAGGCTCCCTTGTGCAAAGGGAGCTGTCGCCGCCGTCAGGCGGTGACTGAGGGATTGTCGCGTTACGGACGGTTACAACCCCTCCACCGCACTTCGTGCGGTCCCCCTCCCCTTGCACAGGGGAGGCTTGGGAAGTTTTTTCGCTCGGCACCTCCCCTTACACAGAGGAGGCTTTTTTCATTCAGCCCTCGCCCTTGGGCTGGCTGCCGCCCTCGTTCCTGGGGCGGCGGTTATAGGGCCGGCGGCGGCCGTAATAGTTCTTGCTGCGGGCCTTCTGGGACTGCTCCTGTGGGGTCTGGCCGTCGGCCTTGGGCCGGGGCGTCTTGGGGCGGTTCCCCTTCCGGCCCTGCTGGGCCTCGGTGCGGGCCTCGGCGGCGGACCGCTCGCCCTTGGGCCTATTCCCATAGCGCTGGCGGCGGCCCTGACGGCCTTTGCCCTGCTCCGCCCCGGCGGGTTTGTCCTCCCGCCGGATGGGCCGTGTGCGGTCGGGCTGCTCGCTCTGGATGGCAGGCTTGGCCGCCTCCTCGCCCGGCGTGGTGATGAGAAGCTCCGGGATCTCCCAGGGGTCCTGCTCCTCCTCCGGCTCCTGCACCTTCTTGGGCCGGACCACCAGCACGTGGGGCGGCTGGCTGCCGTCCCGGGGGCGGCCCCCGGGCACCACGGCCACGTCCTCGGCGTCATACTGGCGGTAGGCGTCGTCCCCCTCCCCGTCCAGCTTCACCCGCACCGTCTGGCGCAGGATGTTCACCTGGTTGACGTTGCCGTAGCCATCCGGCGTCTCCACGAACGCGCCGGTCTTGGGCACGTTCTTCACCAGCTCCTCATAGGCCGGCTGCTCATAGCGCAGGCAGCACATGAGCCGGCCGCAGCAGCCGGATATCTTGGCGGGATTCAGGCTCAGGTTCTGCACCTTCGCCATCTTGGTGGACACGGGCTTGAACTCATCCATGAAGGTGCCGCAGCAGAAGGGCTGGCCGCATATGCCAAGGCCCCCCAGCATCCGGGCCTCGTCCCGGACGCCGATCTGCCTGAGCTCGATGCGGGTGCGGAACACCCCCGCCAAGTCCTTCACCAGCTCCCGGAAGTCCACCCGGCCGTCGCTGGAAAAGAAGAAGATGATCTTGTTGCCCTCGAAGGAGCACTCCACGTCCACCAGCTTCATATCCAGGCCGTGGGCGGCGATCTTCTCCTTGCCGATGACGTAGGCCTCCCGCTCCCGGGTCTTGCACAGCTCCTCGATGCGCAGGTCGTCCTCCGTGGCGGCCCGGGCCACCGGGCGCAGGGGCGCGACCACCTGCTCGTCCTCGATCTCGCGGTTGGACTGGACCACCGTGCCGATCTCCAGGCCCTTGCTGGTCTCCACCACGGCCTTGTCGCCGATCTTGAATTCCATGCCCGCCGGGTCAAAGTAATAGCTCTTGCCCCGGTTGCGGAATTTGATGCTCACAACTTCTGTCATTGTATCCTTACCTCAATGTCTCCGCGGCCAGCATGCCGAATATCTGCTTCGGCTGCACGTTGTGCCGCAGGTAATCCGCCGTCTTGTCCATGAGCGCGTCCAGCTTCCTAAGCCGCGCCCGGTCCAGGCCCATGTCCCCCGCCCGGCCGCAGAGGATGTCACATATGGCGCTCTTCACCTCGTCCGCGAAGGCCTCCGTGTCTTCACGGCTCAGCCCCGCCCGGCTCATGCAGGCCAGGGCCACCTGACAGACGTCGCCGCTTGCCGCGGCCTCCAGATAGGCCCGGGCCAGCTCCGATATGCCCTCCTGCCGCGCATCCCGCTCCGCCTCCATCTCCGCCCGGACGCACCGGGACCGGACCGTGGACAGCAGCGCGTCGGGCGCCGCGGCGCAGAGAATGAAACAGGCGTGGCCGGGTGGGTCCTCCAGGGCCTTTAAGAGGGCGTTCTGGGCCTGCTGGTTCATCCTGTCCGCCGGGGAGATGACGTACACCTTCCGGGCCGCCTCGTTGGGGGCCAGCACGGCGTCCGCCGTCATGGCCCGTATCTGGCCCACGGTGATGTCCTGCTTCGGGCCCTTCTCCCCCTGCTCCCGGGTCACCAGGGCCACGTCCGGGTGGATGCCGGAAAGTGCTTTCCGGCAGTCCCGGCATACCCCGCAGGGGGGCTCCGTCTGTCCGCACAGCAGGGCCGCCGCCAAGCGCCGGGCCGCGCCGTCCCGGGCCGGGCCCTCGGGCCCCAGCAGCATATACGCGTGGGAGAGCCGTCTTTCCGCCATGATCGTCCGTTTCCGCCCCGGGGTTTTGTCTATTATGCTTACCCCGCCCGGCTGTAATATAGGCATTATAGCATATTTTCGCGTCAGCTTACAATAACATTTGCAACTTTACCAAAAATGTGGTAAATTTGGCATAGTAGGATTGCATTTTACGTCATTATACGGCTGTGAATGTTACAAGGAGGCAGGACGTGAAAAGGACCAATGTTTCCAACAACGTGATCCGCCGGCTCCCTCGGTATCTGCGAAAGCTGGACGATCTGGCCAGCAAGGGCGAGGAGCGCATATCCTCGGACAAGCTGGGCCGCCAGATGGGGCTCACCCCCTCCCAGATACGGCAGGACTTCTCCTGCTTCGGCGAGTTCGGGCAGCAGGGCTACGGCTACAACATCGACTCCCTTCGCAAGGAGATAGGCCAGATATTGGGCACCTACCGGGGCTACTCCGCCATACTGGTGGGCGCCGGCAACCTGGGCACCGCCCTGGTGCAGAACTTCGACTTCATCATCGAGGGCTATTCCTTCCTGGGCGCCTTCGACGTGGACCCTGCCGTCATCGGCACGGACATCGACGGTTTCCCCATCTACGACGTGAAGGACCTGGGCGCCTTCGTGCGGGAGCACAAGGTGGATATCGCCATCCTCACCGTGCCCCGGCACGTGGCCCAGGAGCTGACCGACACCCTGGTGGCGGCGGGCATCCGCGCCATCTGGAACTTCACCAACACCGAGCTGGAGGTGGGCGAGGACGGCCCCCTGGTGGAGAGCATCCACTTCTCCGACAGCCTTCTTGTCCTCACCTATCACCTGGCCCAGCTGGACGACGGAGAGAAAAAATGAACGAAACCACAACACACCCCCACGCCGCCCGGGAGGGCGGCGTGTTTGACACCATCGCCGCCATATCCACCGGCCAGGTCCTGGCCGCCATCGGCATCGTGCGCATCAGCGGGCCTGACACGCTTTCCGTGCTGGACAAGGTGTTCACCCCCCTCTATGGCGGGCCCATGAGCGGCCGGGCCGATAGGCGGCTGGTGCTGGGAAAGCTCACCGCCGCGGACGGTTCCCTTCTGGACATATGCCTTGCCACCGTGTCCCGGGGGCCGGGGAGCTACACCGGCGAGGACACGGCGGAGCTGCAGTGCCACGGCTCCCCCGTGGTCTTGCGTGCGACCCTCGACAGCCTCTTCGCCGCCGGGGCAAGGCAGGCCAAGGCCGGGGAGTTCACCCGCCGGGCCTTTTTGAACGGGCGGATGGATCTTACGCAGGCGGAGGCGGTCATCGACCTCATCGACGCCGAGACGCCCCAGATCGCCATCCTCGCCGCCTCTCAGCTGGACGGAGCCATACGCAAAAAGACCGACGCCGTATATGATGACCTCACCGCCATATGCTCCCATTACCACGCGGTCATCGACTACCCGGACGAGGACATCGAGCCCTTTGCCATGGCCCAGTACGAGGAGACCCTCTCCGGCGCGGAGGATGCGCTGGCCCGGCTGCTGGCCACCTTCCGGCGGGGCAATGTGCTGAAAAACGGCGTGCCCTGCGCCATCCTGGGCCGGCCCAACGCGGGCAAGAGCTCCCTTTTGAATGCCCTTTTGGGCTACGATAGGGCCATCGTCACCGACATCCCCGGCACCACCCGGGACACCATCGAGGAAAAGGCCGTGCTGGGGGGCACGCTATTGCGCCTTTCCGACACCGCGGGCCTCAGGGACACCGCCGACCCGGTGGAAAAGGAGGGCGTTTTGCGGGCCCACGCCGCCGCGGAGGGGGCCGGGCTGGTGCTGGCGGTGCTGGACGGCTCCGTGCCCCTCACGGCGGAGGACGAGGCGGTGCTGGCCGCCGCCAAGGCCGCGCCAAAGTACATTATCATCAAGAACAAATCCGACCTGCCTGCCGTTTGGGACATGGACGGGACCATCAGCCTCAGCGCCCTCACCGGCGCGGGGCTGGACAAGCTGGAGACGGCGGTAGCAGAGATGTTTAAAGAGAGCGAGCCCCTCCCCGCCGGGGAGATGCTCACCAATCCCCGCCAGGCGGACGCCGTGGGCCGGGCGCTGGACTATGTCCGGGCCGCCAAAGAGGCCATGGCCCAGGGCTTTGCCCCCGACGCGGTGCTCACGGAGATCGAGGGCGCATTGGGGGCGCTGGGGGAGCTTTCCGGCCGCACGGTCCGGGAGGACGTGACCAACGGCATCTTCTCCCGCTTCTGCGTGGGAAAATAACATATAGGAGGAGACTATGAGAGCACTGTTCATCGGCGGCACCGGCACCATCAGCGCCGCCATCGTGAGGCGCCTTGTGAACGAGATGGATTGGGAGGTCTGGCTCATCAACCGGGGAAACCGGTCCCATGCCGTGCCCCAGGGGGTGCACCAGATCACCGCGGACATCCGTGACGAGGCGGACGTACTGAAAAAGCTGGGGGAGATGACCTTTGACGTGGTGGGCGAGTTCATTGGCTTCACCCCGGAGCAGGTGGAGCGGGACTGGCGTCTGTTCCGGGGCCGGACCCGGCAGTATATCTACATCAGCTCCGCCTCGGCCTACCATAAGCCCGCCGCCAGCCACATCATCACCGAGGGCACGGCCCTTTCGAACCCCCACTGGGAGTATTCCCGCAACAAGATCGCCTGCGAGGAATTCCTCATGAAAAAGTACCGGGAGGAGGGCTTCCCCGTCACCATCGTCCGGCCCAGCCATACCTATGACGAGCGGCATATCCCCCTGGGCGTGCACGGGAAGAACGGCTTCTGGCAGGTCATAGAGCGCATGCGGCAGGGCAAGCCCGTCATCATCCAGGGCGATGGCTCCAGCCTGTGGCATGTGACCTTCAACAGGGACTTCGCTGTGGGCTACACCGCCCTCATGGGAAACCGCCACGCCATCGGCGAGGCCTTCCAGATCACCGGCGACGAGGTCCTTACCTGGGACCAGATATACGCCACCATCGCCGACGCCCTGGGGGTGGAGCTGCACGCCTACCACGTGGCCAGCGAGTATCTCGCCGCCGTGGGCGACAAGTACGGCTATGACCTGGAGGGCAACCTTTTGGGGGACAAGGCCGTGTGCGTGTGCTTCGATAACGCGAAGCTCAAGCGCCTCGCGCCGGATATGAAGACCACCGTCCCCTTCCATGTGGGCGTGCGCATCGCGCTGGACTATGTGCTGTCCCACCCGGAGGAGTGCCAGATACCCGACCCGGAGTTCGACGCCTGGTGCGACCGGGTCATCGCCGCCCTGGAGGCATCCAAGGCGTCCATTTAAAACGCAAATAATGGATGGGGCAGACGTTTGCACGTCTGCCCCGTTTTTTATAGGTTAGCAACGAATCCCTCGATGAGCCGGTTTATCTCTTCCGGCGCGTCGGTGTTGGAATTGTGCCCGGCGTTCTCTATCCAGTGGAGGGGGATGCCGGTCTTTTTGTGCCATGCCTTATCATAGCGGATGCAGGACCCGGCGTGGTCCCGCTCCCCGCATATGAGCATTGCCGGGCATTTGATCTCGTAGGGCAGGTCCGCCTCGATGGCCTCCGCCAATATCCGGAACCCATGGCCGGCGAGCCGGGCGTACCGGGCCTTGTCCCCGTCATAGGTCATCATCATGTCCCGCATCAGCGCCCGGCCATAGTCCGACGCGGCGACGCCATTGGTGCCCTGGCGCAGCAGCCATTTCCAGGGGTAATACCGGTAGACGGGCTCCATACGTTTTAAGAGCCACAGCTCCGCCGCTGTCAAGTAGGACCGCTGCAGCGGCGCCGAGTCGATGGATATGAACCCCCGCAGCTTGTCCGGGTACAGCTGGGCATACATCTGCCCCACATAGCCGCCCATGGACTGGCCCACGACGATAGGGCCGGACAGTCCCTCCTGAGTGAGTATATCATCCAGCCACCGGGCCTTGTCCGCCAGAGAGAAGGTCATCTCAAAAGGCCAGGACGCGGCGTGCCCGGGCGCGTCCCAGACAAAGAGCGGGTACTTCCCCTCAAAATACTCTATCTGCTTATCAAAAAGCTTATGGTCGGCCGTCAGGCCCGGCAGAAACACCAGCGGCGGTCCGGACAGGTCCGCCCCGCTCACCCAGTAATGGATGGCGCCCAGCGGGGTCAAGTATTCCTTCTCTGTCATACTCATCAGGCGCGGCTCACTCGATGCCCAGCCCGGCCTTGTCGGCGAGGCTGGTCTGGCCGTAGCCCACCGCCTCCATCCAATCGGTAGGATAACCGGGGGTCTCGTAATCGTCGCCGGAGCTGCTGCCCGCGGCCGCGCCGATCTGATTGCGGCCCACCTCCTCCATCCATTCGGTGGGATAATCGGAGGTCCCGTCGCCGCCGCCGAAGTCATCTCCCACGACCATGCCGTCCTGGTAGCGGCCGACCAGCGTCCAGGCAAAGTCCCACCAGCCTTCATTGACTTTGTTCATGCTGTCGTTGACATACGCTGTCAGCACGGCCCTGGCGCCGTCAACATCGCCGGCGTCATAGAGCGCGAGCGCCTCGGCCTCCACGTCGCCGTGGCCGGCGAAGAACTCGTCCTCATACTTTGCCTTCTCGGCACGGATGTCGGCGTACATGGCGTCCCAGCGGAGGTTGGCCCAGTTGTTCACGAAGTTGAAGGCCCACCAGGCGCAGCTGGGGTCGAAGTGATAGCGGTCACCGGTGGACCACGCCGCGGGCACTTCAGTGGCGCCGGCGTACAGAGGCACGTAAACGGTGGTGTCGGGGGCGTCCTCGCCGAACCACAAAAGGCTTCCGATCTGGCCCGGCATGCCGGGACGGAGCTCGGCGACGAAGCTGTAGCTGCAGCGGTACTGGGCAATAGCGCGCTCCCAGTCCTCCTCCGCCGCGGCCTCAGGCTTTTCGCCGCCCTGCCAGCGGGTGGGGTCGTGGAACGGGCCGGCGGCCAGGCCCTGGGTCAGATCATATTCGGTGCCCTCCAGGTGGTCGCTGTAGATGTCCATGATGTTCTGGACGGTCACAGGCTCGTCGGGCGTGACAGCAAAGTCATAGTGCTCCTGGCGGCCGAGGACCTGGAAATCCTGAGAGGGAGCCAGCAGGCTGAACGCGCGCCACTCGCGGCGGCTGGCATAGAACTCATAGCCATAGGGCTCGGGGTTGAAGAGTTTGGTGAAGTTGAAATCCTCCCCCTCCTTCCACCAGCCCAGCTGCTCGGGCAGGGCGGTGATGTCGGTGGACCACATGAAGTTGTCTGGATCGTCAAAGTCGATCACGCCGATGCGGGAACGGTTGGCGCCGACAAAGACCCCGTCGTCGGGCACCCGGCGGGCAGCCCAGTGGGCGCCGGGCGCGCCGCTGCCGGCCGTCCACTGCGGACCGCCGCCGCAGATCTCGAATATCCACACCTCGCTGTTGTCGGCGACCAGCAGGCACTCGCCGCCGTCGCAGTAGCCATACTGCTCGGCGATCTCACCCATGATAAGCACGCACTCCCTGGCGGTGGCGGCGCGGGCCAGGCCGATCTGCTCCAGGTTCGCGATGACCATCATGCCGTTGGGGCAGAAAACGTCGCTGGTGCCGCCCCAGGTGAATTCGCTGATGACGACGCCCTTCTCGTTCATGAAGGGATAGGCGATGTTGAAGTAGGTGTAGGTCTCGGGGGCCTGGGGGATCCGGCCGACCAGCCTGGGGGTAGTCCTGGTGTCGGCGCAGGGGTCGTTGTAGATGTCGACCATCTCCCCGTCTTCGTGGGTGCCGCCCTCCACGACTTGGATGCGGTGATCGTACCAGCCGTCGCAGGTGTGGGCGACCAGAACGGAGCCGTCGGCAGAGGCGTCCCTGCCCACCGCTACCGTGGTGCAGGCCAGGGCGCTGCCGCCCAGAGAGACCACCAGCGCCGCCGCGAGGAGCACGGACACGAGCTTCTTCAGGTGTTTCATTTGGTTCCTCCTCATCTTTGTTCCGGTATGTACCGGTCATGAACAGCCCTGGACATACTCACAGTGGTAAAAACGCGAATATCACCGCGAACACCACGGCGGGCAGCAGGTTCGCCACCCGTATCTTCTTGCCCCACACAAGATTGAGTCCCACGCAGAAGATGAGGATGGACCCCACCGTGGAGAGGTTGGAAAGCGCGGCGTCGGTCATGACGGGCCGGATGAACCGGGCCAGGGCCGTCACCGCCCCCTGCCACAGCGCCACGGGCACGGCGGAGAAGATGCACCCCTTCCCCAGCGAGCAGGTCATCACCAGCACGATGATCAGGTCCAGCACCGCCTTGGCGGCCAGGATGGACCAGTCGCCGAACATGCCGTCCTCAATGGCGCCCACGATGGCCATAGCCCCCACGCACACGGTAAGGGACGCGGTGACGAAGCCCTCCACGAACCGCTGCTCCTTGGCGTTGCCGCTCTTCACCTTCAGCCACTCGCCGAACCGCTCAAAAAGGCGCTCCAGGTCGATAAGCTCCCCCGCCAGACCGCCCAGGGCCAGGCTGCCCACGATCATCATGGTCCCGCCGCTGGAGAGGGCCCCGTCCTGGATGGACAGCATCCCCTCCATAGCCCCGGCGATACCCAGAAACAGCACGCTCACGCCGCAGGCCATATTCAAGGTCTGCTGGACCCGCTCCGATAGAAATCTGCCGAACGCCATCCCCAGCAGCCCACCCGCGACGATACCGGCGGCGTTGAGGACAGTTCCCAACCCGATCATAAATACCATCTCTCTTTCTGCCGGGCCATTGTATCACACCGGGCGGGTCACGGCAAGACGGATATAGAATATCCCCGGCCAGCGAAAGCTGACCGGGGATATCGTTTTGTTTATTCGCTATACGCTGCGCTGTAACTCAGCCGTTCTTGATCGCGGCCTGCGCGGCGGCGAGGCGGGCGATGGGAACACGGAAGGGAGAGCAGGACACGTAGTCCAGGCCCACCTTGTGGCAGAACTCCACGGAGGAGGGGTCGCCGCCGTGCTCGCCGCAGATGCCCAGGTGCAGGTCGGGGTTGACGGACCGGCCCAGCTTGCAGGCCATATCCACCAGCTTGCCCACGCCGGTCTGGTCCAGCTTGGCGAACGGGTCGTTCTCGTAGATCTTCTTGTCGTAGTAAGCGCCCAGGAACTTGCCGGCGTCGTCACGGGAGAAGCCGAAGGTCATCTGGGTCAGGTCGTTGGTGCCGAAGGAGAAGAAGGCGGCTTCCTTGGCGATGTCGTCCGCGGTCAGAGCAGCGCGCGGGATCTCGATCATGGTGCCCACCAGGTACTTCATGTCGGAGCCGGCGGCCTTGATGAGCTCGTCGGCGGTCTTCACGACCACGTCCTTGACATACTTCAGCTCCTTGACCTCGCCCACCAGCGGGATCATGATCTCGGGGACCACTTTCCAGTCGGCGTGACGGGCCTGGACGTTCAGGGCGGCCTTGATGACGGCGCGGGTCTGCATCACGGCGATCTCGGGATAGGTGACAGCCAGACGGCAGCCGCGGTGGCCCATCATGGGGTTGAACTCATGCAGCCCCGCGATGATGGCCTTGATGTCGGCGACGGACTTGCCCATATCCTGGGCCAGCTTCTCGATGTCGGCCTCCTCGGTGGGCACGAACTCGTGCAGAGGGGGATCCAGGAAGCGGACGGTCATGGGCCGGCCCTCCAGAGCCTCGTACATGCCCTCGAAGTCGGACTGCTGCATGGGCTCCAGCTTGGCCAGGGCCTTCTCCCGCTGCTCCACGGTGTCGGAGCAGATCATCTCGCGGATGGCGGGGATACGGTCCTCGTTGAAGAACATGTGCTCGGTGCGGCACAGGCCGATGCCCTGAGCGCCGAACTTCACGGCCTGGGCGGCGTCATGAGGCGTATCGGCGTTGGTGCGCACGCCCAGACGGCGGTACTTGTCGGCCCAGCCCATGACGCGGGCGAACTCGCCGCTGATGGAGGCGGGCATGGTGGCCACGGGGCCGTCGTAGATCTTGCCGGTGGAGCCGTCAAGGCTGATCCAGTCGCCCTCATGGAAGGTCTTTCCGTGCAGCTCGAACTTCTTGTTCTCCTCGTCCATCTTGATCTCGCCGCAGCCGGAGACGCAGCACTTGCCCATGCCGCGGGCCACGACGGCCGCGTGGGAGGTCATGCCGCCGCGGACGGTCAGGATGCCCTGAGCGGCCTTCATGCCCTCGATGTCCTCGGGGGAGGTCTCCAGGCGGACCAGGACGACCTTCTCCTTGCGGGAAGCCCACTCCTTGGCGTCCTCGGCGGAGAAGACGATCTTGCCGGAGGCGGCGCCGGGAGAGGCGGCCAGAGCGGTGGCCAGCACGGGGGCCTTCTTCAGGGCCTCGGCGTCGAACTGGGGATGGAGCATGGTGTCCAGAGACCGGGGCTCGATCATGGCCACGGCCTGCTTCTCGTCGATGCGGCCCTCGTCCACCAGATCGCAGGCGATCTTCAGGGCGGCGGCGGGGGTGCGCTTGCCGTTACGGGTCTGGAGCATGTAGAGCTTGCCGTGCTCGACGGTGAACTCCATGTCCTGCATGTCGTGATAGTGGTCCTCCAGGGTGGCGCAGACCTTCTGGAACTGCGCGAACGCCTCGGGGAACTTCTCGGCCATCTGGCTGATGGGCATGGGGGTGCGCACGCCGGCCACCACGTCCTCGCCCTGGGCGTTGGTCAAAAACTCACCCATCAGCTTCTTCTCGCCGGTGGCGGGGTTACGGGTGAAGGCCACGCCGGTGCCGCAGTCGTCGCCCATGTTGCCGAAGGCCATGGACTGGACGTTGACGGCGGTGCCCCAGGAATAGGGGATATCGTTGTCGCGGCGATAGACGTTGGCGCGGGGGTTGTCCCAGGAACGGAACACGGCCTTGATGGCGCCCATCAGCTGCTCCACGGGATCGGTGGGGAACTCGGTGCCGACCTTGTCCTTATACTCGCCCTTGAACTGCTCGGCCAGCTCCTTCAGGTCGTCGGCAGTCAGCTCCACATCCTGGGTGACGCCGCGCTTTTCCTTCATCTGGTCGATGAGCTGCTCGAAGTACTTCTTGCCCACTTCCATGACCACGTCGGAATACATCTGGATGAACCGGCGATAGCAGTCCCAGGCCCAGCGGGGGTTGCCGGACTTGCGGGCAAGCACGTCCACCACGGTCTCGTTCAGGCCCAGGTTCAGGATGGTGTCCATCATGCCGGGCATGGAGGCGCGGGCGCCGGAACGGACGGAGACCAGCAGGGGGTTCTCGGCGTCGCCGAACTTCTTGCCGGTGATCTCCTCCAGCTTGGAGATGTACTCCATGATCTGCGCCTGGATATCCTCGCCGATCTGCTTGCCGTCGTCATAGTAACGGGTGCAGGCCTCGGTGGTGATGGTGAAGCCCTGGGGAACGGGCATGCCGATGTTGGTCATCTCGGCCAGGTTCGCGCCCTTGCCGCCCAGAAGCTCACGCATATTGGCGTTGCCTTCCGAGAACAGATAGACATACTTCATGCTGGGATTTCCTCCTTTTATACCTATGGTATTTTATTGACTTTTGCAGGGGGCGGACAGGCCTATGCCCATCCTGCGCCCATTATGAGAAATACAATATTATTAAACGTCAACAGGGACGAATTGTCAAGGAAAAATCCCCCGCGCCCGCCAATTTTTTCATCTCCGCCGGAAAGTAATATTTTCCTACCCCGCGCATGGACCGGCGCCGGCCGGGCCATACTATCCGGGAGGTGATATTTCATGTCCAAGAACAGCAAGCAGAACAAGAACAACTCCAGCAAGAGCAGCGGCCAGAACAGCCAGGACCAGAGCAAAAAGAACGGTGCCGAAAGCCAGAAGGGCTCCCAGGATTGAAGGCACGGCCCTGACGTCACAGGGGCAAACCCGCGGCTGGACCCGGAGAGCCGGCTGGTCAGCAAGTATGACAGCACCGGTATCGCCAAATACCCCACCGGCACCCGGGAGGATATGGGCATGCGGGTCCGGGACGATTTCCCGGAAGAACACATTATGTAAACTAAGTGCACAGCAAAAAGGCGGGGCCGCATGGCCCCGCCCTGTTTTGCGCGGATGTTTACCTGTTGTTCTTGGTCAGCGCGTCGATGCCGTTGCTGGCGTTCTGCACGGAGCAGACACTGATGGATGCGGCCAGAGCCGAGTTGGCGGAGGGATCAGCGTTGACGGAGCCATACAGGCCGCCGGAGACGGTGTCCAGATCGTCGTCGCTGAGAACTTTGTCCTGATTCTTATCTTCGGGCTTCATGGGAGTATCTCCTTTCAAATTTCCATTGGCTGGATGTTTTTCACTTCTTTATACGACCGGGCGGAGCAAAAGGGCTAAAGAAATTTCAGAAATTCTGAAAAAATTTTTTCCGCCCATCCATTTTCACTCTAACTATACCATACCGCCGGAATAAAATCAACGTCTTTCCGCCTCACCGGACGGCGCCATTATCTACCAGTTCGACCTCCACCTCGAAGGTCTCCCCCTCCCGGTAGACGGTAAGGGTCAGGCTGTCGCCCACGGCGAAGCCGTCCTTGATGAAGTTCACCTCCGCCACGGAGCTTACGTGGGTGCCGTTGACGGCGGTGATCACGTCCCCCTCCTGCAGGCCCTTAGCCAGGGCGTCGGAGCCCTCGTTGACCTGGGAGACATACACCCCCTCGGGCAGGCCGTACAGGTCCATGGCCTCCTGGCTCACGGACCCGGCTATGATGCCGATGGTGGGCTCGCCGGAGACATAGCCCTTGGCCATGAGCTGGTCGGCCACCTCCTTGACCACCGAGGAGGGGACGGCGAAGCCGATGCCCTCCACGTTGGCCATGTAGGCGTACATGATCTTCATATTGGTGATGCCCACGATCTGGCCCCGGGCGTTGATGAGGGGCCCGCCGGAGTTGCCCTCGTTCAGGGCGGCGTTGGTCTGGAGCATGGTCATGGTGTGGCCCTGGTTATAGATGTTCCGGTCAATGGCGGAGATGATGCCGTTGGTCATGGTGCCGGAATAGTTGGAGCTCAGGGGGTTGCCGATGGCCACCACCTCGTCCCCCACCCGCAGGCTGCCGGACCGGCCGAACCGGGCATAAGGAAGCTCCTCCTCCGCGTCGATGACGATCACGGCGATATCGCTGGCCTCGTCCGCGCCCACCAGCTTCGCCTCATACTCCCTGCCGTCGGCGAACTCCACCGTGGCGCCGGAGCAGCCCTGGAGGATATGGGTGTTGGTGATGATATACCCCTCCGGGTCAAACACCACGCCGGTGCCCCAGCTGTAGCCGAAGTCGCCCATTTGGGCGGTGATGCCCACCACAGCAGGGCTCACCTGCTCGTATATCTCCTGCAGGGAAAGCTCCTCCCCCTGGCTGGGCCAGAGCTTCAGGGTCATGCCCTCCGGCGCGTCGGCGGCGGGCATGCCTATCTCCTCGGCAGGGGCAAAGTAATTTTCAAAATACTCCCGGAAGTCGTCATACTGCTCCGCGTCGGAGCCGCCGAAGTCGAAAAGGCCCTCGCCGTAGGGTACCGTCTCCGCCGCGCCCCACTGGCGCGCCCGGGTCATGGTGTGCAGCGCCGCCAAACCTGCCGCCGCGCATACCAGCACCGCGCACACGCACAGCGCCGTCACCTTTGTCCGGCGGGTGCGCCGGGCGGCCCGGGCCTCCGCCTCCGGGTCCCGGACAGGCGTCGGGGGCACGGTGGGCGCGGGGGTATACCAGCCGTTGGCGTTGTTCTTATAGTCCATCAGGGGCTCCTCCTTATCGGGGCCGGCGGGCACCCGCCGGGTCTGCGTCTTCCTTGTTGGCCCGGCCCGTGTCGGCCAGGGCCAGGGTGAACGTGAACACGGTCACGCCCTCTTTGCTGGTGACGAATATGTCCTGGCCGTGGCTGGACAGGATCTGCCGCACCATATATAATCCCAGGCCCACGCCGTCCTTATCCCGGCTGCGGGACTTGTCGGCCTTGTGGAACCGGTCGAAGATGAGGGCCAGCTCCTCCTCGGGGATGGTGGGCCCCACATCCTGCACGGCGGTATAGGCCTTGCCGTTTTCCTTCCACACGCTGACGGTGAGGTCCGTGCCCTCCCAGGCGAATTTTATCGCGTTGTCCAGAAGATTATACACCACCCGGGTCAAAGAGTCCACATCTCCCTTGACCCGCAGGGCGTCCTCGGGCATATCCAGCTCCACGTTGAGCCGTTTGGCGTCCACCCGCTCCTCAAAGCTGAGCAGGGTCTGGACCACCATCTCCCCCAGATCGAAGGTCCGCTCCATCCGGGCCGGGTCCCCGTCCTGGAGCCGGGACATGTCCAGCATGCTCCGCACCAGGCGGCCCAGCCGCTTGGATTCAGACGAAATGGTCTGCAGGTACTTCCGCTCCTCGGAGGGCGGTATGGTCCCGTCCAGGATACCGTCGGCAAAGCCGGAGATGCTGGTCATGGGCGTGCGCAGCTCATGGGAGACGTTGGCGATGAACTCCCGCCGGCGGGATTCATTCCGCTCCAGGCTGTCGGCCATGGTGTTGAATGCGTCGATGAGGGTGCCGATCTCGTCCTCGTCCTCATAGGGGCTGACCCGGGCGCTGTAATCGCCCCGGCCGAAGCGCCGGGCGGCCTCCGCCATCTCGTTGAGGGGCCGGGCGAGCCTGCGGGTGTTGGCGTATTCAAAGGCCACCGCCACCGCCAGCATCCCCGCCGCGATGAGCACGAACAGCAGCATAAAGCCGCCCCAGACGCCGAAGAAGCCGGAGCCGGCGTAGTTGACGAACACATAGCCGATGACGGCCCCGTCCTCGTCCGCCAGGGGCTGGGCCACCACATAATACCGCCCCTCGTAAAACCCGCCCAGGTCCGTCAGACCCCTGTAGGTCCCCTCCCGGGCCAGGGTATCCACCACAGCCTGGGGCACCTCCCGGCCGATATAGTCTGCCGTCAGGTCCCGGTCGGAGCTGGACACCACCGTGCCGGCCGGGTCGCAGAGGAAGATATGGTCCCCGGTGCTCTGGGCGATGGCAGCCAGGTTCATCCTGAGCTCCCAGCTGGAAAGCTCCTCCTCCGTGTGCATGGCCTCGGCATAGCGCCCCACCTCCGCCGCCGTGGCGTAGAGGCTGGCCTGCTTCTCTCTTATCAAAAAAGCCCGGCCCATGAAAAACATGGTGGCGCCGAAGAGGATGAAGCACACCGCGAACATGGTGGTGGTCACGAGAAAGCTTCGGAAAAATACGCTCCGTCTCACCTTTTATGCTTCCCCGACTTCAAATTTATAACCCACGCCCCAGACCGTTTTCAGCCGCCACTGGTCGGAGACGCCCTCCAATTTTTCCCGCAGGCGCTTGATGTGCACGTCCACGGTCCGGGAATCGCCGAAGTAGTCAAACCCCCACACCTCGTCCAGCAGCTGGTTGCGGGTGTAGACCCGGTTGGGCGCGCTGGCCAGGTGGAACAGAAGCTCCATCTCCTTGGGCGGCGTGTCGATTTTATTGCCGTTCACCACCAATTCATAGGAATCCAGATTGATGATGAGCTTGTCGAATTCCAAGCGCCGGGGCTTTTCCTCCGCCGGACCGTCCGTCCGGCGCAGCACCGCGTGCACCCTGGCCAGCAGCTCCTTTATTTCAAAGGGCTTGGTGATATAGTCGTCCGCCCCCATCTCCAGGCCCGCCACCTTGTCCCGGGTCTCCCCCTTGGCGGTGAGCATCACGATGGGTGCCCTGGAAAAGCCCCGTATCTCCCGGCACACCTGCCAGCCGTCCTTCACCGGCAGCATGATGTCCAGCAGCACGATGTCCGGCTCCGAGCTTCTCGCCAGGTCCACGCCCCGGCCGCCGTCCATCGCCTGCAGCACCTCGAAGCCGTCCCGCTCCAGATAGAGCCTCAGCAGCTCCGATATATTCTCGTCGTCCTCGACGATCAGCGCTTTCTTCGCCATGACAGCCTCCTCGCGCCGTAAGCAGCGGCGCAGACTTGTTCAATGTAGCTCAATTATATACCAGTTCCCCCTCCATGGGTTAACAAAATGTAAAAATATCCGGGAAATCGCAAAAAAGGTCTTTAATTTATCTCGCTAATATGGTAGTATGTTGAATAGCGTCAAGAAAACAACTTCTCAGGAGGACATTTAAAATGAAAAAGTTTCTTGCTTTTACGCTGGCATTCATGATGCTGCTGACCACCCCCGTCTTCGCCGCCGAGGAGGAGAGCGACCTGGCCTATGTCCAGGACAAGGGCACCCTGGTGGTGGGCGTGACCGAGTTCGACCCCATGGACTACCGGGATGAGAACGGCGAGTGGGTCGGCTTCGACGCCGACATGGCCAAGGCCTTTGCCGAGAGCCTGGGCGTGGACGTGGAGTTCATCGAGATCGAGTGGGACAACAAGGTCCTGGAGCTGGACGCCAAGACCATCGACGTGGTCTGGAACGGCATGACCCTCAACGACGAGGTCATGGCGGCCATGGAGTGCTCCAACGCCTACTGCAACAACGCCCAGACCGTTATCCTGCCCGCGGACGCGGCCGCCGACTATGCCTCTGCCGAGGATATGGCGGACCTGATCTTCGCGGTGGAGGCCGGCAGCGCCGGCGAGGCCGAGGTGGAAGCTCTGGGCTATGAGTGCACCCCCGTGCTGACCCAGGCTGACGCCCTGCTGGAGGTCAGCGCCGGCACCTCCGACGCCGCCGTCATCGACCTGCTGATGGCCGCCGCCATGGTGGGCGAGGGCACCAACTACGCCGATCTGATCAACACCATCAACCTGAACAGCGAGGAGTACGGCGTGGGCTTCCGCAAGGGCTCCGACCTGGCCCAGGCCCTGAACGAGTTCTTCCTGGCCTCCTATGAGGACGGCACCATGGAGGAGATCGCCGAGACCTACGGCGTGCAGGCCGCGCTGGTGGACCAGACCGCTCTGACCGCTGAGGCCGAGGCCGCCGCGGAGTAACTTCATATAACACCGCCTATACCGGGGAGAGCTCCGCTCTCCCCGGAAAAAAATTGTTTTTTGAGGTCTTCTCATGGAACTTATCCTCCAGCAGATGCCCGTGGTGCTCAAGGCGCTGAACGTGGGCTTTCTGCAGACCCTGAAGCTCTTCTTCGTCACAGGCCTTGGCGCCATCCCCCTGGGGCTGGTGATCGCCTTCGGCTCCATGAGCCGCTTCAAGCCCCTGAGCTGGCTGACCCGCCTGATCGTATGGATCGTGCGGGGCACGCCGCTGATGATACAGCTTCTCATCATCTTCTACTTCCCCGGCATGGTCCTGGGAAAGAATATATGGGGCAGCGGCGAGGCGGGCCGGTTTCTGGCCTCCGCCATCGCGTTCATCTTCAACTACGCCTGCTACTTCTCCGAGATCTACCGGGGCGGCATCCAGTCCGTCCCCGTGGGCCAGCAGGAGGCGGGCTTGGTGCTGGGCATGACGAAGGCGCAGATATTCTTTAAGGTGACGCTGCTGCAGGTCATCAAGCGCATCGTGCCGCCCATGTCCAACGAGATCATCACCCTGGTGAAGGACACGGCCCTGGCCCGCATCATCGCCCTGCAGGAGATCATCTGGGCCGGCCAGGCCTTCCTCAAGGGCTCCCACGGCATCGCCGGGGCCATATGGCCGCTGTTCTTCACAGCCGTGTACTACCTCGTCTTCAACGGCATCGTCACGGTGCTGCTGGGCCGGCTGGAAAAGCGGCTGGACTATTTCCGCTGAGGAGGGCGCGCCATGGCTATTCTGGACGTAAAGGATATACGAAAGAGCTTCGGCAGCACGGAGGTCCTGAAGGGCATCAGCTTCTCCCTGGAGAAGGGGCAGGTGGTGTCCGTCATCGGCTCCTCCGGCTCCGGCAAGACCACTCTGCTGCGGTGCCTGAACTTTCTGGAGGTCCCGGACGGGGGCTCCATCGCCGTGAACGGTGAGACCATCTTCGACGCCGCCGACCCCGCCACCCAGCGGGAGTCGGAGATACGGCGCAAGCGCCTCCACTTCGGGCTGGTGTTCCAGTCCTTCAACCTGTTCCCCCAGTATACCGCCCTGCAGAACGTGACCCTGGCCGGGCAGCTGCTGGCCAAAGAGGACCCGAACTTCAAGTCTAAAAAGAAAGAGCTCTATGCCCAGATCGACGACCGGGCCCGGCAGCTGCTGGTGCAGATGGGCCTTTCCGACCGCATGGACAACTACCCCCACCAGCTCTCCGGCGGCCAGCAGCAGCGGGTGGCCATCGCCCGGGCCCTGGCCCTGCAGCCGGACATCCTGTGCTTCGACGAGCCCACCTCCGCCCTGGACCCGGAGCTCACCCAGGAGGTGCTGCGGGTCATACGGGGCCTGGCCGAGCGGCAGACCACCATGATCATCGTCACCCACGAGATGGCCTTCGCCCGGGATGTATCCACCCAGGTCATCTTCATGGACGGCGGCGTGGTGGTGGAACAGGGCGACCCCCGGCAGGTCATCGACGCCCCCGCCCAGGAGCGGACCCGCCGGTTCCTGGAAGGCTACAAACAGTCTTAAATCGACGTCTCTCCCCTTGATTTTCCCCCGTGCATCAGGTATTATAATAGCCGCACATGAAAATGTGCGGCTTTTTTCAGGAAGGAGGTCCCCCGCGTGCGGCGAACGGTCAAAAGAGCCCTGTGCCTTATGCTGTGTGTGGTGATGCTGGTGCCGGTGTGCGCCTGCGGCAGCAGCGGCGGTTTTCGGGTCATCGACGATTACAGCGGCGAGAGCAACTACTATATCGCCTTTCGCAAGGGGGACAAGCTGAAGGACTACGTCTCCGCAGCCATGAAGGTCCTGGCCGCCAGCAGCACCCTCCGGGCCGCGTCGGTGCAATGGTTCGGGGAGAACCTCATCGCCGTGGACGGGGACCAGGACGCCATGGAGCCCTACTGGGACAGCGTACCCTCCCGGGAGGTCATCGTGGGCATCGACCTGGACAACATGCCCATGAGCTTCCAGTCCAACCTGGGCTATGAGGGCTTCGACGTGGACCTGATCGGCCAGATCTGCAATTATCTCAGCTGGAACATCACCTTCTACCCCATCAGCATCGCCAACGCCGAGGTGGAGCTGAACGCGGGCAACATCGACATCGCCATGGCCGTGCCCAGCGCCGGCATCACCGACAACATGGACGTCTCCCCCGCCTATCTCTCCAGCCGGTACGTGCTGGTGGCCCGGTTCGGCAGCCACATCCGCCGCCGCTCCGGCCTGAAGGGCAAAGCCCTGGGCGTCACCGTTGCGGACGAACAGGTGCTCTACCAGAACGAGAAGTTCGTCCAGAGCCTGGGCTCCGTCATCTACCAGACCAACACGGAGGGCCTGTTCCAGGCGCTGATGAAGGGCGAGGTGGACGGCGTGCTGGCCTCCAGCATCGTGGCCGCCTACTACATGAAGTAAGAAAAGGACATAATTAATGCCCCCTGCCTGAAAAGGCAGGGGGCATTTGCGCGCTTTACGGCGTCACACCAGCTCGATGACGGCCATCTCGGCGGCATCGCCCCGGCGGGTGCCGGTGCGGGTGATGCGGGTATAGCCGCCGTTGCGGTCGGCATACTTCACGGCCAGATCGTCGAAGACCTTCTTCGCCACGTCCTCCCGGGTGAGGAACTTCAGCGCCAGGCGGTAGTTGGCCAGGCCCTTCTTCTTTCCCAAGGTGATCATGCGCTCGGCCAGGGGACGGATCTCCTTGGCGCGGGTGACGGTGGTCTCCATGCGGCCGGTGGCCAGAAGGTCGGTGACCTGCTGGCGGAGCATAGCCATACGGGCAGCTGTCGGCTTACCCAGCTTGCGGGTTCCGGGCATTTTCGTTTACCTCCAAAAGTGAGTGTCGGTGGATGTCACTTGCTGTCATCGTCGCTGGCCAGGCTCAGGCCCATCATAGCCAGCTTCTGGATGACCTCCTCCAGGCTCTTGCGGCCAAGGTTGCGCACCTTGATCATCTCGTCCTGGGTCCTGGATACCAGGTCCTCCACCGTGTTGATGTTTGCGCGTTTCAGGCAGTTGAAGCTGCGCACGCTCAGGTCCAGCTCCTCAATGGTCATCTCCATGACCTTGTCCTTCACAGCCTCGGTCTTCTCCACCACGGTGGAGCCCATGCTCAGGCTCTGGCTCAGGTCGGTGAACAGCGTGAAGTGGTCGCAAAGGATCTTCGCGCCCAGGCTCACGGCGTCCCGGGGGCTGATGGTGCGGTCGGTCCAGACCTCCAGCGTCAGCTTGTCGTAGTCCGTCTGGTTACCCACGCGGGTGTTCTCCACGGCGTAGTTGACCTTCAGGACCGGGGTATATATGGAGTCGACAGGGATGGTCCCCGCCACGGCCTGGGCGGGCTTATTTTTCTCCGCGGGAACATAGCCGCGGCCGTGGGAGATGGTCAGCTCCATGTTGAGGCTGGCGTCGGGGCCCAGGGTGGCGATGTGCAGCTCCGGATTGAGGATCTCCACCTCGCCGTCCGCCTTGATGTCGGCCGCCGTCACCTCGCACTCGCCGTCCGCCTCGATGTAAACGGTCTTGGGGCCGTCACGATGGAGACTGGCGATGAGGTTTTTGATGTTCAGGACGATCTCGGTGACGTCTTCCTTGACGCCGGGGATCGTGGAGAACTCATGCTGGACGCCGGCGATCTTGATGGTGGTGACCGCCGTACCGGGCAGGGAGCTCAGGAGCACCCGCCGCAGGGAGTTGCCAAGGGTCGTGCCGTAGCCCCGCTCCAGCGGCTCCACGATGAACTTCCCATAGCTCTCGTCCGTCGGACTTTCCACACATTCGATGCGCGGCTTCTCGATCTCTATCATGCGTTCGATACCCTCCTTAAAATGTACGCTAAAAGCGTCACGCGGTTTTCAGCTTACCAACTTGTGAGGGCTTACTTGGAATACAGCTCGACGATCAGGTGCTCCTCGATGGGCAGGTCGATGTCCTCCTTGGCGGGGACGCCGGTGACTTTTGCGAGCATGTTGCCGGCGTCATAGTCCAGCCACTTGGGCGGCTGACGGGACGCGTTGGCCTCGATGTTGGCCTTGATCTTATCCAGGTCGCGGCTGGAGGGTTTGACAGAGATAACCATCCCGGGTTTTACCAGGAAGCTGGGGATGTCCACCTTGCGGCCGTTGACGGTGAAGTGGCCGTGGGTCACCAGCTGACGGGCCTCGGGACGGCTCATGGCGAAGCCGAGACGATAGACCACGTTGTCCAGCCGGGACTCCAGGATGCTGAGCAGGTTCTCGCCGGCCTGGCCGGGACGGCGCTCGGCCATGTCGAAATACTTGCGGAACTGGGCTTCCAGCACGCCGTAGTAACGCTTGGCCTTCTGCTTCTCACGCAGCTGCATGCCGTACTCGGAGGTCTTGCTCCGGCCCTGGCCATGCATCCCGGGGGGATAGGAGCGAACGGCGATGGAGCACTTGTCCGTGTAGCACCGGTCGCCCTTCAGAAAGAGCTTCTGGTTCTCGCGGCGGCACAGGCGGCACACCGCATTCGTATATCTTGCCATATTATTCGTTCCTCCCTTACATCAGACGCGGCGGCGCTTGGGCGGACGGCAGCCATTGTGGGCAATGGGGGTGACGTCCTTGATCATGGTAACCTCCAGGCCGGCGGTCTGCAGGGCGCGGATGGCGGCTTCACGGCCGCTGCCGGGACCCTTGACGAACACTTCCACGGTCTTCAGGCCGTGCTCCATGGCGGCGCGGGCCGCGGTCTCCGCGGCGGTAGAGGCCGCGAAGGGAGTGGACTTCCGGCTGCCCCGGAAACCCATGCCGCCGGCGCTGGCCCAGCTGAGGGCGTTGCCGTTGGTATCGGTCACGGTGACCATGGTGTTGTTGAAGGAAGAGCTGATATGGACCTGGCCCTTCTCGATGTTCTTCCGCTCTCTGCGGCGGGTGCGAACGGCTTTCTTGCCTTTCTGAGTAGCTGCTGCCATTGATCTCTTCCCTCCTTACTTCTTCTTATTGGCGATGGTGCGCTTGGGGCCCTTGCGGGTGCGGGCGTTGGTCTTGGTCCGCTGGCCGCGCACGGGCAGGCCCTTGCGGTGACGGGTGCCCCGGTAGGAGCCGATCTCCATCAGCCGCTTGATGTCAAGGGCGTTCTGGCGGCGAAGGTCGCCCTCCACCACGAATTCCTTGTCGATGCACTCACGGAGCTTGGCCTCTTCCGCCTCGGTGAGGTCCTTTACGCGGGTGTCGGGGTTGATCCCGGTCTCTTCCAGTATCTTCTTTGCGGATGTCCTGCCAATGCCGTAGACATAGGTGAGACCTATCTCCACACGCTTGTCCTTCGGCAGGTCAACGCCGGCGATTCGTGCCATTTTTCTCGATCAGTCCTTTCTTCAAAGATAGGTTCTCAACCCTGTCTCTGCTTGTGCTTCGGGTTGGAGCAGATCACCATGACCCGGCCATGGCGCTTGATGATCTTGCATTTCTCGCACATGGGCTTGACGCTGGGTCTGACTTTCATGTTATAAGCCTCCTTAAAAAGTACGCGATCAGTTTACTTGGTGCGCCAGGTGATACGGCCCCGGGTGAGGTCGTAGGGCGACATCTGCACCGTGACTTTATCGCCGGGGAGGATGCGGATGAAGTTCATCCGCAGCTTGCCGGAGATGTGGGCCAGGATCGTATGCCCGCCGCCGATGTCCACCTGGAACATGGTGTTGGGCAGGGCCTCGACTACCGTGCCTTCCAGTTCGATAACGTCATCCTTCGCCAAGAAGCTTTCCCTCCTTCGCTGCGGCCTCTTGGGCCGTCTGTGCCAATGTCTGCCGGATATCCTTGTCCGTGGCCGGGGCGCTGCCGCCTGCGGCCACGATGCGCACATGCTTGGGGCTTTTGAGTTTTGGGTCTTCCAGTTTGCGGTTCCGTCCGTCGCAGACCAGGAGCCTTCCGTCCTGGGCGGCAATGACCTGAAAGAGCTTTCCCCTGTCGTGCCCCGCCAGGGACACGACCACGTCGTAAGGCGCGGGCGTTCTCATTTCAGAGGTCCTCCGCCCATGTGAGGATCTCGGGCTCGCCGTCGGTGATGAGGATGGTGTTCTCGTAGTGGGCGGACAGGCTCCCGTCCAGGGTCTTGACGGTCCAGCCGTCGTCCAGGACCTTCACCTGCCATGTGCCCGCGTTCACCATCGGCTCCACCGCGATGGTCATGCCCTTCACCAGGGTGGGACCATGTCCGGCTCTGCCGAAGTTCGGTACCTCCGGTGCCTCGTGCATCTGGCTTCCCACGCCGTGGCCCACATATTCCCTTACCACCGAACAGCCATTCTGTTCAACATATGTCTGAACGGCGTGGGATATGTCGCCTACGCGGCTGCCTGCACGGGCCTGTTTGATCCCCTCGAAAAAGCTTTGGCGCGTGACGGCGATGAGGTTTTTCGCCGCCTCTGTGCCCTTGCCTGCAACGTAGGTGCCGGCACAGTCGCCCACATAGCCCTTCCAGGTGGCCCCCACGTCCACGGAGACGATGTCGCCCTCGTGTATGACGCGGTGGCCGGGGATGCCGTGGATCACCTCATCGTTGACGGAGAGGCACACGCTGGCGGGAAACCCGCCGTAGCCCAGGAACGTGGGCTTGGCGCCGCTCTTGACGATGAAGTGCTTCACCTCCCGGTCGATCTCGGCCGTGGTCATGCCGGGGATCACCATTTCCCGGGCCAAAGTCCGGGCAGCCGCGGTAATTCTCCCCGCCTGACGCATGATCTCGATCTCCCGTGGAGATTTGATGATGATATTGCTCATATACCCAGTGCCTTCATGATCTCCGCCGTGTTCTCCTCGATGGAGGGCTTGTTTTCCACGGTTTTGAGCTTTCCTCTCTCGCGGTAGAAGGCCAGCAGGGGCTCCGTCTGCTCATGATAGGTGCGCAGCCGGTCGAGCACGGTCTCGGGGGCGTCGTCCGCGCGGATGATAAGGTCCGCGCCGCACTTGTCGCACACGCCCTCGGTCTTGGGTGGATTGTTCACGATGTGGTAG
Organism: uncultured Oscillospiraceae bacterium; assembly: GCA_947626265.1. Lineage (GTDB taxonomy): Bacteria > Bacillota > Clostridia > Oscillospirales > Oscillospiraceae > CAJOIG01. The sequence goes on from CANQRM010000008.1 coordinate 75,256, forward strand.
GTGGCGCCGCAGGCGGGACATACCCGCCGGCCGCCCATCCGCTCCACGATGGCGCTGTCCTCCACGGCCAGGTCCAGGGCGACGTCGATGTCCACGCCCTGCTCCTCCATGGCCTCGGCCTGGGGGATAGTGCGGGGCACGCCGTCCAGGATATAGCCCTTGGCGCACTCCGGCCCCTTAAGAGCCTCGGCCAGGATGCCGATGATCACGTCGTCCGGGACCAGCTTGCCCGCGTCCATGAAGGACTTGGCCTTCAGGCCCACGGGGGTGCCGGCCTTCACGGCCGCCCGGAGGATGTTGCCGGTGGAGATGGTGGGGATGCCAAGCTTTTTGGAGAGTATCTCCGCCTGGGTCCCCTTCCCCGCGCCGGGGGCGCCGAGCATGATGATCTTCATATTCGAGCGCCCTCCCTCTTACTCAAGGAAGCCCTTGTAGTGGCGCATGAGCATCTGGCTCTCCAGCGCCTGCACGGTCTCGAGGGCAACGCCCACCACGATGATGATGGAGGTGCCGCCCAGGGAGATGCCCAGGTTGGAGGCGGTGTCAGAGTACATGCTCACGATATAGGGCACGGCGGCGATGATGCAGAGATACAGGCTGCCAAACAGGGTGATCTTATTGAGCACCTTCTGGATGAACTCGCTGGTGGGCTTGCCCGGGCGGTAGCCGGGGATGAAGCCGCCGTTCTTGCGCAGGTTGTTGCTGATCTCGATGGGGTTGAACTGGATGGTGGAATAGAAGTAGCCGAAGAAGACGATCAGCAGCGCGTAGACGATGACGAAGGTCCAGGTCTTCTGGCTGGAGATATACTTGGCAAAGCTGCCGTTCCAGCCGAACAGCTGCACCAGCGTGCCGGGCAGCGTGGCGATGGACTGGGCGAAGATGATGGGCATGACGCCGGACATGTTCACCTTCATGGGAAGGTGGGTGCTCTGGCCGCCGTACATCTTCCGGCCCACGACGCGCTTGGAGTACTGCACCGGTATGCGGCGCTCCGCATCATTCACGAACACGATCAGGATGATGATCGCGATGGCGCCAAGGAAGGTCAGCGCGGCCGCCCACCAGGCCACGGAACCGCCGGACACGCCGGAGATGGTGGCGATGATGCTGGAGGGGAAACGGCTGACGATACTGGCGAACAGGATGATGGAGATGCCGTTGCCGATGCCGAACTCAGTGATCTGCTCGCCCAGCCACATGATCAGGGCGGAGCCGGCGCAGAAGGTGGCGATGATGACGATGGCCGCCCAGACGCCGGTGCCGTCGGCTGTCAGCAGATTGTTGGTCTTGATCAGCATATAGTAGGCGAAGCCCTGCAGAAGGGCGATGCCCACGGTGGCGTAACGGGTGATGGAGGCGATCTTCTTCCGGCCCTCTTCGCCGCCCTCTTTGCTCAGCCGCTCCAGGGCCGGGATGGCCACGCACAGCAGCTGGATGATGATGGAGCTGTTGATATAGGGCTGGATGCTCAGGGCAAAGATGGTCGCCTGGGAGAAAGCGCCGCCGCTCATGACGTTATACAGGCCCAGGACCGTGTTCTCCAGGGAGCGGAAATACTCCTGCAGGTATGCCACGTTGACGAAGGGCACGGGCACGGCGTTGCCCACCCGGTACAGGAGGATGATGAACAGCGTGAAGAGGATCTTCTTGCGGATCTCAACTATCCTCCAGGCGTTTGCAAACGTCTTAAACACTTCACACCACCTCAGCCTTTCCGCCGGCGGCCTCTATCTTTTCTTTGGCAGACGCGGAGAAGGCCGTGGCACGGACGGTGAGCTTCTTGGTCAGATCCCCGCTGCCGAGGATCTTGACGCCGTACTGGCACTTGGAGAGCACGCCGGCGTCCAGAAGGGCCTGGGCGTCGATCTCCGCGCCGTCGGGGAAGCGATCGTTCAGCACGCTCACATTGACGGATTCCAGAGGCTTGGCAAAGATGTTGTTGAAGCCGCGCTTGGGGATGCGGCGGGCCAGAGGCATCTGGCCGCCCTCGAAGCCCACACGGACGCCGCCGCCGGAGCGGGCGTTCTGTCCCTTGTGGCCCCGGCCGGCGGTCTTGCCGTTGCCGGAGGAATGGCCCCGACCCTTGCGCCAGGCCGCCTTGCGGCTGCCGGGAGCGGGGGAAAGTTCATGAATTTCCATTTTTGCCCCTCCTTATTCTTCCGTGACCTTCACAAGATAGCCGATCTGGGCGATCTTGCCGCGGGTCTGGGGGTTATCGGGCTGCACGGTGGACTGGCCGATCTTGTGCAGGCCCAGGGATGCGGCGGTCGCGATATGCTTGTCGTGACGGCCGTTCAGGCTCTTGACGAGCTCGATCTTCAGTTTCTTTTCCATGATGCGCGCCTCCTTAACCCAGGATCTCGGCGGGGGTCTTGCCGCGGACGGCACCCACCTGCTGGGCGTCGCGCAGGCTCATCAGGCCGGTCATGGTGGCTGCCACCACGTTGCCGGGGTTGTTGCTGCGCAGGCACTTGGCACGGATATCGGAGATACCGGCTGCCTCCATGACCGCGCGGACCGCGGAGCCGGCGATGATGCCGGTACCGGGGGCGGCGGGCTTCAGGATGACGCGGCCGGCGCCGAACTCACCGATGACCTCATGGGGGATGGTGGTGCCGGACAGGGTGATGTTGGTCAGGTTCTTCTTGGCGTCCTCCAGGCCCTTACGGATAGCCTCGGACACCTCGTTCGCCTTGCCGGTGCCATAACCCACGCGGCCCTTGCCGTCGCCGACGACGCACAGCGCCGCGAAGCGCATGATGCGGCCGCCCTTGACGGTCTTGGCGACACGGTTGAGGGAAACTACTTTTTCCACGAATTCGGGAGCTTCCTGCTCCTCTCTGCGGCGGGGCCGCCGATCGTTCTGATATGCCATTTCGTTTCCTCCTCCCTCAGAATTTCAGGCCGCCTTCACGGGCGCCCTCGGCCAGAGCCTGGACGCGGCCGTGGTAAACATAGCCTCCGCGGTCAAAGACCACGGTCTCTATCCCATTCTTTACGGCACGCTCGGCTACCATCTGGCCAACCTTCTTGGCGGCCTCCTTGTTGGAGCCGGCGCCCTTGAAGCCCTTCTCATTGCTGCCCGCGGCGGCAAGGGTCTTGCCGGCCACGTCGTCGATGACCTGGGCGTAAATGTGTTTCTCGCTGCGGAACACGCACAGACGGGGACGCTCGGGCGTGCCTTTGATCTTGAAGCGCAGCCGATAGTGACGTCTGTCACGCTTTGCCTTCGTATCGGGTCTTGAAACCATTTAAGCACACCTCCCTTATTTCGCGCCGGTCTTGCCTTCCTTGCGGATGATGACCTCGTCGGCGTACTTGATGCCCTTGCCCTTATAGGGCTCGGGAGGACGCTTACCGCGGACATCGGCCGCAAACTGGCCGACCTTCTGTTTGTCGATACCCTTGACGATGACCTGGTTGGGGTTGGGAACCTCGGTGGTGATGTCCTCGGTATCGGGGACGGTGACCTGATGGCTGTAGCCCAGGTTCATGACCAGGTTCTTGCCCTCCTTGGCGGCACGGTAGCCCACGCCGTTGATCTCCAGAGTCTTGGAGAAGCCCTCGGTCACGCCCACCACCATGTTGTTGAGCAGGGTGCGGGTCAGGCCGTGGATGGAGCGGCTCATAGCCTCGTCGTCGGGACGCTTGACGTGAACGACGCCGCCCTCGACCTCGATGGTCATGTTGGGGTCCAGCGTCTGGGTGAGGGTGCCCTTGGGGCCCTTCACGGTGACTTCGTTGCCCTGGCCGACCTTGATCTCAACGCCGGCGGGAACGGTAATGGGAGCTCTGCCTATTCTAGACATTCCAACTACCTCCTTACCATACGAACGCAAGGACTTCGCCGCCGACATGGAGCTTGCGGGCTTCCTTGTCGGTCATGATGCCCTTGGAGGTGGAGATGATGGCGATGCCCAGGCCCCGCAGCACGCGGGGGAGTTCGTCGGCCCCGGCATAGACCCGGAGGCCGGGCTTGGACACGCGGCGCAGGCCGGTGATGGCCTTCTCCTTGCCGGGAAGGTACTTGAGGGCGATGCGGATGACGCCCTGGGTGCCGTCGTCAACGAGCTGATAGCCCTTGATATAGCCCTCGTTGAGGAGTATATCGGCGATGGCCTTCTTCATTTTGGACGCGGGCACGTCCACGGTCTCATGCTTGGCCGTTCCGGCGTTGCGGATGCGGGTCAGCATATCTGCGATGGGGTCAGTGATCTGCATGGATGATCCTCCTTCATTGAAGAGTTACCGCTTTCGCGGTGGCGCCCGTGAGGTCCCGGGTCAATACGCGATTGAAGCTCGGCCTTTCACGGGGTTATATCCTGCCCCGGACCCCTCCGAGGCGTGATACCGTAAAACATGTCTGTTCCCAGGGCCGGAAAATTCCGGCCCTGGGGACGGGGCGCGGGTCCCTCTCCCTTTACCAGGAAGCCTTGCGCACGCCGGGGATCTGGCCCTTGTAGGCCAGGTTGCGGAAGCAGATACGGCAGATGCCGTAGTTGCGCAGATAGGCGTGGGGACGGCCGCAGATCTTGCAGCGGTTGTACTTCCGGGTGGAATACTTCGCCGGAGCCTGCTGCTTGAGCTTCATAGAAAGTTTAGCCATTACGTTTCTCCTCCTTAGCCGGCGAACGGCGCGCCCATGAGGCGCAGGAACTCGCGAGCCTCTTCGTCGGTCCTGGCAGTGGTGCAGATGGCGATATTCATGCCGCGGAGCTTCTCGATCTTGTCGTAGTCGATCTCCGGGAAGATGATCTGCTCCTTCAGGCCCAGGGAGTAATTGCCGCGGCCGTCGAAGGCGTCGGGGCTGATGCCCCGGAAGTCACGGACACGGGGCAGGGCCACGTTGAACAGGCGGTCCAGAAACTCCCACATGCGCTCCTGGCGGAGAGTGACCTTCACGCCCACCTTCATGCCCTCGCGCAGCTTGAAGTTGGCGATGGACTTGCGGGCGGTGGTGGCCACGGCCTTCTGGCCGGTGAGGGCGGTGATCTCCTTGATCACGTTGTCGAGGGCCTTGGCGTTGTCCTTGCAGTCGCCGCAGCCCACGGACACCACGATCTTGTCCAGGCGGGGGATCTGCATGGAGGATTTGTACTGGAACTTCTGCATGAGGGCGGGAGCGACCTCATTCTGATACATTTCTTTCAGTCTGGCCATTGCTTCCTCCTCCTTACAGCTCGGCGCCGCACTTCTTGCAGACGCGGACGCTCTTGCCGGCCTTGGCGGTGTGGGCCACGCGGGTGGCCTTGCCGCACTTGGGGCAGACGACCTGCACCTTGCAGGCGTAGATGGGGGTCTCCATCTTGATGATGCCGCCCTCTTCCTGCTGGGAACGGGGCTTGCGGTGACGGCTGGCCACGTTGACGCCGGCCACGATCACCTTGCCGTCCTTGGGGTCGGCGCGCAGGACCTTGCCCTTCTTGCCCTTGTCCTTGCCGGACAGGACGATGACGGTATCGTCTTTGCGAATTTCCATTCCGACCGCCTCCTTAAATCACTTCCGGAGCCAGGGACAGGATCTTCATGTAGTCCTTGTCGCGCAGCTCACGGGCGACCGGCCCAAAGATACGGGTACCGGTGGGGTTGCCATCCTCGCGGATCAGCACGGCGGCGTTTTCATCGAAGCGGACGTAGGTGCCGTCGGCACGGCGCACGCCGGAGGCGGTGCGCACGATGACGGCCTTGACCACGTCGCCCTTCTTCACGGTGCCGCCGGGGGCGGCCTTCCGCACGGAGGCCACGATGACGTCGCCGATGTTGCCGTACTTGCGGCGGGAGCCGCCCAGCACGCGGATGGTCTTGATCTCCTTGGCGCCGGTGTTGTCGGCTACTTTCAGATAAGATTCAGCCTGTATCATTTCGACGCCTCCTTACTTCGCTTTTTCGATGATCTCCACCACGCGCCAGCGCTTGTCGCGGCTGAGGGGGCGGGTCTCCATCACGCGCACGCGGTCGCCGATGCCGCACTCATTGTTCTCGTCGTGGGCCTTCAGGCGGTAGGTACGTCCGATGATCTTATTGTACTGCTTATGTGCCACGCGGTCCTCCACGATGACGACGACGGTCTTATCCATCTTGTCGGAAACGACCTTGCCAACGCGGGTCTTGCGGCTGCTGGTTCTCACTTCGCTCATCTTCAGGCCTCCTTCTTCTCGCGGATGACTGTCTTCACCCGGGCGATGTCCCGGCGGACAGCGGGGATCTTCAGGGGGTTGTCAAGATGATTGGTGGCATGCTGCATGCGGAGCATGAAAAGGTCTTTCTTGAGCTCAGCGAGCTTACCCTCCAGCTCGGACACAGACAGGGAGCGTATCTCTTCAGCCTTCATCTGCTTCGCCTCCAGTCTCCTCGGCCGCGACACCCTCGCGGGCGATGAATTTGGTCTTGCAGGGCAGCTTGTGGCTGGCCAGGCGGACGGCCTCGCGGGCGGTCGCCTCGTCAACGCCGGCGATCTCGAACAGCACGCGGCCAGGCTTGACCACGGCGACCCAGAACTCCGGAGCGCCCTTACCGGAACCCATACGGGTCTCAGCCGGCTTCTTCGTAACAGGCTTGTCGGGGAAGATCTTGATCCAGACCTGTCCGCCGCGCTTCAGGTAACGGTTGATGGCCACACGGGCAGCCTCGATCTGGTTGGCGGTGATCCAGCAGGGCTCGGTAGCCACCATGCCGTAATCGCCGTAGGCGACGAAATTGCCGCGGGAGGCCTTGCCCCGCATACGGCCGCGCTGGACGCGGCGGTATTTCACACGTTTAGGCATCAGCATTATGCGTTGCCTCCTTCCTTGGGAGCGGCAGGAGCTGCCGCGCGGGGAGCGGCGGGACGGGGACCCGCAGGACGGGCGCCGTCACGGTTGTAGCCGCCCTGGCGGTTGTCGCGGTTATAGCCGCCCTGACCGCCCCGGTTGTAACCGCCCTGGCCGCCGCGGTTGTCGCGGTTGTAGCCGCCCGGCCGGCCATCCCGGCGGTCGCGGCCACGGCCGTCCCGGCGGTCGCGCCGGTCGCGGTTGTCCCGGCGGTTCATATCCATGACCCGGGGGGTGGTGCGCAGGGTGGTGGTGAGGACCTCGCCCTTGTAGATCCAGACCTTCACGCCGATGCGGCCGTAGGTAGTGGCAGCCTCAGCGAAGCCGTAGTCGATGTCGGCACGGATGGTCTGCAGGGGGATGGTGCCCTCGTGATAGCTCTCGGAGCGGGCGATCTCGGCGCCGCCCAGACGGCCGGCGCACATGACCTTGATGCCCTTGGCGCCCATGCGCATGGCGCGGCCGATGGCGTTCTTCATGGCCCGGCGGAAGCCGATGCGCTTCTCAAGCTGGGCGGCGATGTTCTCGGCCACCAGCTGGGCGTTGGTGTCGGGAGTGCGGACCTCCACGATGGACAGAGCCACGGGCTTGCCGATCATCTTCTCCACCTCGAGGCGGATGCGCTCGATCTCCGCGCCGCCCTTGCCGATCACGACGCCGGGACGGGAGCAGTGGATGAAGATGCGGACCTTGGTGCTGTCGCGCTCTATCTCGATGGTGGGAACGCCGGCGGAATAGAGGGTCTTCTTCAGGTAGTTGCGGATCTTGTAGTCTTCCACCAGCAGGTCGCCCACCTTATCGGCACGGGCATACCAGCGGGAATCCCAATCCTTGATGACGCCCACGCGCATACCGTGGGGATGAACTTTCTGTCCCATATTCTGCCTCCTCCCTTACTCTTTCTCAGCCACGGTCATGGTGAGGTGGCTGGTGCGCTTGTTGATGCGGAACATGCGGCCGTGGGCACGGGGCTGGCCGCGCTTGAGGATGGGGCCCGCCGTGGCGATGCACTCGGTGATCACCAGGTTGTCGGGGTCCATCTCGTTATTGTTCTCCGCGTTGGCGCAGGCGCTCTTCAAAAGCTTCAGCAGCGGCTCGCTGGCGGCCTTCGGGGTGTTCCGGAGGATCGCCTCGGCGTACTTGGTGTCCTTACCCTTGATGAGCTCGCACACGATCTGCGCCTTGCGGGGAGAAATGCGGACATATTTCGCTTTCGCAGTTGCTTCCATGTCAGTTCCCCCTTACTTGGTCGTCTTGCTGCCCGCGTGGCCCCGGAAGGTGCGCGTGGGAGCAAACTCGCCCAGCTTGTGGCCCACCATGTCCTCGGTGACATACACGGGGACATGCCGGCGGCCGTCGTGGACGGCGATGGTGTGACCGACGAAGGACGGGAAAATGGTGGAAGCGCGGCTCCAGGTCTTCAGGACCTTCTTTTCGCCCGTCTTGTTCAGCTCGTCCACGCGCTTCAAAAGCTCGGGAGCGGCGAACGGACCTTTCTTGATGCTTCTGGACATTATTCTCTTCCCTCCTTACTTCGCGTTGCGGCGCTTGACGATGAACTGATCGGAGGCGTTCTTCTTCTTGCGCGTCTTATAGCCAAGAGTGGGCTTGCCCCAGGGAGTCACAGGACCGGGACGGCCGACGGGCGCCTTGCCCTCGCCGCCGCCGTGGGGGTGGTCCACCGGGTTCATGACGGAACCGCGGACGGTGGGCCGCCAGCCCATGTGGCGCTTGCGGCCGGCCTTGCCGATGGCCACGTTGGCGTGGTCGGGGTTGCCGACCTGGCCCACGGTGGCCTTGCACTCCAGGCGGATCTTGCGCATCTCGCCGGAGGGCATGCGGATGGTGGCCATGCTGCCTTCCTTCGCCATCAGCTGGGCGGCGTTGCCGGCCGCGCGGACCAGCTGGGCGCCCTTGCCGGGGTACATCTCAATGTTGTGGATGACGGTACCGACGGGGATGTTGGCCAGAGGCAGGCAGTTGCCGGGCTTGATGTCGGCGGCGGGGCCGGCCTCCACGGTGTCGCCCGCGGCCAGACCGGCGGGAGCCAGGATATAGGCCTTCTCGCCGTCAGGATACTGGAGCAGCGCGATGAACGCGGAGCGGTTGGGGTCGTACTCCAGGCGCTGGACCGTGGCGGCCTCGCCCTCCCGGGAGCGCTTCCAGTCGATGACGCGGTACTTCTGCTTGTTGCCGCCGCCGTGGTGGCGGACAGTGATGCGGCCGTAGCTGTTGCGGCCGGCATGCTTCTTGACGGTCTCGGTGAGGCTGCGCTCGGAGCGAACGTGCTTCTCCACGCCCTCGAACCCGGAGACGGTCATATGCCGGCGGGACGGCGTAACGGGCTTATAAGTTTTGATAGCCATGTCTTCTTCCTCCCTTACGCCATGCTGTCGAAGATCTCAATGTTCTTCGAGTCGGCGGAGAGCTTCACGACGGCCTTCTTCCAGCTGGCGCTCTTCCCCGCGGGGAAGCGGCCCTGCTGGCGGTTCTTGCCGCGCATGTGGGTGGTGGTGACCTTGATGACGGTCACGCCGAAGATCTCCTCGATGGCCTTCTTGATCTCGATCTTGTTGGCGTCCTTGGCGACCTTGAAGGCATACTTCTTGATGTCCTGGTCCTCCATGGACTGCTCGGTGATGACCGGGCTGATGATCACGTCATAAGCGGACTTCATCAGGCAAACACCTCCTCGATTTTCTGGACCGCCGCTTTGTCCACCACAAGGGTGCCGCCGCAGAGGACCGTGTACGGGGAGAGGATGGTGGCGGTGGTGACGTTGACGCCGGCAATGTTGCGGGCGGACTTCAGCACGTTCTCATCCACGTTCTCCGTGATGACCAGGGCCTTGCCGGCCACACCGGCGGCGCCCAGGAACTTCTGGAAGGTCTTGGTCTTGATCTCGTCCATGTGCAGGCCGTCCACCACGATGATGGCGTCGTCGGCCGCCTTGCTGGACAGAGCGCTCTTGAGGGCCAGGCGCTTGGCCTTCTTGTTCAGGCGGTAGCTGTAATCCCGGGGCTTGGGCGCAAAGGCCACGCCGCCGTGACGCCACACGGGGGAGCCGGCATAGCCGGCGCGGGCACGGCCGGTGCCCTTCTGCCGCCAGGGCTTCTTGGTGGTGTAGGAGACCTCACCCTTGGTCAGGGCGCTCTGGGTGCCCTGCCGCTGGTTGGCGAGGTAGTTCACTACGCTGTCATGCAGAACGGATGCGTTGGGTTCCAGACCGAACACGGCCTCGGAGAGCTCGTACTCGCCGATCTGCTTGCCGGCCATATCGACCAATTTCGCTTTAGGCATTTCGATCTCTCCTTTCCATTAATGGCTACGCGCAGAGGCCTTCTGGGGGTTGCGCCCGGACTGCTTCTGGGGGTTGACGCTGACGCCGGCCGCCGCGTGCTTCTCAACGATCTTCTTGACAGTGGACTTGATGTAGACGATGCCGCCCTTGGGCCCGGGGACCGCGCCCCGCAGGACGATCATGTTCATCTCGGGATCCACCTTCACCACGTCCAGGTTCTGGACGGTGACCTGCTCCACGCCCATGTGGCCGGCGCCGATCTTGCCCTTGAAGATGCGGGAGGGATCGGTGGAGGAGCCCATGGAACCGGCGTGCCGGTGGACCGGGCCGCCGCCGTGGCTGGTGGGGGTGCGCTGGGCGCCCCAGCGCTTGATGACGCCGGCGTAGCCCTTGCCCTTGCTGACGCCGGTGACGTCCACGTGGTCGCCCTCGGCGAACACGTCCGCCTTCAGCACGTCGCCCACGTTCATCTCGGCGGCGTTGTCCAGCTTGAACTCGTGCAAGTGCTTCTTCGGCTCCACGCCGGCCTTTTCCAGATGGCCCTTCTCGGGCTTGGTGAGCTTCTTCTGAGCGATGTCCTCAAAGCCCAGCTGGACGGCGTCGTAGCCTTCCTTCTCCACGGTCTTCTTCTGGGCGACCACGCAGGGGCCGGCCTCGATGACCGTGACGGGAACGACCTTGCCCGTCTCGTCGAAGATCTGGGTCATCCCGACCTTCTTGCCAATGATGGCTTTATTCATTGCTTTCCTCCTTCGGTTATTGGTTGTTCGGCCGGTAACGGCGGCCGCGCAACATGACCCGTCTGCTCATGCAGACTTTGGGTGTGCTTACTGATTATTAATGTGTGCCTTACAGCTTGATCTCGATCTCCACGCCGGCGGGCAGCTCCAGGCTCATCAGGGCCTCCACCGTCTTCTGGGTGGGGTTCATGATGTCGATGAGGCGCTTGTGGGTGCGGCGCTCGAACTGCTCACGGCTGTCCTTATCTTTGTGGACGGCGCGCAGGATGGTGACGACCTCCTTCTTCGTGGGCAGGGGGATGGGGCCGGAAACCCGGGCCTCGGTGCGCTTGGCGGTCTCCACGATGGTCTCGGCGGCCTTGTCGATCAGCTGGTGGTCATAGGCCTTCAGGCGGATGCGGATCATTTTCTTGTTGGTTGCCATTGTTTTCCTCCATTGTTTTGTACGAGTTTTACGTATTCCCGCACGGCTGCCGGTCAAATCTGTACACTGTTCCGTGCGTATCAGACCCTGCCCCAAAAAACATACCGGCTCCGCCGGTGTTCTTCTCTCAGGCGATATACGCGGTACAGTTCGGCCGTTCCGTCCGATTCCAGGGCCTTCCGGCCCCCGGACTGCTCCCCGGAAGTTCCCGCCCGTCGGCGCAATCTCCCGGTTCATCGCATGGCGCAGTGCTCCCGCCGGAGCAGCGCGCTCTAATAAAATACCAAAGATACCCCTTGATGTCAAGGGGTATCTTTCTGAATATGCAAAAATTTTTGGATTTTTCTTCTATTTTTTATAGCTCGAAGGGATGAGGCATGAGCTGGCTCAGTCTGTAAGACACATACCGGCCGCCGGAGCGGGTGCACAGCACCTCCATATCCCCCTGGCCCACAAATTCGCTGAGCACCTGGCGGCAGGCGCCGCAGGGCATGCAGTAGTTCTCCCCCTCCCCGTAGATGGCGATGCGGACGAACTTGCGCCGGCCCTCGCTGACGGCCTTCACCACAGCGGTGCGCTCGGCGCATATGGTGGAGCCCAGAGCGCCGTTCTCCACGTTGCAGCCGGTGTACACCGTCCCGTCGGCGCACTCCAGCGCGGCCCCCACGGGAAAGTGGGAATAGGGCACATAGGCGTTCTGCGCGGCCTCCCGCGCCTTGTTGAGAAGCTCCCGGTCAGTCATAGGTCTATCCCCCGTTTTCTATATCTCTCCGCCCTGGGGCGGCTTATATTTATAATATGTAATATCGCTTAGTCCAAATCCACTTTCCAGTCCCGGATGTCCACGAAGAAGTTGTCCTGGTTGGGGCTGATGGTGCTGAGCACGCCCCGGTGGTAGAGCACCTGGGTCTTCTCGAAGCACACGGCGGTGATGGGCGCGGTCTGGGCGATGTACTGGTAGAGGTTCTCGGTATTCACCGCCAGCATGTCCCCGTTGGAGCCCAGGAAGGCCTGGATGTATCCGGTCAGGTTGGGGTCGGATATGCCGCCGAAATTGAGGCTCCCGCCGGGGGTCACCAGCTGGGACAGGTCCCAATCGTTGCATATCTTCACCTCGGCGTAGTAGAGGTCGTAGCCCCCGTCCTTCAGCGCCGCGTCATAGTCGGCGGCGTTCAGCTCCCGCATGGTCACGTTGAAGCCGATGTCACGGAGCACACCGGCGATCTGCCGGGCGGCGGCCAGCTTGGCCGGGCTGTCGGAGCAGACCAGGAAGATGACGTTGGCGGGGATGCCCCCCAGCTCGATGACCCCGTCGTAGTCCACGTCCGTGGCCCCCAGGTTCTGCAGGGCGATGTCCAGGCTGTCCCGGGAATAGCCCAGGTTCCGGGCGATGGACTTGGGATACAGGGCGCTGCTGGGATGGATGGGCAGCTCCGCCACCTCCGCCGAGCCCTGCATGGCGCCGGAGACGATGGTGGCCCTGTCGATGGCATAGGTGACGATGGAACGGTAGATGCCCTGGCCGAAGATGGGACTCATGGCGTTGTAGCCTATATAGTGCAGGTTCGTGGTGTCCACGTATTTAATAATGTTGGACGTGGAGTAGCCCAGGCTGGACATGTCCATGGGGTTGTTGGTCACCAGGTCCAGATAGGAGTCCTCGAAGGCCTGGAGGATATCCTCCGAGGCCACATATTTTTTAAGATGTATGGTCTTCAGGCTCATGGCCCCGGCGCCGGGGTAATTGGGGTCCAGGTCCAGGGCGTTGCCCCGGCTGTTCAGCTTATAGGGCCCCGTGCCGGCGGGGAGGCTGGAATAGCCGCTGCCGCTCTCCACGCAGGGGATGGTGAGAAGCTCATAAAACCGCCAGTTGGGCTGGCTCAGCGTGACGGTGAAGCTCTCCTCGTCCAGGTAGCCGGTGCTCACCACATTGGCGAAGCGTTTGGCGTACCGATCGGTATACCGGGCCTGGTCGATGGTGGCCACGGCGTCGGAGCCGGTCATATGGCCGCCGGAGTGGAACTTCCGGGAGGTGTCCACGTAAAACGTCCAGTGCATGCCGTCATCGGTCTGCCAGCTGGTCACCAGGTTGGGCTGGGCCTCGAAGGAACTGTCCGCGTTCACCAGCGTCTCATACATGAGCATGCTCACCACCTTGTTCCAGTGGCTGTTGGTGGTGTAGGGGTTGAAGGACTCGCCGTCCACGCAGTTGAGGGAGAAGATGTGGTCCGCCTTATAGGTGTCCGCCAGGGCCTGGCCGATGCTCTGGCCCTCCGCGGGGGCGGGAGTGGGCGAGGCCTCGGCCGATTCGGATACCTCCACCGGCATCTCCATGTGCAGGTCGCATCCGGCAAGGCCCAGGGCGAACGCCCCGGCCAGCAGGAGGCATATTGTCTTTTTCAAAAAAGGTCTCATAATATGATCAGATTGGCCTGGGAGCCCCGGTCCGCCCCCATGGAGCGGTGGGACCAGAACCGGTCGGGATGGCACATGGTGCACACCCCCAGCTCGTCGATATTCTCCTCCAAAAGGCCCAGCTGCAGGAGCCTTCTGTGCACGGCGCCGGGCAGGTCCACCCGGAACTTGCCCGCTTCCTTTTCATCAGGTCCATAGAGCCCCGCGGCGTCGCCGCCCAGGAGCGTTTCTATGGCCTGGGGCACCTCCGGCCCCGTCTGGAAGCAGCATCGGCGGATGCCGGGGCCGATGGCGGCCCGGATATGCGCCGGGCTCGCGCCCAGGGACACCATGGCCTCCACGGCGTTCTTCTCAATGTCCGCCACGGTGCTGCGCCAGCCGCAGTGGACCGCGGCAATGACGCCCGCCGCGGGGTCCAGCATAAGAAGGGGCGTGCAGTCGGCGGTGAACACCGCGAGAGGCAGGCCCTTTTCCGCCGTCACGTATCCGTCCGCCCCGTCCCAGGGGGCTGGCTCGCCGATGGAGTGGGCGTCCTCCCGGCGGGCAATGCGCACAGTAGCGCCGTGGACCTGCCTTCCATGGACAAAGCAGGCGGTATCGATGCCCGCCGCGGCGCCGAAGCGCCGCCAGTTCTCCTGGACATTGGAAAGCGTATCGCCCCTTGTGGCGCTCAGGTTGAGGCTTTCGAATATGCCCCCGCTCACCCCGCCCCGCCGGGTGGAGAACCCGTGGGGACAGGTGATGAGCCTGCTTTGCAGTATCTCCGCGGCCATGTCACTCATTGCGGCCGCAGCACTCTTTATATTTGAGGGGCCGGCTGCCGTCGGCCTTCCACTTGCCGCAGGGGCAGGGGTCGTTGCGGCCCGGCTTTTTGATCTTCTTGATGGGCTGGCGCTTGACGGAGCTGTCGCCGCCCACGTTGTTCACGTTGGCCTTGGCGGCGGCCTTGCGCTCGATGGTCTGCTCCTTGCGGACCCGGACGGTGAAGATGCGCCGGACCACCTCAGCCTTGATGCCGTTGATCATGGCCTCGAACATCTCGAAGCCCTCCTGCTTGTAGGCGTCCACGGGCTTGACGTTGCCGTAGGCCCTGAGGCCGATGCCTTGGCGCAGGTCGTCCATGGCGTCGATGTGGTCCATCCAGTACTCGTCCACCACCCGGAGCATGACCACCCGCTCCAGCTCCCGCATGAGGGGCGTGCCGTCGGGCATGAGGCCGAACTCCTGCTCCCGGCGGGCGTAGACCTGGTCGGCGATGGCCAGGAGCTTTTCACTCAAGGCGTCCACCGTCAGCGCGGACAGGCCCTGCCCGGGCACGGTGATCTGGCCCTTAGTCAGGAAGGTCTGGTAGAAGGGCTCCAGGATCTCCTCCAGCTGCTCGGCGCTCTCGGGGTGGCCGGTATGGCCCAGGCCGTCGGACACGTCGGAGCGGATCACGTCCTCGATCATGTTGTGCACGTAGCCGCGGATATCCTCCCCGTCCAGCACCTTCCGGCGCTGTTCGTAGATGATGTTCCGCTGCACGTTCATCACGTCGTCGTATTCCAGGGTGTTCTTACGGGCCTGGAAGTTCCGGCTCTCCACGGTCTTCTGGGCCTGCTCGATGGCGTTGGAGAGCATCTTGTTGTCGATGGGGGTGTCCTCGTCCAGGCCCAGGGTCTCCATCATACCCATGACCCGCTGGGAGCCGAACAGGCGCATCACATCGTCGGTCATGGCCAGGAAGAACCGGCTCTGGCCCGGGTCGCCCTGGCGGCCGGAACGGCCCCGGAGCTGGTTGTCGATGCGCCGGGCCTCGTGGCGCTCGGTGCCCAGGATGAACAGGCCCCCCGCCGCCCGGACCTGCTCGGCCTCGGCGGAGGTGACCTTCTTATGCTCGGCCTGGCGCTCGGCGAACATCTTCCGGGCGGCCAGGATGGTCTCGTCGTCGGTGTCGGCAAAGCCCGTGGCCTCGGCGATGACCTCCTCGTCGAACCCGGCCTTTTTCAGGTCCTGCCTCGCCAGGTACTCGGCGTTGCCGCCCAGCATGATATCCGTGCCGCGGCCGGCCATGTTGGTGGCGATGGTGACGGCCCCCAGCTTGCCCGCCTGGGCGACGATCTCGGCCTCCTTCTCATGGTGCTTGGCGTTCAGCACGTTGTGGGGCACGCCCTGGCGCTTTAAAAGGCCGGAGAGGTATTCGCTTTTTTCGATGCTCACCGTGCCCACCAGCACCGGCTGGCCCTTTTCATGGCACTCGATGATCTGGCGGATGATGGCCCGGTTCTTCCCCGCCTCGTTTTTGTACACCACGTCGGGGCTGTCGATGCGGATGACCGGCTTGTTGGTGGGCACCTCGATGATGTCCAGGTTGTAGATGGAGGTGAATTCCTCCTCCTCGGTGAGGGCGGTGCCCGTCATGCCGGAGAGCTTTTCATACAGGCGGAAGTAGTTCTGGAAGGTGATGGTGGCCAGGGTCTTGTTCTCCCGCTGGACCTCCACCCGCTCCTTGGCCTCGATGGCCTGGTGCAGGCCCTCAGAATACCGGCGGCCCAGCATGAGCCGGCCGGTGAACTCATCCACAATGATGACCTCGTTGTCCTTCACCACGTAGTCGATGTCCCGCTTCATCACGCCGTGGGCCTTGATGGCCTGGTTGATGTGGTGGGTCAGGGTGGTATTCTCCAGGTCGGACAGGTTCTCCACGCCGAAGTACTGCTCCGCCTTGGCGATGCCGTTGGCGGTGAGGGTGGCGGTGCGGGCCTTCTCGTCCACCAGATAGTCGGCGTTCTCGTCGGCCTGCTCAAACTCCTCCTTCTCCTCCACGGCCACCACCGTGCCCTTGCGCAGGCAGCAGACGAAGTCGTCCACCTGGCGGTACATGTCCGTGCTCTCATCTCCCTGGCCGGAGATGATGAGGGGGGTGCGGGCCTCGTCGATGAGGATGGAGTCCACCTCGTCCACGATGGCGAAGAAGTGGCCCCGCTGGACCATGTCCCGTTTATACAGGGCCATGTTGTCCCGCAGGTAGTCGAAACCCAGCTCGTTGTTGGTGCCGTAGGTGATGTCGGCGTTATAGGCCTTCTGCCGCTCCTCCCGGGTGAGGCCGTGGACGATGAGGCCCACCTCCAGCCCCAGGAAGCGGTGGACCTTGCCCATCCACTCGCTGTCGCGCCGGGCCAGGTAGTCGTTCACGGTGACGATATGCACGCCCTTGCCCTCCAGGGCGTTCAGGTAGCTGGGCAGCACGGCCACCAGGGTCTTGCCCTCGCCGGTCTTCATCTCGGCGATGCGCCCCTGGTGCAGGACGATGCCGCCCAGAAGCTGCACGTAGAACGGCCGCATGCCCAGCACGCGGTCCGCCGCCTCCCGCACGGTGGCGAAGGCTTCAGGAAGGATATCGTCGGTGGTCTCCCTTGCCGCCAGCCGGGCCTTGAATTCCGCGGTCTTGGCCTTCAGCTCATCGTCCGTCAGGGCCTTATATTCGTCCTCCAGGGCCACGATCTTGTCCGCCAGGGGGCGGAGCTTTTTCACCTCGCGGGATGAGTGGCTGCCGAAAATCTTGTCCAGGATCATGGATAGCGCCTTTCTCAAAGCAGCGGGCCGGGCCCGCCGCCAGATATCGTTTTTCGAAGGCCGCCGGGGCGGCCGCATACACAACACTGTATTATAACACAAGCTTTACCCCTTGAAAAGAGGCAAAAAGGCGGGGCGTCTCCGTCCCGCCTTGGATACCGCGCTGTATCAGTAGTCCTTCACGCCCTCCGGGCCGTCGATGATCACGATGCAGCTGGACTTCACCCACTGCACCACTTTCTCCATGTCCACCTCCGGGATGGCAATGCAGCCCAATGTGGGCTCATTGGAGGAGCAGTGCAGGAAGATGGCCGAGCCCTCGCCGGGCACGCGGGCGCTGTTGTAGTCCAGGGCCAGCACGTAGTTATAGGGCGCGCCCACCTCCGCCAGATGCTCCGCGTGGGTCCAATCCGGATCCACCTCATCGGCGGATACGAACTGGTTATAATACCTGGAATCGCTGTCGTCCACCCAGTAGTGGCTGTCGTTCACCTTCGTGTAGGGGATGGCGCAGCCCGGGTCGTCCAGAATGCCGAAGGCCTTGATGAATCTGTACTGGCCCACCGGGGTCTTGTCGTCTCCCTCGGAGGCCTTGCCCACGCCCCCGGCGCCCACGAAGCCTGCCGTCTCCAGCACCTGGGACCAGACGCCGCCGCTCTTTTCATAGGCCGTGACGGAGCAGGCCGTGCCCTCCGCCGCCACGATCAGCAGCTGGTCGGTCAAAGCCGCTGCCTTCAGCTCCTTCACCCAGCTGTTTTCGGGCCTGGGCTGCCAGGTGAGCCCGGCGTCTTTAAGTCGCATGAGCATGGTGCATACCTCCGCTCTCGTGGCGAATCCCACAGGCCGCAGGGTCCCGCCGGTGTCGCCCTCCATGATGCCTCTGTCCAGGGCCCAGAGCATGCCCTTGCGGGCGTAGCTGTCCACGTCCTCGCCGTCCTCATACTCCCCCAGCCTGTCGCCGGAGACCGACGGGGAACCGGCCATGCGGTAGAGCATCACCGCCAGCTGCTCCCGGGTCACATTGCTGTCCGGGTCGAAGACGGTGGAGCTCATGCCGGTGACCACGCCCGTCCCGGCCGCCCAAGCCACCGCTTTTTTGTAGTACTCCTGGGCAAGGTCAGCGAAGGGGGCGTTCCCCGCCGGCTCCGGCGTGCCCGCCAGGCGGTGGAGCATGGTGACGGTCTGGGCCCGGCTGGCCGTGCCCTCGGGCTCGAAGGTATCCTCGGTCATGCCGGTGACGATGCCCGCCTGATGGGCCTCGACCACGCTCTTATAATACCAGTCGGCGGAGGACACGTCCGTGAAGGGGCTGTCCGAGTTCTCTTTGATCTTTATCGCAAGCCCGCCGCTGGCCGGGGCGGTCAGCTCATATATGTGATATTTGTCCTCATACCGGCCGGCGGCCCCGTCCAGGACCCCTTCCTCCGCCGTCAGGACATAGTCCTTATGGACGGCGATGCGCACCTGGCCGCCCGCCGGGACCTCCTGCTCAAAGGCGTCTTCCCATGTGCTTCCGTCCACGCTGTAGCTGACGGCCGGGTACGCTTCCTCCTTTGGGTACCCCTCGGGTATCTCCAGGGACACCTTCACAGTGGGCATGACGGAAACGGTCACCTTGCCGTCCCAGTTTGTGTCCGACAGATACATATAGTCGTACACCTCGGTCCGTCCGGAGTCGACGGCGGCGTGGCTATCGGTCTTGCACTCCGCTGTGGCCGCGGTCAGATACCCCGCCGGCCGCCGCACCTCCACGAGGATGCGGTCGGTGAAGGTATACCCCTCGGCCAAAAGTATCCCGGCGCCCGGGGTATCCGCGCCCAGGCGGACCACGGCCTTGCCGGAGGCGTCGTCGATATCCAGGGCCACGGCCCCCTCCGTGTCGGCGGTGACGGTGACGGTCTCCGCGTCCGGGTCCACCGCGGCCAGATAGAGGGAATAGCCGGTCTGGGCGTCGGACGGGCCCAGATACTGCACAGAGCCCTCCGCCACCTTCACCCGGGCCCCCTGCTTCACGTAGACGGGGAACTGCCCGTCCTCGGGGAGATTGCGTATCTTGTTGGTATAAAGGATAAGGTCCTTTTCCGTATTATTCCCGTACTGGATGGCCGGGCGCATCACGTCCCTGTCCTCCTCGTAGACGTGGACATAGAGATGGGTGGCGTTGGCGTCCACCAGGATCTGTGCCATCCGGTAACCCGCGCTGTCAGGGGTCTGGGTGATATACCGCAGTGTGCCGCCGTCCACGGTCACGTCGTGACCGGTCCGGACCTTCAGGTTGACCACCGACCCGGAGGGCACGGTCTGGTTATCGTACATCACCATGGCGTACTTCTTCCCGCTCACCGTCCACTCCTGGATGGACCAATCCGGGTCCTCCACCCACAGGGGGATATCCCGCACCGCCGCCGGCTCCGTCTCATCCGCTGCGGCGGGAGCGTCCGTCACGACCGGCACTTCGGTCTCCGCGGGCATTTCCGTCTCCGCAGGCGCTTCGGTCACCACGGGCGGCTCTGTCTCCGCCGGCAGTTCCGTTTCGACAGGCTCCTCCGTTTCAGCCGGAGCCTCCGTCTCCGCAGGGGCTTCCGTCTCCGCGGGCAACTCCGTCTCTATAGGCGGTACCGTCTCCTCCGGCACCCCGGCGGCATAGACCGGTCCCGCCGCGCCCAGCGTCATCAGCGCCGCCAGAAGAAGGCATATGGCTTTTCTCTTCATCGGTCACCCACTCCCCTCCGGCCCCGCCGGAATGTTCTGATTATCCATTGTTTACCATAGAATTATGTCTATTATAGCATGGTTTGCGGTTCCGGCGTCAGCCGGGAGCAAAACGCTATAAATCACTTTATAATGGTTACTTGTAATCATTATAGCATGCCCCATCGGGCCATTCATCAAAAAGCGGTTACAATTTACATAATATTGCCGAAATTTTATAAAAAACCGCCCCAAAAGGGGCGGTCTCCTATTGCTGTGTGTCAGGCGGCAGGCTCGTAGGTGAACTGGATGTAGCTGCCGCCCCCGGCGTCGGCCATGGTCATGTACCCGGCCTCGTCATAGGTGAAGGCGGGCGCGCCGGTCAGGCCGAAGGAAAGGCCCGGCTGGCCGTCGCTTGCGGGGATCTCGGCATAGAAGTCGGTGCTGTTCGGTTTCAGGGCCCCATCCTGGTAGTACATGCTGTAGCGCAGCTGGAAGAACTGGTCCTCGTCGTAGCTGTACTCCCAGTAGTTGGAGGGGGCGCCGTTGGAGAAGGTG
The DNA here is from genome assembly GCA_947626265.1 of uncultured Oscillospiraceae bacterium. Classification (GTDB taxonomy): domain Bacteria; phylum Bacillota; class Clostridia; order Oscillospirales; family Oscillospiraceae; genus CAJOIG01. The sequence goes on from CANQRM010000008.1 coordinate 95,752, forward strand.
ACCATGTTCGCAATGAGCCGGTCCTGGTCGTCATAAGTATACTCGTTCATGTAGGACCAGCCGTACTGGAGCATCTGGTTGTCGATGGTGGTCACCCGGTCCTTCTCGTCGTAGGTATACACCCGGCGTTGGAACTCCTCCCCGTCGGTCTTCTGCAGTATGGACGCGGGGAAGCCGTTGGGGGCGTATTCGTACTCATAGGTCGTCGTGCTGGTCACGGTCTCGCCGTCGACCAGCGCCTCGGTGACATCCTGAGCGATGTAGCCCTCAGCGTTGTAGGTGGAGGTCACCGTGGACTGCTGAGCCGCCTCGCCGGCCATATTGTAGACGTTGGTGTCCACGACCACATTGCCGTTCTCATCGTATTCGGTGACGTTGTCGACGCTCATCTGCTCATCGGGATAGGTCACCTGGTGCCGCTGGCGCAGCCGGCCGGCGTCGTCATAGGTCATCTCCACGGTCTGGAAGAGCTTGCCGGAGTCGTATATCTCCGCCTTCACCAGCCGCACGGGGCTCTCCCCCGCCGCCAGGGCGGGAACGCACAGGACAAACGCCATGATAAGCGCCAAAACAATACTCACAGTCTTTTTCATATGATGCCTTTCTTTTGCTCTCCTGCGGGATTTCCGCAACAGTATAGCACACAATTTATCATCTGAAAAGTTACAATTCCTGCCGTCATCGGCTCATGAAGGCATACAGCAGCTCCGCCGCCTGGGCCCGTGTGAGCGTATCCTCCGGCTTTTCCGGCGTCATGCTCAGGGCCTCGGCCATGAGCATATACCCGTCCCGGCCGTTTTCCTCCAAAAGCGCCGCCCCGTCGCCGTACCGGCTGGCCCCCAGGAGCATTCTGATAAAGTCCGCGCCCGTCATCTCCCCGTCGGGGTCCCAGCTCTTCTCCGCCACCAGGCCCTGATACCAGGCCTGGTCCAGGAGCGCCCCGTCATCCCGGGCGGAGATGTGGCTGCCTCCGGCCCGCAAAAGGAGCACCACAGCGTCCCTGACAGTGAGGGCCATATCCGGGTGGAAGCTCTCCCCGTCAAATCCCACGCCGGCCTCGCCGAGAGCGGCGATCATCTCCGCCTGGGGCACACCCTCCAGATCATCATAGGCATATACGCCCTCGGGCTCGTCGTTGACGATGGCCTCGCCGGTGACGGCGTCCACTGCCTCCACGTCGGAGAGGTTGCCGTAGTAGTAAGCCAGACGCAGCTCCTCCACGTAGGTGTAGCCCCACATCTGATAGCTGGCGTACAGGCTGTTCTCCTCCTTGGCCAGGTCCAGGGGCCAGGCCACATAGCCCAGCGTCACGTCCAGGGCGTCTTCATAGGCCTCCAGCGCCTCCTCGGCGCTGACGGCGTCCGCCGGGCCGAAGGTCACGTCCTCCCAGGCCCGGCTGAAGCCCTCCACTGTGCCGCTGGCGGGATTCACCGTCACCCGCAGGCAGTTGACGGGGTAGAAGTAGCCCTCGTGGACCTGGGCGAAGACGATCTCCTCCTTCTCATCGTAGCCCCGGAGAGAGCACAGCGCCGTCTCCGGCGCTTCCTCCGGCGCGGCCGCCGCCAGAAATGCCTCCGCCGCGGCGGCCTGGGCCTCCCGGTCGGCTGTCACAGTGCCGTCCTCCTGCCACAGGGGGTAGTTGGTGTAGAGGCTCAAAAGCTTTCCCGTCTTGGCGTCCACGGTGACGTATTTGTAGATGGTCAGGTCCTGTCCCGCGGCCACAGCCTGGTCATAGGCAGCCTGATCGTAGCCGTAGAGCTGGTCCGCCGTCATGGGCGCGGTGTAGCGCAGGTCGGCGGTGACGCCGCCGTCCTCGCCCCCGCTCATGAAATAGGAGCACCGCTCTGCCGTGAAGCCCTCCAGCCCCAGGCCGGGCAGGGCCCGCAGCGCCTCATCCAGGGCCGTCTGGTCCAGCACATCGGCATAGTTCTCGATGGAGGAGAGCTCCACCTGGGTCAGGCCGAGACCCCCCGCCGCGGGCTCCGCCATCTCCGCGGCGCCGTCCATGGCCATGCCGTTCTCCCCCGCCGTGCCGCCCACGGCGGCATACAGTGCGTCCATATCCACCGCCCCGCCGGTCTGGGCGTCCACCACGGTCCGGGGCCCCACGGGCATGTACCGTAGCATAGCGCCGCCCTCCCCGTCGGAGACGTACCAGGCCTCCAGTGCCAGGGCGTCCGCGAGAGCCTTGGCCGCGTCAGCCTCCGCCGCCGCGGGGGTGGGGTCCGGCACGATGCCCACATAGCCCATGTAGCTGTCGGACCGGTAGAAGGACTCAAGCCCGTCGCCCCCCAGAGACAGGGAGAAGCTGATGGGGCTGGGCAGGCCGTTCAGGTCCACCGTGCCGTAGAACCGGTGGGTGCCGTCGGCGCCCAGGTACATGCGGCTGGACAAAGTCCGGCCGGCCTCTTTGCCGGTGAAGAGCTTTTCGTACCAGCCCTCCGCCTGCTTTGCCGCCTCATCGGCGCTCAGGGCCGGGAAGGCCGGGTCGAAGCCGTTGAAGAAGTCCCTTCTCTGGGCGCCGTCAGCCCAGTAGGAGACGCTGACGATCTTCCCCTCAGGGGTGACCTCACAGGTGAGCTGCCGGGCGTCGTCCGTCCAGTTGAGGCTCCACCGGGGCGTCAGGCTGTCGTTATAGTCGCTGTAAAAGCCAGTGTAGTCATCGTCCACGCCCAGGGTCTTTTTGACCTGGGCAGTGAGCTCCGCCAGGGCCGCGTCCGTGGTCACGTCCGATACCTGAGCCACCTCCGGCGCGTCCACGCCGGGGACGAGCATCCCGGTGTCGATGTCCCCCTCCGCCCCCAGGGCGGATATGCCAAGGCTCAAAACAAGGCACAGGGCCAGGAGGATGGATAAAAACCGTTTCATAGAAATAGCTCCTTTCGCGTGTCGCTCTTGCCTATCCGACGTTCCGCCGGGCGAAAAGTTCCCGGTCCCATTATAGCGGGGCATAACGTCAAAGGCAAGCGGAGACGGGCCTCTTAAAAATAAATTAATACTTGACTTTGGCGGCGTATTCTGGTAATATAACAGCCGTTCAAAGACAGCAGGCGGCCCTTCATGGGCGCAAGTCCCGCCGAGAACGTCAAATAGGATCATGTGATGCTATGTGTCGTTGTCTCTTTGGACAAGGACATTTTTCTTTTTCAGGAGGTGAAAACCAACCAATGCCCAGCAAAGCAGTATTGACCGAGAAGCAGGCCATCGTGGCGGAGCTGACCAAGCGCCTCCAGGAGGCCAAGGGCGGTCTTCTGGTGGACTACAAGGGCATCAACGTGGCGCAGGACACCGAGCTTCGCCGCGACCTTCGCTCGAAGGGCGTGGAGTACACCGTGGTGAAGAACACCCTGACCCGCCTGGCTCTGGATAACGTGGGCCTGTCCGGTCTGGACGAGCACCTGAACGGCACCACGAGCCTGGCCACCAGCGCCGAGGATCCCCTGGTCGCCATCCATGATGTGACCGAGTTCGCCGAGAAGATGAACGACTTCTTCACCATCAAGGGCGTGTTCGTGGACGGAAAAGTCCTGACCGACGCCGAGGTGGCGGAGCTGGCTCCCATCCCCAACCGCGACGCGCTGTATTCCAAGGTCCTTGGCACCATGCTGGCGCCCATCACGTCCCTGGCCGTGGCCCTGGGACAGGTCGTCGAGCAGGGCGGCGGCGCCCCCGCCGAGGAGGCCGCTCCCGCCGCCGAGGCTCCCGCTGAGGAAGCCGCGAGCGCACCCGCAGCCGAGGCCCCTGCCGAGGCTCCCGCCGCCGACTAAGACGGCACACCACTTACAAAAATAATTTGGAGGAAAATAAAAATGGCTAGCGAAAAAGTTACTGCTCTGATCGAAGAGATCAAGGCTATGTCCGTTCTGGACCTGGCTGAGCTCGTACATGAGATCGAAGACGTGTTCGGCGTCTCCGCCGCCGCTGCCGTGGCCGCTCCCGCCGCTGCCGCCGCCGGCCCCGCCGTGGAAGAGAAGACCGAGTTCGACGTCGTTATGACCGACTTCGGCGCCGAGAAGATCAAGGTCATCAAGGAAGTCCGCGCGATCACCAACCTGGGCCTGGCCGAGGCCAAGGCGAAGGTGGAGGGCATCCCCGCCGTCATCAAGGAGCAGGTCTCCAAGGAAGAGGCCGAGGAGCTGAAGAAGCGTCTCGAGGACGTGGGCGCGAAGGTCGAGCTCAAGTAAGTCATTTGAAAGGCGGAGCCTTTCAAATGAGAAGGCTGCAGCCCGCTGCAGCGCATAAATCCCCCGTCCGGTGGACGGGGGATTTCCACGTTTGCGGGCTGATAAGAGATTTTTCCGAGGTACACGCCCCCGGAAAAATCATCCCATTTTCTTTGCGCCTGCGGGCGCAAACTCTGCGAGGCTGATGTTATGATCTATGAAGCAAAGACCGTGACGCTGAAGGACGGTTCCGCTGCCCTGTTCCGCACCCCTATGCCGGAGGACGCGGCCGCCATGCTGGACTTTTTCAATACCGTCCGTACCGAGACGGAGTTTCTCCTGTCCGGCCCCATGGATCCCGAGCCCACCCTGGACGGAGAGCGGACGTGGATAGAAAACGCCCTGACCTCCCCTGACAAGATGATGATCGCCTGCGAGATGGACGGCCTGATCGCCGGCAACTGCCAGATCGCCTTCAAGTCCCATGCCAGGAACCGCCACCGGGCCTCCCTGGCCATCGCCCTGCGGCAGAAATACTGGGGCCGGGGCATCGGCACCGCCATGTTCACCGAGCTCATCGCCGCGGCCAAAGCCCGGGGCGTGACCCAGCTGGAACTGGACTACGTTGAGGGCAACGACCGGGGCCGGGCCCTCTACGAGAAGATGGGCTTCCGCCCCTGGGGCGTGCTGCCCGACGGCATCCACCAAAACGACGGGACCATGCGCAGGCTGATATACATGTACCTGCCGCTAGATTAACATAATTTAGGCTACATAATATTGTTTACATAAATTAGGAGGCGCCCATGATACGCGAAAAAAGCTGCGGGGCGGCGATATTCGTCCGGCAAAACGGCGAGAGGCTCTGGCTCGTAGAGCACATGCAAAAGGGCCACACCAGCCTGTGCAAGGGCCATGTGGAGGCCGGGGAGACGGAGCGCGACACCGCCCGCCGGGAGATACGGGAGGAAACGGGCCTCGCCGTCGCGTTTCATGACGGCTTCCGGGAGCGCATCGAATACAGCCCCTACGAGGGCTGCGTGAAGGAGGTCGTCTTCTTCCTGGCGGAGGCGGCAGGCATGGACACCATCCCCCAGCCGGAGGAGGTCGCCTCCATCCAGTGGCTGCCTCTGGACGAGGCCCTGGCCTCCCTCACCTACCCCGACGACAGGCGCATCCTCTCCGCCGCCGCGGCGGCCCTGGGCGATTGACATACCCCTGACGATACGTTATAATAGATAAAAATAGCGCGAAAAGGGGGACGGCCCATGGCGAATCTTCTGGCATTGGCTGACGGCAAGTTCCACCTGCTGGTGGAGTGGGGCATCTTGGTGCTGGAGTTTTTCGGCACGGTGGTCCTGCTGGTCACCGCCATCGTCAGCATGTATAAATGGCTGCGCAGGCGGCCGGACGTGCGCACCACCATCTCCCAGGGCATACTGCTGGCCCTGGCCTTCAAGATGGGCGGCGAGGTCCTGCGCACAGTCATCGCTACCGAGACCCGGGAGCTGGTCAGCATCTTCGCCATCATCCTCCTGCGGGGCCTCGTGGCCGCCATGATCTACTGGGAGATCACCAAGGAGGCCAAGATCGAGGCCATGTACAACGGCGGGAAGCTGCCGGAGCGGCGCCACAAACATGCTGAAGAACCCGAAAAAGAGGCCGAGACCGTCACCGAAACGTAAGAATACTACATATATATCCCGCCGTCTCCCGGACGGCGGGATTTTTGCCGTTGCCCCGGCGGATAAATCATGCTACAATAGGGAAAAACTTTTGAAGGAGCACGGGAATGAAGTACCTTTTGATCATAGGCGACGGCATGGCGGACAACCCCGTGCCCGCCCTGGGGGACAAGACTCCTTTGGAAGCCGCGGACAAGCCCGTCATCGACGACCTGGCCCGCAAGGGCATTCTGGGCAGCACCCTAAACTGCCCCAAGGAATTTGAGCCGGGCAGCGCCACCGCCATCATGTCCATCTTCGGCGCCTCCCCCCTGGAATACTACCACGGCCGGGGTCCCCTGGAGGCCGCCGCTCAGGGCATCGCCCTCTCCGACGGGGACATGGCCTGCCGGTGCAATATGGTGACCCTGGAGGACGGGGACAAGCCCTACAGTGAGCGGTGCATCCTCTCCCACAGCGCCGGGTCCATCGACGGGGAGACCTCCGATAAGCTGGTGACGGACCTTTGGGCCAGTCCCGAGTTCGCCGCCCTGGCGAGGGAGTACGACATCGAGATCAATCCCGGCTCCTCCTTCCGCCACTTCGCCGTCATGCACCACGCGGACATAGAGGGCATCTCCCTCATCCCGCCCCACGACCATCTGGGCGAGGTCATCGGGCCCCTGGCCCCCTCCGGCTGCGCGGTAGCAGAGAAGCTGGAAAAACTTCAGGAGACCGCCTTCCGGTTTTTGGACCGTCACCCCCTGAACGAGGCCCGCCGGGCCGCCGGGAAAATGCCGGCGAACGGCATATGGTTCTGGGCGGAGGGCACCGCCGCCATATTGCCGGACTTCGCCCAAAAATACGGCCACACCGGCGAGGTGGTGTCCGCCGTGCCCCTGGTGCGGGGCATCGCGCGGCTTTCCGGCCTGCCCGCCCCCTGGGTGGAGGGCTCCACCGGGGAGATCGACACCAACTGGGACGGGAAATGCCAAAAAACCATCGAGATCCTCTCCCGCTGCGACTTCGCGGCGCTGCACATCGAGGCCCCCGACGAGTGCACCCACAACGGGGACACGCCGGGGAAGATACAGTCCATCCAGTGGCTGGACAGCCGGGAGACGGCCCCCATCGTGGAATATCTCCGCTCCACGGGCGAGCCCTTCCGCATCCTGATGCTCTCTGACCACAAGACCCTCACCTCCAATCGGGCCCATGACGGCGACCCGGTCCCCTTCCTTATATACGACAGCCGGGAGCAGACCTGCTCCGGCCTTTCCTACACCGAGGCCAACGGCCTGAAGACGGGCCTGTTCGTGCCCCAGGGCACCGCTTTATTGGATATGCTTTTTGAAAAATGAACGTAAAAGCCCACGCAAAACTGAATCTCACCCTGGACGTGCTGGGAAAGACCGCCGACGGCTACCACGACCTGCGCATGGTCATGCAGACCGTGGAATTTGGCGACGACCTCACCGTGGAGCTCACCCAGGACGGCTCCTTCTCCCTGGACCCGGGCCAGAGCTACCTGCCCGCCGACGGGCGGAACCTGGCCCTGCGGGCTGCCCAGCTCTTTCTGGACGGCACCAGCCTGGGGGCCAATATCGCCATTGCCAAGCGCATCCCCGTCTGCGCGGGGCTGGGGGGCGGCTCCGCCGACGCGGCGGCGGTCCTGCGGGCGCTGAACCAGCTCACCGGCCGGGGCATGAGCGTTCCCGACCTCTGTGCCTTCGGCCTGCAGGTGGGCAGCGACGTGCCCTTCTGCGTGATGGAGGGGGCGGCCCTTGCGGAGGGCCGGGGGGAACAGCTCACGCCCATCGCCCCCCTCCCCGACTGCGGCATCGTCATCTGCAAGCCCGCCTTCTCCATCGCCACCCCGGAGCTCTTCGGCCGGGTGGACGGGCGCAAAAGCCGCCTGCGGCCCGACACCGCCGGGATGCTCTCGGCCCTGGAAGCCGGGGACCTGCCCGGGGCGGCCCGGCGGGTCTACAACGTGTTCGAGGACGTGCTGGACCGGCGGCAGCAGGAGGTATTCGCCATCAAGCGGGCCCTCACCGACATGGGCGCCCTGGGCGCGGCCATGACCGGCAGCGGCAGCGCCGTGTTTGGCCTGTTCGACGATGACAGCGCCGCGGCCAATGCCCATGAAACTCTCGCCCAGCGCTATAAGGAGTGCTTCCTGACCCGGCCCTATACGCCGAAAACCGTTTAAAAATCACCGTCACCGACCAGAATATGGTCGGTGATGTTTTTATGAAGAAAACTAAATTACGTGCCTGGGAGCTGGCGGGGCTCATCGCCCTGTGCGTGCTGTTCACCGCCGGGGCCTGGGCGTCGGATACGCAAAAGGAGCTGGCCTCCGATCTGGTGCGGCTGCATGTGATCGCCCGGTCCGACGCAGACGCCGATCAGGCGGAGAAGCTGGCCGTCCGGGATGAGGTGCTGGCCATCCTCTCCCCCGCCCTGGCGGGGTGCGAGACGCGGGAGGATGCGGTTGACATAATTTTATCCCATCAGGCCGACATCGAGGCTCTGGGGAACGATATCACCATGACCCTGGGTCAGGAGCACTACCCCACCCGGGACTATGGGACCTTCGCCCTGCCCGCGGGGGAATATCTCTCCCTGCGGGTCACGCTGGGCGCGGGAGCGGGCCACAACTGGTGGTGCGTGGTATTCCCGCCCTTATGCACCGAGGCCCTGGCGGAGCCGGTGACAGACGCTTTCGCGCTGCTCCCCGAAGACGCCGCGGAGCTCATCACCCGGGACGGGCCCGGGTACGTCATCCGCTTCCGGGTGCTGGAGTGGTGGGACGCGCTGACCGGCCTTTTTCATTGACATTCCCCCCGCCCGGTGCTATGCTGAACGAGGAGAATTTTACCGTTTCCCTGACCGCTTTCTTTACGTTTCGCGGGTAAGCTCACAGGGAAGTGGGAAAGGGGGCGAAGACGTGCCCGATATGGACCGCCGGAAAAAGTTCATCATCAACGCCGTCTACTGGGCCATCGTGCTGGGCATCGTGGTCTTCGTCACCCGCTACCTGCTGGGGCTCATATGGCCGTTTTTCCTGGCATTCATATTCTCCTGGGCCATGACGCCCATCATCCGCTGGATGACGGTGAAGTGCCACATAAAACACTCCTTCTCCGTATTCCTGTGCCTGCTCTTATTCTTCGGCATTCTGGGCGGTCTTTTTGTAGTGGTGACGGTGAACATCGTCTCCTGGGTCCAGGACCTGGTGGTGTGGCTGCCCAGCCTCTACAGGGACACCATTCTCCCCGCCCTGCAGACCGCCACCACCCGGGCGCAGGACTTCGTGGCCAAGCTGGACCCGGACGCCATCTCGGTTGTCCAGTCCGCCTTCGACAACGTCATCAACTCCTTAAGCTCCGCTGTGAGCAACTTCTCCCTCCAGGCCGTGGGCATGGTCTCCGGCTGGGTGACCCAGGTGCCGGGAAGGCTTTTGTCCATCCTCATCTGCATCATCGCCACGGTGTTCATGACCGCGGACTTCAACCGGATGACCGCCTTCCTGCTGCGGCAGATGCCTGACCGGACCCGCCACGTAGTGGTGAAGACGAAGGAGACCTTCATCCAGGTGCTGAAAAAGTACGGCCGCAGCTACGGCATCATCATGTGCATCACCTTCTGCGAGCTTTTGGTGGGCTTTCTCATCCTCCGGCAGGACAACGCCGTGCTGCTGGCGGCCATCATCGCTATATTCGACATCTTCCCCATCATAGGCGCGGGCTTCTTCCTGATGCCCTGGGCGGTGGTCAACCTGCTGTCCGGCTCCATCGCCAAGGGCCTGGGCCTTATCGCCATGTATATCGTCATCACCGTTCTGCGCCAGTTCATCGAGCCCCGTGTGGTGGGCCACCAGGTGGGCCTGCATCCGCTGGTGACGCTGATGGCCATGCTGGTGGGCACAAAGCTCTTCGGCGGCATAGGCCTTTTGGGCCTGCCTCTGGCCTGCGCCATCATGAAGAGCCTGGACGACACCGGTGTCATCCACATCCTCCGCAAGGAGGACGACGCCCCGGTCCCCGCCGGGGAGGAAAAATTTTAGCTTTTGGCTCCGGCGCTATTGACTTTTTCCCCGTGAGATGGTAAAATCTCCTAGCTTGCGGGCGTAGCACAACGGCTAGTGCACCAGCCTTCCAAGCTGGGGACGTGGGTTCGATTCCCATCGCCCGCTCCAGCCGGGGCTGGAAAATATGCGCCAGTAGCTCAGGTGGATAGAGCAACTGCCTTCTAAGCAGTAGGCCAGGGGTTCGAATCCCTTCTGGCGTGCCATGGTAATTATGTGGTGGGTGTAGCTCAGTTGGTTAGAGTACCGGATTGTGGTTCCGGGTGTCGTGGGTTCGAGTCCCATCTCCCACCCCATTTTTCAATAGGCTGCCCGGTCCAGCCGGACAGCCTATTTTCTTTTATCACGGATGGCGGCATCCATAGGGATGTAGTGTAAAGGTAACACACCAGACTTTGACTCTGATATAGTGGGTTCAAATCCCGCCATCCCTGCCATCGCGACTTAGTAGCTCAGGAGGTAGAGCAACTGCCTTTTAAGCAGTGGGTCCGGGGTTCGAGTCCCCGCTAGGTCACCAGCCGGAAAGTCCCGAAATTACGGGCTTTCCGGCACTTTTTATTTTTCAAGAATTTCATAGAGAGGAACGCTGACGGCGGCCCGGAGATCGTGATGATCGACGGGCCGCCGCCTTCTTTTTCTCCAATACCATCTTGCCGTATGTTGCCGTTTGTTGCCGTTCAAGTGTGCTAAAAAGTGTGATAAATTTCAGCCCCCTCAGAACACCCGAAGATGAAAAAGCTGGAGGCCGAAATTTCACCACCCGTCCTCCGTCGAAAGACACGAACAGCACCGGCCGCTTTATTTGTTCGCGCGCGGGCGCGCGGGCGCGAGAGCCGGGTCTGGGAAGATGAATGAAATTAAATAAAAAAATATAAAAACTAGCCATTTCTTGGGCTCCCAGCGCCCGCAGAAGATTTCCCTATTTTTTACAGTACCTTGGTACTGTAAAAAATAGGGAAATCTTTTCGAGATGCAAAGTATTATATAAATTTTCCCCCCTCCTCAGCTCCCCCCCCTGGCCGCCGATGGCCGCCGCGGGCCCTGGCTGCTGTGCTGCTGTCCTGGCTGCCGTGGTGGTGCCGCTGATGGATAGCAGCGCCAGCAGCAGCCGCCGAGACCGCCGCCGGAGCTGGACCTGGGCCGCCCCTCATGCAAGCCGCTCCAGGTCTGCCCGGCCTGGCCCCACCTGGACGCCGGCCGCATCCAGCTCAGCCGAGGAAGAGCAACCGCCGCCGATCAGGTCCAATACTTTCAGCGGACCGGGCCGGCCAAATATGAGGACCGCCGCCGCGCTCCATCTGCAGCCCAGCGCAGGCCTGGACGAAGGCCGCCCGCCATGGTGGCAAGCTGCACAAAGAGCGAAAGCGCCGACGAGGGCCGGCCGTCGGACCGAAGTTTTTTGCGCGGTACAGGTATACGGGGGATGTAGCTATAATCCCCCCTATAGTCCCCCCACTTTTGCCGCTTCGTCAAAATGACGAATAGTGGCCGCCGCCCAGGGCCACACGGCGGACCATTCCGGGCGGATCGTTTCATATCATGCGGCACCCTTCCACCGGCCGCATTATGCCCGGTATTATATGGCCGGCCAGAGCCAGGGGGGCAATTCAGGAAAAATCAATTTTTTACCCCCGTAGGGGGTAACGTGGGCCGGCCAAAAAATTTTTGCAAAAAGGGCTTGACTTTCGGTTTTACCGGCGCTACAATGGCACCAGTCGGTAAAACCGAACACAAACCCGCCGCCCAGGGTGAAGGGCAGAAAGGGAACGAAGATGATGAAGGTCATGGTCAGCCAGGAAAGCAAGAAATACCTTACCGCCGAAGAGTACGACAATGCTAAGCGCCTCGCCAAGCATATGAAGGAAGAGGACGACGAATGGGGCGCCACCGATTACGCAAAGCTGGCCGTCAGGGGGGCCGGTGGTGACGTCGTCGAGATCCTGAAAGCATCCGCCACCGTCATGGGAAATACCCGGGCCTATGACATCTACTTCGAGGGCAGCGGCCGGCTGGATATATGGATCGAGACAACAGCCCTTACGGCGGAAGGCTTTGTTATCGTCGGGGCGTATCTGTCCGATATATACGGCATCACCGGGACCGACGACAAGGATTTCCAGCGGCACGCTTTTATCCGCCGTTTTAAAGAGGTCAAGTAACCCTCATTTCCCCGCCTGACGATGGCCCGCCGGTCACGGGCCGAAACGCCGCAAGGCGTCGCGGGAGACCGCACCACAAATATTGACCCGGCGCCCAGGGTAAAGGGCAGGAGCCAACACCATGAAGGACCTGTATACCGAAATAGCCAACCGCATTATATCCCAACTGGAGACCGGCATTATCCCTTGGCGCAAGCCCTGGAGCGGCCGCCCCGACGGGGCAATATCCCACGCCACCGGCCGGCCCTATTCCCTGCTTAACCAAATGATCCTTGACCGCCCGGGCGAATATCTGACGTTCAATCAGGTGAAGGACGCCGGCGGGAAGGTGAAGAAGGGCGCCAAGGCCCGGTTTGTGGTATTCTGGAAGGTCTACCGCAAGCCCGAGACCGACGACGCCGGGCAGCCGGTCATTGACGCCGGCGGGGATCCGGTCTACATCAATTTGCCGGTCCTGCGTTACTTCCAGGTGTTTCATATCGACGACACCGAAGGCATAGCGCCGAAGTGGGACAAGGCGCCCGAGACAGCCGGCCCCGCCACTGACGACGCCGCCGAGGCAGCGTTTACCGGCTACATCAAGCGCGAGGGCATCACTTTTGAGCAGGTCATATCCGACGAGGCCTATTACAGCCCCGGCCGGGATTTGATCCATCTCCCCTTGCGGGAGCAGTTCACCGATACGGCCGAGTATTACGGGACAGCGTTTCACGAGGCCACACACAGCACCGGCCACAAAACGTGCCTGAACCGGTTGAACACGGCCGGCGGACTGGCTGCATTCGGCTCCGAGAGCTACAGCAAAGAGGAACTGACAGCCGAGATCGGCAGCGCGTCCATCCTGCACACGCTGGGCCTGGAGACCCCCCAAAGCTTTTCCAATTCCGCCGCCTATGTTCAAAGCTGGCTGCAGGCGTTGAAGAATGATAAACGCATGATAATCAGCGCCGCCGCCCGGGCGGAAAAGGCCGTAAAGATGATACTTGATATTCGGGATGATAAACCCGCTGAGGCATGACGCCCCGGGACCATTCCAGCCGGACACCCAAGCCGGGCCGCACCGGTCAAAGCGGCCCAGCCCCAGCCCAGCAGGGCAAAACAAAAAATAACCCGCCGCCCAGGGTAAAAGGGCAGGAGAAAACAACATGTCTAACTTCACTTTCACCGCCGATTCTATCACCGTCGCAGGCAAGACCTATTCCGCCGCCTATAGCATCACCAAGACCGGCGCAGTTATGGCATTCGTCACGGTCCCCGGCGCTGCAGAGGTGCAGCGCGTCCGCTTCCCCGAAGGGCACCCGGACCACGCCGCCGCGCTGGCGGCCGCCAAGGCCGAGAAGGCCGCCCACGCCGCCGAGGCCGCCCAGGTCCCCCAGGAGCAGCCTGCCGATACGCCCGCCGTAGTGGCCGCTGAGGCCGATGAGCGCGAGACGATCCCGGAAGGCTACACCGCCACCGTCAGCGCCGCCGGCAACATCGTTGCAGTACAGCGCAACGAATATACCGCCGAGGCCGAGCAGGAGCAGACCGCCGAGGCGCCCGCCGCTGAAACGGTCCAGGCCGCCCAGGCCGAGCCCGAGCAGCCCGCCGCCGGGCAACTCCCCCAGGACGCGCCCGCCCCGGCCGCATCCAAAGATTTTATTGGGCAGACGATCACCGGCAACGGCTGGCGCATCCTCTTTGACGGCGAAACGAGCCGGACCCGCGTTATCTTTGATACCACCCCCACCGCCGCGGCCGCCGCGGCCCTGGAGAAGGCCGGCTTTTACTTCTCCAAGGCCATGAACAGCTACAACAAGAAGTTGACCTGCAAGGCGCACCGGGCCGCCGTGGCCCTGTCCGGCGAGCTGCGCGCCCTGTACGCCTGAGAGGAGGCCGGCACCATGAGCGAACAAGAAGTATTTAACAGTCTGTCCGAACTGGAAAAGTATTTTTTCTATCGGCAGCTTATCAAAGACCCCGCCGGGGACGAATGGAAGGCCCTGCAAGGGATCCACGGGAATATAAAAACCGCCCTTGTCCAGTGGCACGAGCTGACCGGCTGCAAGAACGAGTAACGCCGCCGAATTATTCCGCCTGACGATGGGCCGCCGGTCACGGCCCGAAACGATCCCCGGCCGGGGATCGTCGCGGAAAACCAACGCCGCCAAATCATTTTGAGAGGAGCCAACACTATGTGCAACTCTGACCTTATCACCGTGGAGCACGGCACAGGATATCTCAGCTTTACGCCGGAGTGGCTTGCTATTGCCCCGGCCGCCAACGTGAAGGCGATGTTTAAGCTGCTGCAGGAGAACGAGCACCGCCCCGGCAACGCCGAGACCGTGAAGAGGATCGCCGAGGCAATGCCGACGCTGGGAAGATATGCGAGGAACGCCGCCGAGCATAAGCGCGTGAAATCCATCCAGGCGGCATGGGCCAAGTACAACGGGAAGAACGCCCCGGAAAGCAAAGAGGACCGGAAAGCCGCCCTTGTTATCAATCGGCTCTTCAAGGAAAAGCACCTGCGGAACCGCCCTGACTACCAGGCCGCATGGATCGACGCCCCCACGGGGAAGATGTGCGCCACGGACGGCTACCGCCTTTACCGGTTCAACCGCGTAATATCTGGCGTGGAAATAGGAAAACCGCTTGACCCCCTGAACGTGGCCGCCGTCATGGGAGACATGAACGGCCTGGAGCCGCTGACGCCGCCCACCGAAGCAGATTTAAAGATTCGCGCCGCGCTGAACAGGCAATGCCGGGAAAACCGCCCGTATGACTTCGGCCCCGGAAAGCCCGCCGCGGAGGTGTCCTGCCTGCGTGATCTTCTCCAGCTTTTCCCCGCCGGGAAATGGTATTACAACGCGAGCCCCAGCCCGGCCGGCCGCCGCATCTACGTCATTGACGCCGCCGGGGACGCCCTGTTACTGCCTGTCCGTAAGGAAGCGGACATTGCGCCAGGAGTATATGCCCCGGACCCCGCGCCGGCCGAGGCGGAGCCCGCCGCCGAGCTGACCCCCGAGCAGTTTGAGGAACTGGCGGCCCGGGACGCCATGACCCCGGAGGAATTTGCCGCCGCGCTGGCGGCCTGAATGGGAGGTATCAACATGACAGAGCTTTTATTCTTGATATATTCAAATCCCCTTGTTGCGGTCCTGTTCCTGGCGGCCTGTTTCATCCTGGCGCTTGTTGCCGGCGGCGAAAACGAACAGCCAAAGAAGCGGACGCCGCCCAGCCGGGAGCCCGCCGCATCATCCAAGCCCGCCGCGCCGGCCAAAGCTGCCACACCGGCTGAGCCCAAGCGCGGGCCCGGGCGGCCCCGGAAAAATCCCGCCCCGGACCCGGCCGCCCCAAAGCGGCCCCGGGGAAGGCCCCGGAAAAATCCCGCCCCGGCCGTCGCGGCCAAGCCGGCGCAGACCAAGCCGGCGCCGGCAAAGCCCGCCGCGCTGCCCGCCGTGAGCCCGGTGATGAACCCGGAGGAATTTATAAATAACCTGCCCGCCTGACGATGGGCCGCCGGTCACGGCCCGAAACGGCCCCGGGCCGTCGCGGGAGACCAACGCCGCAAAATCATTTCTGAAAAGGAGCCAACACCATGAGCGAAAATTATTTCATCCTGAACAAAGAAACGGGCAAGCTGGAGCTGCACTTTGAAAAATCCACCTATGCCGCCCTGACCGATGCGCAGAAATCCGAGATCAAAAGCAATTTCTTGTGGGGGCGCCGGTCCGGCTGCTGGATCAGCCGCGCCAAGGAGCCCAATTTGTACTTTGCCCGGAAAGTGGCGGAGAGTATAGGCCTGGAGGACGCCGGTACGGAGGGCGAGAGGCTGTCTTTCGCTGAGCAGCAAGCCCGGAAGCAAGAGCGTGCTGAGCGCCGCGCGGACCGGTACGAGGGCCGGGCCGAGGCCGCCGAGAGGAAAGGCGAAAGGCTGCAGGCGCCTATAAACGCCATGCACGAAAAGGGCGACACGGCATTTTTCACCCAACCGAACATTGACAGCGCCGCCGGCCGGGCCTTTACCCGCCGCCGCGAGAAGATGTTTGCGGCCTATGAAAAAGGCTTTGACGAGCTGCGCCGGTCCGAATACTGGAAAGAGCGCGCCGCCACCGCCCGGACCACCGCCGCGGCCAAGGAGCTGCAGGACAAGGGATTTATCATGCGCCGTATCAAAGAGAGAGAAAGCGGCATCCGCAAGGTGGGCGGCCGGATCAAGGAGTATGAAAGCTATCTTGAGACCATCGCCGCCGGCGGGGAGCCCCGCGATAAATACGGCTGGGCCGTCACCCTGTCCCCGGAGGACCTGCAAAAGCAGATCGACGCCGATACGGAGCGCCTGGAGGTCCTGTTAGACGAGCTGGGATATTATCAAGAGGCTCTTGATAACCTGGGAGGCGTCCAATTTTCCGCCGAGAACGTAAAGCCCGGCTACGGCGTGGTCGTCAGCAAGTATGGGCAGGGCGAGGTCATATCCTGCGGCCCTAAAAACGTCATGGTGAAGTTTCTGGCGGGCGCCGTGTTCGCCTGTTCCTATGCCGAGATCAAGAGCGTGAAGCCCTGCGAAAAGAAGCAGGAAAAGCACCCCTTTAAGGTGGGAGAGACCTTTAAATGCCGGCGCTGGAACCACGCCAAGAATACCACCGAAACGGTCACATTTACGATCATCCGGGCCACAGATAAGAGCATCACCCTGCAGACCGGGGAAGAAAAGCCCTTTGTCAGGATCCCTGCCAAGCGGCCTTGGTCCGGCGAATGGTGCGTTGGCGTCACCGACTGGAACGACGGGACCTGGTATAAGCTGCCGGAGAAGGCCGCCGAGGAGGCCGCCGCCGAGCTGGCCCCGGAGGAGTCCGACGCCATGACGCCGGAGGAATTTGCCGCCCTGGCGGCCCGGCAGTAACGGCGCCCGGGCCGGTCCGACCTGGGCCGGCCTGGGCCCGCGCCCCCCGCCCCGGGCACCACGCCCGGGGCATCGGCCTGGGCCGGCCGGGTGGAAAATCGCAAAAATCCGCTGCCGCCGGATTGACAGCGGCGCGGGGAAGTTTTAATATATATTCATTATAGGTAATACCGAAAGGAGCCAGCACCATGCGTATCTATAATACCGAAGAGGAAGCCCGGCGGGCGCGCAATGCCTCTAAGTCACGGTACGACGTGGAAAACACACGACACATAGGATTGAAGTTCAACGTAAAAACCGACGCTGATATACTGGCAAGGATCGAGACCGAGGAGAGCGTACAGCGGTATATCAAGCGCCTGATCCGTGAGGATATATCTCGAAACGGAGGATAATATGCAACTGATATTTGTTTTACTGATCGTCATCGGCGTGGCGCTGATCATCCACGGCATTTCCCGCGCGGCGGCCGGCGACGGCAAAAAGCCCCCGCGGGACGAGGGGCATGGCGTGGACGTGGTGTGGCATGTCGGCCGCCGGCGGTGACGCCGCCGGACCATTCCGGGCAACGCCGCCGGATCATTTCATAGGGCTCCCACGGGAGCCCAACGAAGTGGGTCCCGTGGGAAAAAGGAGGAATGGCCCCGGCCGATGAATGGGCCTTGCTTGCAAGGACTATGAATCCCCGGGGCCATTCCGACGCCGCAACGCCGCCGGATCATTTGAGACAGCTTGCAGGTCCTTCCTGCGGGCTGTTTTTCTATATATAGGGCTCCCACGAAAGCCCAGCGAAGCGGGTTTTGTGGGAAGAAGGAGGAGGAACGACGACCGATGAATAGGCCTTGCCTGCAAGGGCTATGAATCCTCGTCGTCCATCCGACGCCGTGACGCCGCGAAGATGTTTCCGTGACGCCGCGAAAACATCCGCCGCCCCCTCCTCCCAGCGGGCGCCCGGTCCCGCTCCTGAGTTATTCATAATAGGAGGTTGTGTTAAACACATATGGGCCCGGTTTTTCCCAGCGTATCAGGGCTTTGACGGTTTTCGCCCCAACTGTGTTTTACCATGCCTTAATATGTAAAATAAACGCCCCTAGACTGGGACAAATGGGCATAAAAATAGCGGCCCCCGGAGCGTTCCGAGGGCCGTCTTTTACAGGGAACAGGTGCTCATTTTGCCGGGGCCCAGCGGGCACCGCTTGTTGTAGGCCATGCACCGCTTACAGAAAGCCTTATGCACGTCCCCCACGTAGTTGGTCGAGGGGTTCTTGATCTTCTTGTGATACCCGGTCTGATGGCGGGTCTTGCCGGCCGCCCGGGCCAGCTTGGTATTCTCCTCCACGTTCAATTTTCTCTTCTTCATGGTATGTCCTCCCCTATATATTATATATGTGTCGCCTGGCGCGCCTCACGGGGGAGCCGCCGGCCGGTCAGCATGTTCATCTTCATCATGCTCTCGTCGATGTTCTCCTGCACCACGCCGATGTATACCAGTGTCTCCCGCTGGAAGGAATGGCCCAATATCCTTTGCAAGCTGACGACATCGCCGGTGGTCTGATAGTAGTGGTAGCCGAAGGTCTTACGCAGGGTATGGCACCCGATCCGCTCCTCCACGCCCGCCTGCCGGGCTATGCGGTTGATGATCTGATAACAGCGCTGCCGGGAGATGGGCCGGGGCTTGTGGGTAATGCTGTCCTTCTGGCGGCTCTGGAAGATATACTCGTCCGCCGGCCGCCCGGCCAGAAGCCGGTTGATCTCCTTTCTGGCTGTGGGGTTTATGAGGATCCGGGCCTCCTTGCCGGTCTTTTTCGCCTGTATCTGAGCGTAGTCCCGGCCCCGCAGGTCCCCCACCTTGAACCGCCGGAAATCCGACACACGGACCGACGTATTGAGCCCCACCAGCAGTATCAGTTCCCAGCATACTTCCCCGGTCCTGCGGTGGCGGTCATGTTCCCGGGCGATCTCGAAGCACCGCTGGAGCACTTCAAGATCCCGGATGGGCTGTACCAATTTCATGTGTTTTCACTCCTTAATATTATGACAAGTAGTAAGGGCCAAAAAGTAAGCCCCGGTGGATCACACCGGGGCTCTTGCTTTCAACTCCCAACAAAAGGTTGCCTCCCAACAATGGGCATTCCGTCAAGAGTGTTCGCTTTGCCAGGGCTCCCACGCGAGCCCAGCGCAGCGGGTCGCGCGGGAAGAAGGAAGAAATACCTTGACCGATGATGGCGCCCGGTTTACTGGGCGCCAGAATCTTCAAGGTATTTCTGACGTTGCAGGTGCTGGGCGTAGTGGAGATCGTCGGCAAGGTCGCTCATACGCTCCTGTATTCCCTCGATCACCCATGATAGCTGTGCCGCGTCCATGTCGTCCCAGGCGGCCCGCCCCTGCACCGGGGTAGGGGCCGGGGCAGGGGTTGGGTCCGTGGCGTTCTGAGGGTTCACGGCCATCAGGTAAAGCAGGGACAGGATGAACAGCGTGGCAAGGATGAATATCGCCTTGTCATTCCTGTTCATTTGAAAGCACCGTCGATCAGGGCGGCCATGGTATCGGCGCCCACGTCGCCGTCATCGCCCAGGCCCTTGGCCTTCTGGAATTTCTTGACCGCGGCCTTCATGCCAGAGCCAAAATCACCGTCCAGCCCGCCCGCGTCATACCCGGCGGCGTAAAGCATACCCTGTATGCACATGATGAAGTCGCCCTTCTGCCCTTCCCTGGCCGGATGGGCCTTGACAAGGGCGACGAACATTTTTGCGAAGTTCGCATCCGCCGTCTTGGCCCCGGGCACGCCGTCGGCGGTGACGCCAAGCCAGCGCTGCCAGTCCTTCACATACTCGGCGGGGCTCTTGACCGGTTCCGGGGTGGGGCCCGGCTCCTTCCCGTTCTCGTCGTAGGGCGGGCGGAAGAAGATAAAACCGGATATGGATGTCTTGCGGAAGCCGATGCCCTCATAGAAGGCGCCGGTGCCGTTTCTGGCGTCGGCCTTCGACGCTTTGACGTGGCCGTAGTTGCCCTCCAGCGTCAGCATGTAGCCGTTGCCTATATACTCGTCGCAGTAGCCGGTGTGCATGTCGTCGCCCTCGATGAAGATGTCGCCCGGCTGCGGGGTCTTGACCTGGGGCCACCCCATGGCCTTCATAAAGCTGTGGAGCGTCGGGACATACCACGGGTTACTGCATCCGTCCAGCAGCGTGGAGCCGGCGTGCTTCTGCGCGTACTTCACAAAGCCGCCGCAGTAGGCGGTGCCGACAAGACCGGCCTCTTTATTGACGGTGGTGTCGTTGGCCCCTGTTATGGCTTCGTTCTCGCCGGCCAGCGCCTCGCCTGCGGCAAGGACCTGTTTTGCCGTCGCCATGTGAGTCACCTCCCAAAAAATGCGCCCGCGTGGGCGATATGTCCACGCGGGCAGGTTTGATTACGTGTTGCCGGAGAGCTGCTTGCCGATCTGGTGAACGCCTACGGCAGCCAGGCCGGAGAGGACGCCGACGCCAATGGCAGATATAATGTCCTTCGCCGGGAAGCCGGGCATAAACCAGAGAGCCAGGGCGCCGATGATGCCGCCGGCCGCGCCCACGATGATGGGCACCCATTTGTTATCCAGAGGACTGGCCTTTACCGCCATGCCGATCAAAAAACAAATAATAGTGATAGCGGTGCAGGTGCCGATGTCGCCGGGGTCCAGACTGGGAGTGTCGCCGCCGGAAGGTTCGGGCGCCGGGGTGGCCTCGGGCGTGGCGCTGGGCTCGGCGGTGTAGACAGGCGCCGGGGTGTCGGCCGGCGGCTCGGATGCCTCAGCGGCAAAGGCCGGCAGGCACAGGCAGGCGAACATGCACATGGCCAGGACCAGGATGCAGAGGGTGAAGAGAATCTTTTTCATTGGGTTTTCCTCCTAAAAAAATTTCAACGGCGCTCATTCGTCGCCGCCGTTGTCGTGTTTGGTCGCTTTCGCTGTAAGGATGTCTATTGCTTTGGTGATGGCCGCGGGGAGCGGCAGACCCATAAGGCCGGCGTTCTCCACGATGGATATTACCTCGTTGGCTACGAAGCCTATGACTACGCTGTCCCGTATGTAGTTGGTCCCGGCCAGCAGGTCCAGGCGGCAGGCAATGAGGACGATCAACAGGGTCATACCCTTACGGCATAGCCCCTTCCATCCGGCCCGGCTCTCCAGGGCCCCGTTCTCGCTTTTCTTGGATGTGTGGAACACCCCGGCGACGACCAGACCGGAAACGTAGTCTATCGCCATGCAGATGATAAGCGTTGTCAATGCGGTGTCCCATCCTCCAAAAAGTGATGCTATGGCGCCACCGATCACGCCGGCGGCAGTACAGATCGCGTTTTTCATCTCCTGCCATCCCCCTGTTCAGAATTTCCCGGGGCGTCGTCTATCCCCAGGACCGCCCTGTATCGGGCGTCCGCTGCGGCGATCTCGTCAGACATGGAAGTGTCCCCAAGCTGCGCCAGGCGCTCCGCCATCACCCGCACCAGGCGGGCCAGCTCCTCGCATATAGAGCATAGCCCCTCGATCATTTGCAGGTTTCCCACGGCGTCATCCCCTCCCGGGCGCCGCGCCGATAAGGCCCGCTATCTGCGCCAGGTCCTCCACCGGGGCGCAGAAGAAGGCGTGGCCCCAAAGCCACCTGTCGTCTATGTCCGGCCGGCGGTATCGGGCGCACAGCGCGGACCGCCATATCTTGTCCCACCGGGCCTGATACTGCTTGTCCCGCTTTTGCAGCCGGGCGAGGATGGCGTTGATAAGACTGGCCCGCTCCCGGCCCCGGCCGTCGTCGTCGGCGCAGAAGTATTCGCCGTTCTGGCTGGCCGGATCGCACAGCGGCCTGTCCGGCCCCAGGGAGAGAAAACCGGCCAACTCCTCCACGGCGGTGCCGAAGGGGATGTTGACCGGGCCGCATATGGCGTTGAACCGGGCGCGCTTCCGGGCAATGTAACGGTGCTCCACGGCTTATTCCTCCGTCACGTCGTCCCAGCCGTAGACGCCGGGCTTCCACACGTTGTTGTCCGTGTTGCTCTGCCAGTGCTTCCCGTCGCAGCTCACCTTGTCGCCCTTGGCGTAGGCGTCGTGGGCGCCGACGGGCTGGGACCATTCCGGCCACTCCTCCGCCGGGTCCGCGGTGACGCTCCACAGGCTCACGGCGGCGTCCGGCGTCCAATCGGCCTGAGAAGTGTGATCCTGCACGCACTTGTACAGCTTCCCGTTGTACCGCCTGATCTGCCCGGTCTTGTATTCCACAGGGTAGGCCCACTCGGCGAACAGCTCCGCGTGCTCCGCGGCGGTGGTGGCGTCGATGTTCCCGGCCTCCGCCATGGTGACGAACACGATCCCGCCGGCGGTGTTGGTCTTGACGATCTCCGCCCCGGCGTCCGTGGCCTCCAGAAGTACGTCCTCCGCCCCCTCCATAGGCTCCCGGCCCAAGAGGTGATAGGGCGTGCCCTCAAAGGCTATGCCCTTGGCCTCGAACTCCTGGCACAGGATGAAGCAGCCGTTGTCCGCCCGGGTGATGTACGTCGGGCTCTCCGTCATCCCGATATTTACGCCGTCTTTGATAACTCTGTACATGATGCACCTCCAAAAATAGCATGATGTAGCCGCCGCAGCCGCAGCAGACGGCCGTGGTCGTTGAAGTTCCTGTAGTACGCTTCGTGACTGTTCATGAAGTCGTGGACGCCCGCCAGGCTCCGCCGGCCGGCCTCCACTTCCCGATGAAACATTTTCAGCTTCCGGCGGGCCCGCTTTATCCCGTCCCGGCTGCCGTTGATGATGACGCGCCCGCTCTCCGTCAGGGTGAACCGTGCCTTGCAGAACCGGAACGGCTCCGTCAGGGGCGTGATCTTGCACTTGCGCTTGTTGACCCGGATGCCCATAGCCTCGAACCGGCGGACCATCTCCCGGACCACGGCCTTCAACTGCTCTATGTCCGGCATGATAATGGCATAGTCGTCCATGTAGTGGCCCGCACAGTGGGCGCCCACCTGGCATTTCAGCCAGTTATCCACCGACGACGGCAGGCTTACCATCTCCTGCTGGCTGGGCTCCAGGCCCAGGGGCATACCCCGGCCCGGGGCCGTGGCCGGCGCCTGGTCCACGATCCGGTCCGCGAGCTGGCGCAGGTCCTCCTTGGTGATATACCGGGCGTGGCGCTGGAAGATGACCCACCGGGGCGCGCCCGGGAAGAACTGCTTTAGATCCAGCGTGGCCACGCCGCCGGTCCGTCCGTACCGCCGGTAATGCCACCGCAGTTGATCGGCCAGGCGCCTGTACTGGTAGTGCAGGCCCATTCCCTTGCGGCTGGCCCCGTTGTCGTGGATCATGGCGGGGGTGTACAGGGGGATAAGGACCTCATTGCAGAACAGTTTGTGTATCTGCCGGTCCGTGATGTGGGGCGCGTCGATGGGGCGGGTCTTGCCCCGCTCCTGAATGATGAAGTGGATGCAGCGCTTGGCGCGGTATTGCCGCCGCAGGATCTTCCTCCGCCGGACAGCCGTTCCCGAGAAAAGATGCAGTTCAAAATTTTGGGTGCTTTGCTTCCACCGCACGCCGTTGCAGCACTTTTTCCCGTAGAGAAACATCTTCCTGTAGCTGAAAACGTCCTCCAGGGAGCCCAGCGCCTCGCACCGGGCCTCGCGCCGCCGCCGGCGGGCGGCCTGACGGCGCTGGTATCGCCCTTCCCGGCGCTCCTCGCTCGTCATGTCTCCGCCTCCCCAAAAAATGAGTTATTCGACCGCCGTACAGCCTCTTGTAGGGTGCCGTCCAGACTGCTTTGCTCCGGCACATGAAACGGGGTAAGGCACATCCCCCGCCATGCAAGCAGCGTCCGTGCAGGAGCATCAGCGGTCAGTTTCGGGCTCTCGCCCCGGAAGTATCTCTCCTTTTGCAAGGGTCGTCTTTCACCTTTCGGCTACTCCGTGTGACCCGGCAATGCAAAATCCGGCCAGCATCGCGAGGGAATTATTGGCGTTGTTGTTGTTGGCAGACCCGTCCGTGTTGACATTGCAGAAGTTGTTGCTGTTGTTGTAATTCGGCGAGCGGAGCCACGCATTGGCGGCGCGCACGCCGCCCAGCACGGCCGGGCGTTATCAGAGATACACCGCTTTTGAACTTATTTCTTTTCTTCGGTCAGCTTATTGATCTGGCCGCGCAAAAGCCTCTCCTCCTGGTCTATGAGCTCCCCAAGGGACTGGGCCATATTGTCGAGCTTCCGCGTGGCGTCGCTCTTGTCCACATGTTCCCCCTTGCCGTTGGTGAAGGCGCCCTGGGGATTCATGGCAAGGATCATGTAACAGTGGGTGAGCCGCACGTCCAAAGCGCTGAGGGAGGCGTTGGCGGTCAGCAGGTAATCCCGCCGCTTGCTCCGCTTCTGCTCGTCGTCCGGGAAGGTGGCGTTGGCCTTCTCCGCGTAGTCCATCACGTCCCCGGCCAGGTCCGCCGTCGGCTCTGCAATGAGCCGGGAATACCGGGCGGAAAGTCTGGACAAGAATGTGATGGTCTCCACGTATATCCGGTTTGCCACGTTCACGAACTCCGCCTTGCTGGTGGTGCGCTTTTCTTTCAGGACCGACATGCTGCAGGCTCCTTCGGCAAAATGACGAATAGGGGAAAATGGGGGGACTATAGGGGGGAGATACCTACCATGGTAGGTAAAACCTACCCGCGCGCGTAAAACTTCGGTCGGAAAACCGCCGCCGTTTTTCGCCGCGGGTCTTTGTGCAGGTTGACGACCGCCCACGCGCCTCTCAGGGCTCCCACGCGAGCCCAGCGCAGCGGGTCGCGTGGGAAGAAGGAGAAAGGACCCCGACCGATGACGGCGCCCGGTTGCCCGGGTGCCGGTATCTTCGGGGTTCTTTGGACGTTGCCCGCTTGCGCGGGCTGGATGTGGGCGGATCGCTTCGCTGGATTAGGCGGCAAAGCCGGCCAGCATCGCGAGGGAATAATAGGCGTCGTGGTTGGTGGCAGACCCGTCCGTGTGGACATTGCAGAAGGCGTCGCTGCGGCCGAAATGCGGCGAGCGGAGCCACGCACAGGCGGCGGTCCCTGTCTCGTTGTGCTTGTATACGATCTTCGGGTTGCTGGCCTTGAAGTAGTCGTACTGGAGCTGGTTCGCCTGTTCCGTGCTGTTGGCGTAGGTCCTGGCGCCCTGTATCTCGAACTCTGCCAGCAGCCACAGGTAGTCCGTGGTGGCGGTCACGTTCCCCGCGTTGTTGTTGCCGCCGCCGTTGTTGTCCGTGTACTTGGTAACGGGCTTGATGACGGCTTTCAGGTCCTCCGGCAGCGCTGCCAGAAGGGTGTTCGCCGCCGCGCTGGCCGGGGCCTTGTCGCCGCCCAGGATGACCATCCGCATGTGGGAGCTGGCCCAGCCGCCGGTGTTGGTGCTGCTGGTGTTCATGGTGAAGGCGCCGGCGTCACCGGAAGCGTTGGTGTTATACTTGCTGTCGCAGAGGCCCACAAGCTTGTCGTCGATCTTGCCCAGGGCGAAGTGGATCTTGTTGGTGCCCTCCTTGGCGGAATTGTGGTTGAAGCCCAGGATAAAGGCGTCGATGGCAAGGTTGGAGAGGCTGAGGCCGCCCACCTTGCCGGTGATCTTGATGCCCTTCTTGTCGCCGACATGCCAGTAGTTGGCCCCCTGGTTGGCGTCGGATATCTGCTTGATGACGTTCCAGGAGTTTTCGTTCAGGACGGTGGAAGGAATTTCCACATCCACCGAACAGGTCACAGGGCCCGCCGCCAGGTGGTTGGTCCCCGCCGCCACGCTCACGGAGATGGTGGCGTGGCCGGTCTTTACGCCCGTGACCGTGACCTTCGTATCCTGGACCTGCACGCTGGCTGTGCCGGTCTGGTCGGACTGGGCGGAAACAACGCCGTCGCCCGCCCGGGTGACGGTGATGGTCCCGGTCTTGCCGGTGATGCCCAGGGAGAGAGTCTTGGGCTGGATGTCGATGCTCCCCGGGGCCTTGTTGATGGTCCACTCCACGGACTTTTCGCCCTTCTCGCCGTCCACCCACTGATACCGGGCGGCGTCCAGCAGCGTGAACGTGGCGTGGTAGGTGCCCGCGTTGATCTTGCTGGTGTCCCCGGAAATGCTCATTTTATCCGGCAGGTAGTTGTTCCACCCGGGCTGTTTACTCTCGCCGTCGTAGGTCAGCGTCCCGCTCTGCACGGGGATGGAAAAGCTCTCCCGCTTCACGGTGATGTCCTGCTCGGCGGAAACGGTCTTGTCCCCCTCGGTGTAGGACACGGTGACGTGATCCGTGCCCTCCGGCAGCGGCCCGGAAGGCTCCACCTTGTAGGCCTCCACCTGGACCTGGGTGCCGCCGGAAAAGACGACCTCCACGACCATGCCCTTGGGGTCAAACACGTCGTTCACGTAGTAGTCTTTCTTGGTGGGGGGCGTGGTGATGATAAGCTGGGCCGGGATGGGCAGGGCGCTGTCCGCGCCCACGGTGCTCATGACCTTGGCCGCCGTGCCGGGCCCGCCGTCGTCGGTGGTGCTGATGCAAAGGACGTTCAGCGTCAGATCCTCCTTCTGCTCGTCCTTGGAGACAAGGGTGATCTGCCCATTGGTGGAGATGTCGTTGGCCCACAGGGCGCCGCCCTCATAGCCCGCTTGGCTGGAGCCGTTCATGCCCATGATGTAGGTGTACTTGGCGTCCGCAATGAACCGCTCGTCGCTGATGGTCTGCGTGTAGGGCCCCTCGCCGCTCCACTTGGCCTGAGCCACCTGCACGGTGAAGCTGGTCCCGGAAGAGAGGGCCCGGGCGGGAAAGCGTTTCATTTTGTCCTGGTCCTCGCTGTCGATGACCGGGATATAGTCCCCGTCCGCTGGGGCCTGCTTCGTTTCGGCGGCGCCGATGATGTTGTGCAGGGCCGTCACGGGAAGGTCCGCGGTCTGCTCCCCTTCCTCGTTCTGGCCCAAAAGCAGCACGTCCCGGGCCTTTTCCGCGCCCAGGTCGTGCATACCGGTCTCCATGCCGGCCATGTCGTCGTAGGTGCTTATCACCTGGCGCTGCACTTCGTGGGCCTTGCCGTCGGCGTTATGCGCGGTCATGGCCGTGCCGATCATGCGCTCCACGTCCTCGGCGTTCACGATGTCCAGCAGCGGGTCGATGAAGAACTCCACGTGGTCGGCGTCCGTGATGATGAGGTGCATGACGATCGTGAGGGTGCCGGCCGCGCCGGTGGATATGATGACCTTCTCCGTGTCCGGCAGGTTGCACACGCAGATCATGGTGCCGTCCTCGTCGAAAATGCCGGCCTCCCGGATGGTGAACCCGCCCGCGTCCGCGGGGATTATCATCTTCACGTCAATGATGTTCGGGCTCTCCTCGTTGATCCACTTTGCCGCGATGGACCCCCGCCAGACCTCATGTTTGAGCTCGGTCATGTCGTCGGTCGGGACGTAATAGGCGCCCCCGCCGTCGCCCACGGCGGCCTGGGTGATATTCACCTTGCCGCCGCCCTCCGCCGCCGCGGCGATCTTCGCCTTGCCCGCGGCGGTGGCAATGGTTTTATAGGTTCTCTCGTCCATAAAGATTATCCCTCCTACAATAAAGATTGAGGCAAGGTGCACGGCAGCCAGCCGTGTTTTGCCAACTCAAAGCCGAAGCTGTAGAAT